>JBFWQE010000006.1:0-84674 GCA_050249615.1 Vicinamibacterales bacterium
GGCCTGAACGACGCGGCCGTGGAGGGCCTGAAGCGCCGCACCGCGAACGGCCGGTTCGCCTACGACAGCTACCGTCGGTTCATGCAGATGTTCGGCAGCGTCGTGCTGGAGATTCCCAAGTCCGCGTTCGAGCACGAGTTCGAGGCGGTCAAGAAGGCGAAGGGCGCGTCGCTGGACACCGACCTGGACGAGGCGGCGCTGCGCGACGTCGTGGACGCCTACAAGGCCGTCGTCAGGAGGCAGACGGGCAAGCCGTTCCCGCAGGATCCGAACGATCAGCTGAAGATGGCGCGCAACGCGGTCTTCCGCTCGTGGAACAACCCGCGCGCGCGGGAGTACCGGCGCATCTACGACATCCCCGACTCCATCGGCACGGCGGTGAACGTGCAGATGATGGTGTTCGGCAACACCGGGGACCGCTCGGGCACGGGCGTCGGCTTCACGCGCAACCCCGCGACCGGCGCGAAGGAGTTCTTCGGCGAGTTCCTCATCAACGCCCAGGGCGAGGACGTGGTCGCCGGGATCCGCACGCCGCAGCCCATCAGCGAGCTGGCGAAGGTGATGCCGCACGCGTACCAGCAGCTCCGACAGATCACCACGCGGCTCGAGCGGCACTACAAGGACATCCAGGACTTCGAGTTCACCATCCAGGACGACCGGCTCTACATGCTGCAGACGCGCAGCGGCAAGCGCACCGGCCACGCGGCGGTCATCATCGCCACCGATCTCGTGAAGGAGCGGCTCGTCACCCCGAAGGAAGCGCTCCTGCTCGTGGATCCCGAGGCGCTGTCGCAGCTGCTCGCGCCCGGCTTCGATCCGAAGGAGTGGAAGGGCATCCCGGTGGCCACCCGGGGGTTGCCGGCGTCGCCCGGCGCGGCCTGCGGCCAGGTGGTCTTCAGTTCCGAAGAGGCGGTGAAGTGGTCGAACGCGGGCAAGCCGGTGATCCTCGTGCGCCGCGAGACCGTGCCCGACGACATCCACGGCATGTGGGTGTCGCAGGGCATCCTCACCGCCACCGGCGGCATGACCTCCCACGCCGCCGTGGTGGGCCGCCAGATGGGCAAGCCCTCCATCGTCGGCGCCGGCGAACTCCAGATCAACGAGCACGGCAGGACCGTGACGGTGAAGGGGCAGGTCCTGAAGGAAGGCGACTGGGTGGCCTTCGACGGCCTCACGGGCGAGGTGAAGATCGCGCGCGTGTCGTCGCACCCGAGCGAGATCCTCCAGGTGGTGGGCGGCAGGATGAAGCCCTCGGAGTCGGACATCTACCAGCGCTTCAATCAGCTGCTCACGTGGGCCGACAAGTTCAGGCGCCTGGGCGTGCGCGCCAACGCGGACCAGCCGGACCAGGCGGAGCTCGCCTACAAGTTCGGCGCCCGTGGCATCGGCCTGTGCCGTACCGAGCACATGTTCTTCGGGGAGGGCCGCATTCCCATCGTCCAGCGGATGATCCTGGCCGACAACGAGGCGGACCGGCGCGCCGCGCTGGCGGAGTTGCTGCCGCTGCAGCGCCAGGACTTCTACGGCGTGTTCAAGGCGATGCACGGCTCGCCGGTGACGATCCGCACCATCGATCCGCCGCTCCACGAGTTCCTGCCGAAGCGCGAGGACCTGATGGTGGAGATCGCCGTCATGGAAGCCACCGGCAAGGGCGGCAGCAGCCTGGCCGAGAAGAAGGCGCTGCTGGCCCGCGTGGAGCAGCTCCACGAGTTCAACCCGATGCTCGGCCACCGCGGCGTGCGGCTCGGGATCACCTATCCCGAGATTACCGAGATGCAGGCGCGCGCCATCCTGGAGGCTGCCTGCCAGTTGAACAAGGAAGGCCTGAAGGTCGTGCCCGAGATCATGATCCCGCTCGTCGGGCTCGTGAAGGAGCTTCAGGACCAGAAGGCGATCGTGGACCGCGTGGCTGCCGAGGTGATGAAGGAGCAGAAGATCAGGATCAAGTACCTGGTTGGCACCATGATCGAGGTGCCGCGCGGCGCCGTCACGGCCGACGAGGTGGCTGCGGAGGCGCAGTTCTTCTCCTTCGGCACCAACGACCTCACGCAGATGGCCTTCGGGTTCTCACGGGATGACGTGGGCAAGTTCCTGCGCATCTACCAGGACAAGAAGATCCTCGACAAGGATCCATTTGCCACCTTCGACGCCGCGGGCGTCGGCCAGCTGGTGGCGATGGGCGTGCAGAAGGGCCGCGCCACGCGCGCGGACCTCAAGGTGGGGATCTGCGGCGAGCACGGCGGCGATCCCGCCTCGGTGCACTTCTTCCACCAGGTGGGGCTGGACTACGTCAGCGCCTCGCCATATCGCGTGCCCGTCGCGCGCCTGGCCGCCGCGCAGGCCGCGCTCAGCGTCAAGGTGGGGGATTAGGGTTCTCGGGTTCTCGGGTTCTCGGGTTCTCGGGTTCTGGGGTTCTAGGGTTCTGGGGTTCCGCCGGATCCTCTGATCCTCGGAACCCCAGCACCTGGGAGCCCGTCCTCATCTGCCCACCGCGACCCGCCGACCGGTCGCTCGGGGCTGTCGCCGCAGGCGCTGTCCGGTCACGACATAGCACCCCTCCCGGGTACTTCTCACCCTGCTGAGTCGTGCACAGGGGCTCCTCCTTTCGATTCGGGTGGTCGCGACGGAATCACCTGGTGAGGATGCGAAGGATGCGACCGCGGCGGAACTCGGTGACGAACACGTCGCCGGTTCGCGTGTCCCGCGCCAACCCGGTCGGCGCCTCGAGCTCGTCGGCGATGGGCGCGACGGTGCCCGTCGCCGCGTTCACGTGGACCAGTCGACCGGTGCCGCCCGTCAGGAAGCTCTGCGAGTACTCCAGCACGTACGACAGCTCGCCGGTGCCCGTCAGCGGCCAGACGTCCACCGCCGTCTGCAGCCCGCCCACGATGCGCTCGACTTCGCCCGTGTGCCGGCGGATGCGCCAGAGGCTGGCGGCGCCTGGGCCAAAAGGGAACCCGGTCAGGAGCGACACCAGGTAGTCGTCGCCCGCGACCCGGATCGCGGCGGGCACGGCCTCGACCATTGGCGGGCCCAGGCCAGCCACGGTGTTCGGCACCGGGGCGAGCCTGGCCAGCACGCGTGGCTCGCCGAGCGTCGGCCTGATCGTCACGTCCCAGACCAGGTTCATCGACGCGTCGACCACGGTCAGTCGCGAGTTGTTGCCCACGATCCCGTAGGGATTCGAGATCCGGACGTGGCGCGGCTCGTCAGGACGCGGTTCCGCCACGAAGTCCGGAAAATCCACGAGCCGCGACACGCGCACCGATTCGCCGTCCGCGTTCCGGAGATACACCGCGTCGCCGCGGGCCAGCGTCGCGTGGGCACTCGCGGGCAGGACGTGGCCGAGCGACGGCGCGTCCCCGGTTGCGAAGTCGAACAGGAGAATGGCGCTGAACAGCGGAGAGGCGGGCGAGGGGTTCGGAACCTCGCTTCCCTGGCCCGCGCCCGGCAGGCTGATGTCGCCATTGCCGATGAGCACGTACAGGCGACGCCCGTCCAGCACCAGACCAGACGGACCACTCGGATCGAGCCGCGGGCCGTGCAGCCCGGAGGGCAGCCCATCCACGACCGTGAAACGACGGCCGTCGCGATCCACCAGGGACACGCGCCCGGTGTTGGGGCCGCTGCCGGCCTCGGCGACGAGCAACTGGCCGTCCGGCAGGGACAGGAGCCGAGCGGGGGCGCGAAGTCCCGTGGCGTGCTCCTGGATGATCTGAGCGCTGGCTGGCACGGTGATGACCACGGCAAGGGCGTACGCGAGCCCCGCCCGATGGAGTGAGAACCACACTCGCATGCTTCCTCCTCGCACGGCCACGCCGACCAAGGGGGCGGGCCGTATAATTGGCTCGTCCGTCGACTACCGGAGACGGGCGTCGCCGTGCCGCCAGCAGTAGCAGGCCCGGGCCCGAGGGTCACGAAGGCTGGGCGACGGCCCGACGAAATTCAGCCGAAATCCACCATGAACGCGCCAAGACCCGAACCGCCCCTGGTGTTTGGCCGGGCCGTGCTCGACGTGCGGCGGCGCGAGCTCACCTGCGACGGCTCGGTGCGGCACCTGCGGGCGAAGTCGTTCGACGTGCTCAGTTACCTGGCCCGAAATCCCGGGAGGGTGATCGGCAAGGAGGAGCTCATCGAAGCGGTGTGGGGTGGCGCGGCGGTCACCGACGATTCCATCGTGCAGTGCCTGGTGGACATCCGCCGGGCGCTGGAGCCCGGGCAGGACGTCATCCGTACCATCCGCGGCAGGGGCTATCGGTTCGATGCCGACGTGCGCCCAGCCGATGCCGGCGACGGAATCGAGCCCGCCGTCGCTGCCGCCTCCAGCTCGCCGATGCGCCCCCGGGTCGGGGAGGCTGCGCATCCCGGGACCGGAACGGCCACCCGCCACTGGGGGCTGGCCGTTGTCGCGATCCTGTTTCTCGGCGTGCTCGGTGCCGGAGTCCTGATGGTCCGAGGCCCGGGCGCGATTGCCGAGCCCGTTCCCGCACGGGAGTCGGATCCGCCGGTGGCGCCGCAGGTGACGCTGAACACGGCGGTCGTTCAACAGATGGTGGCTGGTGAGCAGGCGCTTCGGAGCCGCTCCCAGGCCGACTTGCAGCGCGCCCGGGTGGCCTTTGAGTCCGCCGTGCAGGCCGACCCGCGCTACGCGCCGGCGCGGGCCGCTCTGGCCAACGTGCTGACGCTGTTCGCGGTCTTCGGTCTGGAGCGCCCGTCAGTCGTCCTTCCAGCCGCGGAGGCCGAGGCCCGGAGGGCGGTGGAGCTGGATCCCACCTACGGCTTCGGGTGGAGTACGCTCGCGCATACCCAGGTGCAATGGGCACGGGACTGGGCCGGCGCGGAGGCCAACTACCGTCGGGCGCTGGCGCTCGATCCCCGGGCGGAGATGCCGTCGTTCCTGCTGGCGCACCTGCTGATGGGGCTCGGGCGGGCGGAGGAGGCGCGCGAACAGAGCCTGAAGGCCCTGGAGCTGGATCCACGCTCCCCCGGTCTGCTGGGATCCACCGGCATCGTGCACTACTTCACCGGCCGGGCCCAAGAAGCCCTACCGTACTTCCAGCGGGCGTTGGCGATCGACGCGCGATACTCCACGGCCGCGTTCTGGCAGGGCGTCGCACTCGCCTCGCTCGGCCGGCTGGACGAGGCCATGGATGCAGCCCTCAGGTCGCGGGCCGATATGGGGAACACCCCCACGTGGCTCGTCGGGTACGTGCACGCGAAAGCCGGTCGCACCCACGAGGCCCGCGAGGTCCTTCGGGCGCTCGAGGCGCACGCCGTGCGCCACTACGTCCCCGCGATCGAGATGAGCTATCTGCACCTGGGGCTCGGCGACCGCGAGGCGGCGCTGTCGTGGCTCGAGAAGGCGGTCGAAGAGCACAGCCGCTGGATCGAGCTCGCAGCCGTGGACCCCATCCTCGATCCGCTCCGGAACGAGCCGCGATTCGCCGCGCTGGTCCAGCCCCTCAGGCTCCCGGGGACGCGATGACGAGAATCTTCGTCCACGCACACGGCGCCACTCGCGAGGTCACCTCGGTCGACCCCGCGTGGCTGAAGCCGGGCAGCGGCGTGACGGTCTGGGCCGACTTCGTGGAGCCCACCGAGGCCGAGGGGCGCATGCTGTCCGAGGTCTTTGGCTTTCACGACCTGGCCGTGGAGTCGGCGCTGCAACGGGAGCCGCATCCCAAGATCGAGTCGTACGGCGACTACCTGTACCTGGTCTTCCACGGCATCAACTTCCATGCCCCCGAACACACCTTCGAGACGCACGACACGGACTTCTTCCTCGGCGCGTCGTTTCTCGTGACGGTTCACGACGGGCGCCGCCGCAGCATCGCGCACGTCACCGAGTTGTGCGAGCGGACCGCGCACATCCTGGCCGAGGGACCCGTGGCGCTGCTGCACCGCATCCTCGACACGATGGTGGACCATTACCGCCCGGAGGCCGACGAGCTCGAGGAGAGGCTCGAAGAGATCGAGAAGTCGGTCATCGAGGAGAACCACGAAGGCCTCATGGGCGACATCCTCGCCGTGAAGCGCGACATCTCGATGCTCCGACGCATCGTCGTGCCGCAGCGCGACGCCGTGGGCCGGCTGGCCAGGCGGGAGTTCGACCTGGTCAACCAGGAAATGGCCTACCGGTTTCGCGACGCATACGACCAGTTCGCGCGCATGGCCGAGGATGCCATCGTGTTCCAGGACCGCGTGACGGGCATCCTGGATGCGCACCTGGCATCCGTGTCCAATCGCCTCGCCGACGTCTCGCGGCTGCTGGCGGTCATCGCCACGCTGTTCGGCCCCCTCACGGTGATCACGGGCCTCTTCGGGATGAACGTGCCGCTGCCGAGCCTGGCGGGCGAGGGGACGGCGCAGTTCTGGGAGATCGTCGCCGTGATGCTCCTCGCCAGCGCCGGCATGTACGTCTGGTTCAAGAAGTCGGGGTGGCTGTAGGAGCGCCATGGGACGCATCACGAAACTGCCAGACGACCTGGCCAACCAGATCGCGGCCGGCGAGGTCGTGGAGCGGCCCGCATCGGTCATCAAGGAGCTGGTCGAAAACGCCATCGACGCCGAAGCCACCCGCATCACCATCACGACGGAGTACGGCGGCAAGAAGCTGATCCGCGTCGAGGACGACGGCATCGGCATGGCACCGGACGATGCGCGGCTCAGCCTGGAGCGCCACGCGACGAGCAAGATCCGGAGGGCCGACGATCTCGGTGCCATCGTCACCCTCGGCTTCCGTGGCGAGGCCCTGCCCTCCATGGCATCGGTATCGCACTTCCGCCTGCGCACGCGCGCCCGGGGAGAGCCGGGCGGGACCGAGGTCCGCGTCAACGCGGGCGTGATCGAGTCCGTCATGGAGGCCGGCGGGCCCGAGGGCACGCTGGTGGAGGTGGCGGATCTCTTCTACAACCTGCCGGCTCGCCGGAAGTTCCTCAAATCGGACGCGGCCGAGAGCGCGCAGATCTCGAAGACGGTCACGCAGCTGGCGCTGTGCTACCCGCGCATCGGCTTCGTGCTGGTGAACGCCGGGCGAAAGGTGCTGTCGTGCCCACCCGTGACGTCGGTGGCGGACCGCCTGTACCAGCTCTATGGCGATCGGCCGGACCTGGTGGAGGTGCACCGCGAGTCGGCGGGAATCGGCCTTCACGGATACGTTGCCGCGCTCGCCGAGCACGGCCCCACGCGCGGGCCGCAGCACGTCTTCGTCAACCGCCGGATCGTGAAGGACAGGACCATCGCGCACGCCATCTTCGACGCCTACAGCGTGGCGTCGAACAAGGAGCGGAGCCCCGAGGTGCACCTGTTCCTGGAGGTGCCGCCGGACCGCGTGGACGTGAACGTGCACCCCACCAAGGCCGAGGTCCGCTTCAAGGAGCAGTCGCTGGTGCACGAAGTCGTGCGGCGAGCCGTCGCCGACGCGCTCGGACGAGGGCCCGCTCCCGAACTTCAGCTTCGGCCCTCCGACCTCGTGCCCGGCAGGCCGATTCCGCAGGCGATTCCCGGAGTGCTGGGGGGAGGGGTCTACACGACGAGGTGGAGCCCCCAGGGGCCGGGCACGGGAGGTCGAAGCACAGGGGTTCAAGGCGCGGAGGTTCAAAGCACGGGGGTTCAAGGCGCGGGGGTTCAAGGCGCGGAGGTTCGGGGGGCGGAGGGGCACGCGCCCGGCGTCACGGGGATGCGGCCGCTGGTCCCGCTGGGGCAGTTCCGCGACACGTTCATCATCGCCATCGATGACGAGGGGATTGCGATCATCGACCAGCATGTCGCGCACGAGCGGGTACTGTTCGAGCGGATCATGCAGCGGCTCACCGAGCGCCCGCTCGAAAGCCAGCGGCTGCTGGTGCCGATCATCCTGGAGCTCGCGCCAGCCGAGCGTGAGGCGCTCGTGTCACGCGCGGAGGCACTGGAACGGTTCGGCTTCGAGGTGGAGGAGTTCGGGGGCGACACCGTGAAGGTGACGGCCATCCCGGCCATCCTGCCCAACCACGAGTGCGATACCGCACTTCGCGACCTGGCCAACGACCTCGAGGGCCTGGACCGGGGCCTCGGTGTGGAGGAGGGCTTGAAGCGCATTGCCGCGCTGACGGCCTGCCACGCGGCGGTGAAGGCCAACTACCCGCTGACCTTCGAGAAGATGGCCCACATCCTGGAGGAGTTGCGCGCCACCTCGTATTCGACCGTGTGCCCGCACGGCCGCCCGGTGATGCTGAGGATCACGCGGCGGGAGGTGGAGAAGAATTTCGAGCGGATCTGATCGCGTCGGGAGTCGGGCGGCGGGACGCGTGCGGCCGCTGGATCAGGGCTCCTTCCGACGCCGCTTGATCTGCTTCCAGCCGTCCAGGCGCCGCTTGATCTCCTTCTCGAAGCCGCGCTCGGTGGGCGTGTAGAAGGTGCGGCCCTTCAGGTTGTCCGGCAGGCAGTCCATGTCGGCGACACCCTCGGTCTCGTCGTGCGCATACCGGTAGCCCTTGCCGTAGTCCAGCTGCTTCATCAGCTTCGTCGGCGCATTGCGAAGGTGGAGGGGAACCGGCGAGGCCACGTCGTGCTTCGCCGACTCGGCGGCGGCGCCGTACGCGGCGTACACCGCGTTGCTCTTCGGGGCCGTGGCCAGGTAGAGGGCGGCCTGGGCGAGCGCGGTGTTGGCCTCGGGGAAGCCGAGCATGTGGGCCGCATCCTTCGCGGCCATCGTCACGACCAGCGCCTGGGGATCGGCGTTCCCCACGTCCTCGGACGCAAAGCGCACCAGGCGGCGCGCGATGTACATCGGGTCCTCGCCGGCCTCGACCATGCGGGCCAGCCAGTAGACGGCGGCGTCGGGATCGCTGTTGCGCATGGACTTGTGGAGCGCGGAGATCAGGTTGTAGTGCTCTTCGCCGCCCTTGTCGTAGAGCAGCGCCTTGTGCTGCAGCGTGCGCTCGAGCAGGGCTTCGTCGACCTTCGGCCGTCCGGCTCCCTGAGGGGCGGAGGCCACCAGCAGCTGCAGCAGGTTGAGCGCGGCGCGGGCATCTCCGTTGGCGAAGCGGGCGATGTGCGCCAGCACGGCGTCGGACGCCTCGGCCTGCTCGCGCCCGAGGCCCCGCTCGGGATCCTCGAGGGCCCGCCTCAGGATGGTGAGGGTAGCGGCCTCGTCCAGGGGCTTCAGCACGAACACCTTGGACCGGGAGAGCAGCGCCGCATTCACCTCGAAGGAGGGGTTCTCGGTGGTGGCCCCGATGAGGACGATGTCGCCGGCCTCGACGCGGGGCAGGAAGGCGTCCTGCTGGGCCTTGTTGAAGCGGTGGATCTCGTCCACGAACACGATGGTGCGCGTGCCCAGGCGCCGCCGGCGTTCCTGGGCGGCGGCCATCACGTCCTTGACCTCCTTGATGCCGGCCAGCACGGCGCTGAACGACACGAACTCCGCGCGGGTGAGATCGGCGATGAGGCGTGCGAGCGTCGTCTTGCCCGTGCCCGGCGGCCCCCAGAGGATGATCGACTGCAGCAGGTCGCGCTCGATCATCTCGCGCAGCGGCCGGCCGGGACCGATCACCTCGTCCTGCCCGACGACCTCGTCCAGCGTGCGCGGGCGCATGCGCTCGGGCAGGGGGACGGTGCGCGGGTCCACCGGCTCCGGGTCGACGTCGAAGAGGCTCATACGATTTCGACCCACTCGCGCTGCCGCGCGGCTTCGTAGAGCAGCACCGCGGCGGCCACCGCGACGTTCAGCGACTCGACGCGGGCGCGCATGGGAATCCGCACGCGCGCGTCGGCAGCGCGCATCACCTCGGCGGGGACGCCGGCCCCTTCGGACCCGACGACGAGGACCGTCGGTCCATCGAGGCGCTCGTCGTACATCCTCGCGGCCGCGCCGGGATCGGCAGCCACCACGCGAACGCCGTCCGCCTGCCAGGCCTCCAGTCGCGCCAGCGCGGACTCGTCGCGCAGCACGGGCAGCCTCAGGGCGCTCCCCATCGAGGCGCGCAGCGCCTTCCATCCCCACGGGTCGGCCGACGTCCGGTCGAGGAGCACGCCCGTGGCGCCGCCAGCGTCGGCCGCACGGACGATGGCGCCGGCGTTGCCGGGGTCCTGGATGCCGAAGCCCGCGATGACGAGCGCCGGCGCGGGCGCGGCGAGCGCGCGCGGGTCCACCGTGGGCCGCGCGGCGATGGCCACGACCCCGGTCGGCGACTGGACGGGGGAAAGCGCATCCATGACGGCCGCGGACACCCGCACCACCTCCGCGCCGGCTCGCCTGGCCCGTTCGAGCGTGGCACGCTGCCCGGGCGACACCTCCGCGCGCGCGGCCACGGTCTCCAGCGCGAAGCCGGCGCCCAGCGCCTCGTCGAGCAGGTGCCAGCCGTCGAGCACCAGTCGGCTCGCGTCGCCGCGCGCGATGGCCCGACACTGCCTGACGATGGCGTGCTGGCGGCTGGTGATGAGCGGCATGAGGCTGGGAACAATTATGCTAAAGTCTGAAGTTTGAACGATGAAGGAAAAGCTCCTCAAGCGGTTTGAAGAAGAGGTGGCCGTGCTCGAGCGCGAGCTGAAGATGGAGCTCCCGAAGGAGATCCAGCGCGCGCGCGAGCTGGGCGACCTGCGCGAGAACGCGGAGTACCAGGCGGCCAAGGAGCGCCAGACCTACGTCCAGGCGCGCATCGGGATGCTGCGCCGGCGCATGAACGAGATCGCGCTGATGAACATGGACAAGATCCCGCACGGCAAGGCCGGGTTCGGGTCCACCGTCACGCTGCGCGAGTCCACCGGGCAGGAGCTGGTCTACCAGCTCGTGATGCCGGAGGACGCCGACGGCGAGAAGGGCCTCATCTCCACCTCGTCTCCTATCGGGCGCGCCATCCTCAACCGCGAGGAGGGTGACGAGATCGTCGTGACCACGCCTGCGGGCGGCCGCAAGTTCGAGATCCTGAAGCTGGTGACGATCCACGACGAGTAGTGGCCGACCACTATTCCCCCGAGCGTCGCACGGCGCTGGTGCTGAACGGGACCGGCGCCGACGGCGCGTACCACGCGGGCGTTCTCCGCGCGCTTCACGAAACGGGCATCAAGGTCGACCTCGTCTGCGGCCGCGGCATCGGCGCGCTCGGGGCCGTGCTCTACGCCATCGACGGCGCCGCGCCCCTCTGGGACAGCGGCGGCGTCTGGCGCAGCCCGGCGCCCCGCACGTTCTACCGGTGGCGATGGACGTTCCGGTGGCTCCGCCTGCTGCTGTGGGCGGCGCTGGCCGTGTTCGCCGCACCCGCGGCCGCGCTCCTGCTCGTGGCTGCCATCTACCCCGTCGCGATGGCACTCGGCATGGCCGGGCTGGAACAGGGGGCGGAGCTCGCGCGCCGTGCGCTGGCCGCCGTGGGCTCGGCCTTCTCCCAGGAGGCCCTGCCGACCTGGGTGCCACGCCTGGTGACCCTCATTGCCCTCGCGGGCCTGGTCGTGCTGGCCGCGGGCCTGGCGCTTCACGCATGGCGAGCCCCCGTCCGGCGGAGCGCGGCCGCGCACGCGCTCTGGTCGCTGCTCGGCGCCCCGGTGGACGCGTCGCGCGCCATTGACGCGGGAACATCCGCGCTCTGGAGCATCCTGCGCGGCGGGGCGAGGCTGCGAGCACCGGATCCGCGCGATCTGAGCCGCCGCTATGCGGACCTGCTCGCCGAGAACCTGGGCCATCCCGGCTTTCGCGAGCTCATCCTCGTGGTGCACGATCTCGACGCGCGCCGGGACATGGTCTTCGGCCTGGTGCGCGAGCCGTATCGCAAGACGCTCTTTGGCGCGACGACCGCCGCGTCGAGCCGGCGCGCCGAGGCGCACGACCTCGCGGGCGTGGCCCGCGACCATCTGGCCGACGTCCTCGGCGCCGCGCTGACGCTGCCCGGGGTGTCCGAGCCCCGCGTGATCGGCTTTGCGCCGGATGCCTATTGGAGAGGGGAGTCGCACCGCCTGGCCGATCGCACCGCCGCGGTCGGCCGTGTCATCGAGGAGGCCGCGGCCGCGGGGGCGGAGCAGCTCATCGTCGTGTCGGCGGCGCCCGACGTTCCCGGGCCGCACGCGCTGAGGCTGGCGCGCACCGACGGCATGGGGCGCATCGCGGAGCAGCTGGCGAGCGCCGAGACCGCGGCCCTCGGTGATGCCCTGCGCCACCTGCAGCATCGCGTGCCGCTCACGTACGTGATCAGGCCGGCGCACAACCCCGTGCGGCCGCTGGACCTGGCCGGCGCCTGGGACGAGGGCTCGGACCGCCGACACACGCTCGACGAGCTGATGGAGCACGGCTACGAGGATGCCTACCGGCAGTTCATCGAGCCGATCCTCGGCGCGAGCGGCGAACGGATGTAGTTGCCTGGCAGGAGGAGGGCGGGGATGCGGAAGAGCACGGAGCTGATTCACACGGGCGAGCGCGTGACCTCAGGGGTCACGCCCTCGTTGACCACGCCCATCTACGAGACGAGCACGTTCGTCTTCGAGTCGGCCGCGGAGGTCCAGGCCTACCAGGCAGGCCAATCCTCCGGCTACCTCTATTCGCGGTACGAGAATCCCACCGTCGTGGCGGTCGAGGAGAAGCTCGCGGCCGTGGAAGGCGCGGAGCAGTCGCTGCTCTTCAGCTCGGGCCAGGCGGCCACGACCCACGTGCTGCTGACCCTGCTGCAGCAGGGTGACGAGGTCGTCTGCAGCGGGGCCATCTACGGCGGGACGCATCACCTCATCACGGATCTGCTGCCGCGCTTCGGCATCGTCGGGCGGTTCGTCACCCTGGAGGAACTGGCCGACCCGGCGCGCGTGATCGGGCCGCACACGAAAGTCGTGTGGTTCGAGTCGCCCATCAACCCGACGCTGCGGTGCGTGGATGTCCGCGCGGTGGCCGCGGCGTGCCGGGCCGCCGGCGTCACGTCGGTGGTGGACAACACCTTTGCCTGCCCGCTGAACCAGCCGGTGCTCGCGATGGGCGTGGACATCTCGATGCAGAGCGCGACGAAGTACCTGAACGGGCACAGCGACGTGACGGCGGGGGTGCTGTCCGGCACGCGCGCGCGGCTCGAGCCCATCGCGAAGGCGCGGCGGCTGATGGGATCGGTCCTCGACCCGCAGCCCGCCTACGCCCTGGGCCGCGGTCTGAAGACGCTGCCCCTCCGCGTCGCCCGGCACAATGCGAATGCCTCGGCGGTGGCGACCGCGCTCGAGGCGC
The DNA here is from genome assembly GCA_050249615.1 of Vicinamibacterales bacterium. Taxonomy (GTDB): domain Bacteria; phylum Acidobacteriota; class Vicinamibacteria; order Vicinamibacterales; family UBA2999; genus VFZN01. The sequence goes on from JBFWQE010000006.1 coordinate 13,169, forward strand.
ATCCCAGGATCGCGCGCGTCTACTACCCGGGGCTGCCCTCGCATCCCGACCACGACATCGCACGCCGTCAGATGTCCGGCTTCGGCGGCATGGTGACCATCGACGTGCGGGGCGGGCAGGAGGCGGCGTTCGCGGCCTTCGACCGGCTGAAGGTCGTCAAGCGCGCCGCCAGCCTCGGGGGCGTGGAGAGCATCTGCAGCCTGCCGATCCTCACGTCGCACACCGGCCTGTCGGACGAGGAGCTGGCGCGGGCCGGCGTGTCGCGCGGCATGATCCGCCTCTCGATCGGGCTCGAGGATCCGCAGGACTTGATCGAGGATCTGGATCAGGCGCTGGGATAAGGCCGGCGCTTCGCGCCGGTGGGGCCCCCGGTGGGCCGGCGCTCGGCGCCGGCAGGGCCTGCGGTGGCCGCTCGCTTCGCTCGCGTGGGGCCGGAGACCTTCTTCGCTGGACAAACCGCACCCTGCTCAAGCGAGGACCCACCGGCGCGGAGCGCCGGCCCACCCGCAGGGCCCCCACCGGCGCGTCAGCGCCGGCCTCCCCTCAGCGCGCGGGCTGCTTCACCTCGTGCAGGAAGTCCAGCACGAGCTCCAGGATGCGCTGGTTGATGCGGCTGCCCTCGTAGGTGCCGAACTTGCGCTGGAACGCCTCGAGGGGCACGACGGCCTTGGCCATGGTGCGGTGACCGCCGGCGCTGCCGATGTCGTTGAACCAGCGGCGGACGAAGTCGCCGGCGTTGCGCGAGTAGCCCAGGTTGCGCACCGACACGGTGAACGTGTCGTTCACCACGCCGGACACGATGGTCCACTGGACGTCCTCGAGCTGCAGGTAGAAATCGGCCACGTAGGGCACGAAGTCCTCACGGGGCGGCTCGCCGAGGAACGCGCAGAAGACGTGCTCCACCAGGCGGCCGGTCTGCCAGGCCTTGATGACGTAGTCGAGCCGCTCGGCGGTGATTTCCGATCCCTCCATCTTTCGCACCATCGTCGCGTCGGCCCGCGGGTAGAGGTACGAGAAGGCGTCGAGGTCGGCGTTGTTGGCCTGCCGGTTGAAGAACAGCGTGTCCGACTTGATGGCGTAGAGCATCGCCGTGGCGGTGCGTTCGGAGATGTCGATGTCGACGGCCCGGAGGTGCTCGGTGAGGATGGTGGAGGTGGAGCCGTAATCCGGGCGGATGTCCTTGTAGACGGCGGTGTAGCCCGACTGCTCGGGGTGGTGATCGATCACCAGGTCGGCGTGCGGCAACAGGCCCGGGAAGTAGTGCGGCTGCACGTCCACGAGCGCGACCTTGTCGAACGCGGCGAACTGGTCGGGGGTGACGAGCTCGTAGCCGAGATCCAGCAGCTTCACCATGCGCTGGTTCTCGGGGCGCGTCACGCCCTGCAGGCAGCCGATGATGGCCGTCTGGCGTGTCCGGCGCAGCAGGCTGCGCAGCGCAAGGCCGCTGGCCAGGGCGTCGGGGTCGGGATCGTTGTGGGTGAGGATGAGGACGCGGTCCGCGTCGCGGAAGTAGTGCTGGTACTGCTGCACCTTCTGGCGGGTCACCGACCGGCCCAGCTCGGCCAGCAGGGGCGCCTCGACCAGCTCGGCCAGGGTGAGCGTGTTCACGTCGGGGAAGTCGGTCCTGAGCGCCTCGGCCTTCTTCATCTCGTCCGGGCGCGTGCCGAGCACGTAGACCAGGGTGCCGCCGGCGCCAACCACGGCGTCGAGCACCTTGCGCAGGCCCTTCCGCCCGTTGTCTTCGATCAGCACGACGGTCCCGGGGGTCAGGTCGGCCTTGACGAAACTGTCGAGGCGCTGGGGGTCCGCGATGCTGATCGGTAGTCCCGTATCGTCCACGCGGCGGGCGAATGCCGCGCTTTCCACCATCAGCTCGACGTCGGCGTGGGGAGCCAGGACTGCCTCGAGGAGCCGGGCCACCAGCTCCGTGTGACAGACCACGAGACAACGCACAGACCCCGATGATAACGCAGATGGCGCGTAGATAACGCAGATGGCGCGTAGATAACGCAGATGGCGCAGATAACGCAGATAACGCAGATGGCGCAGATAGTGCAGATGGTGTGGATCGCGGATGGCGCGCAGATGGCCGCCGGCCCCGCGCATCAACGGCGCCGCCTGGCCCATCGACGTCGTCTCCGCCATCTGCGTTTCGGGTACTATCCGTGTATGGGCCGCGGGCTTCTCGGCGCGTCGTTGTTGATGGCGGCCTCGACCGGGCTCGCGGCCGAGCAGGTGGTGTTCCGGGCCGGCATCGACCTGGTCACCTTCGGCGTCACCGTGACCGACCGGCGCGGCAACCTCGTCACCGACCTCGGGCTGGACGATTTCGAGATCGTCGAGGACGGGCGCAGGCAGGAGGTCCGGTACTTCTCGCCCGGCGGAGGCGAGGAGACGCTCAGCCGCCTGCACCCCGGCCTCATGCTCGATACCAGCGCCAGCATGGAGCGGGATCTCAGCCTGGCGCGCAGCGCCGCGATCAAGTTCCTGAATCTCCTGCCGCAGTCCGAGGACATCACGCTGGTGGACTTCGACACGGAGGTCCGCGTCACGCGCTACCCGCAGCGCGACTTCCCGCGCGTGGTCGAGCGCATTCGCAACCGGAAACCGGAGGGATGGACCGCCCTCTACGACGCGCTCGGCGTCTACCTGGACGGCGCCTCCTCGCAGTCCGGCCGTCCCGTGCTGGTGATGTACACCGACGGCGCCGACTCGCGCTCCAGCCTCTCCTATGGGGAAACGCTGGAACTGCTGAGGGCCTCGCACACCACCGTCTATGCCGTGGGCCTGGTGGAGCACAGCGGGAGCCTCCGGATGGAATCGCGACTGCGGCTCCAGCAAATGGCCGAGACCACCGGTGGGCAGGCGTTCTTCCCCTCGCGCCTCGAGGACCTGGACGCCACGTATCGGAAGGTGCTGGACGAGATCCGCGCGCAGTACCAGCTGGGCTATGCCTCCACCAACGCCGCCACCGACGGCCAGTGGCGCAGGGTGGAGGTGAAGGTGAAGCGGCCTGGCGTGAAGGTGCGCACCCGCAAGGGGTACTTCGCCGCGTACAAACCGTCACGGTAAGGACAGGCCGTGCGGCCGGCCGGGCCTGGGCTCTGTGGTACCATGAGGGGTTCCTCCTGTCACGCGTATGCCGTCCGTCTACGATCGGTTCCACCTCACGTCCGAGTTCGAGCTGCGAGGCGACCAGGTCCGCGCCGTGCCGGAGCTCGTGGACGGCCTCGAGCGCGGGGACAGGCACCAGGTCCTGCTGGGCGTCACCGGGTCGGGCAAGACGTATACGATGGCGCAGGTCATCGCGCGCGTGAACCGCCCCACGCTGGTGATGGCGCACAACAAGACCCTGGCGGCACAGCTGTTCCAGGAGTTCCGGCGCTTCTTCCCGGAGAACGCCGTCGAGTACTTCGTCAGCTATTACGACTACTACCAGCCCGAAGCCTACGTGCCGTCCAGCGACACGTACATCGAGAAGGAATCGACCATCAACGACGAGATCGACCGCATGCGGCTGTCGGCCACCCGGTCGCTCTTCGAACGCCGCGACGTCATCATCGTCGCCAGCGTGTCGTGCATCTACGGCCTGGGTTCGCCCGAGGCGTACTACGGGATGGTCCTGCCTCTCGAGCGGGGCCAGCGGATTGGCCGCGACCAGATCCTGCGCAAGCTCGTCGAAATCCAGTACGAGCGCAACGACATGGAGTTCGGCCGCGGCACCTTCCGCGTCCGCGGCGACATCGTCGAGGTCTACCCGTCGTACGAGGAGGTGGCGCTCCGCATCGGGCTGTTCGGGGACGAGATCGACGAGCTGGTGTCGTTCGACCCGCTCACCGGCAAGGCCTTCCGCCGCCACGATCGCACCGCGGTCTACCCGAAGTCACACTTCGTCACGAGCCGCGAGCGGCTGAAGCAGGCCGTCGAGACCATCAAGGCCGAGCTCGCCGAGCGGCGGGGCGACCTCGAGCGCGAGGGCAAGCTCCTCGAGGCGCAGCGGCTCCACCAGCGGACGATGTTCGACCTGGAGATGATCAAGGAGATCGGCTACTGCCACGGCATCGAGAACTACTCGCGGCACCTGACGGGCCGCCGGCCGGGCCAGCCGCCGCCGACGCTGCTCGACTACCTGCCCTCGGACGCGCTCGTGATCGTGGACGAGAGCCACCAGACGATCCCGCAGATCCGGGGGATGTACCACGGCGACCGCTCGCGCAAGGAGGTCCTCGTCGAGTACGGCTTCCGGCTGCCGTCGGCGCTCGACAACCGCCCGCTCAACTTCGAGGAGTGGGAGGAGCGGGTGCACCAGTTGATCTACGTGTCCGCGACGCCGGGCCCCTACGAGCTGCAGAAGTCGGGCGGCGTGGTCGTGGAGCAGGTCATCCGGCCCACCGGGCTCATGGATCCGCCCATCGAGGTGCGCCCGGTGAAGGGGCAGGTGGACGACCTGCTGGGCGAGATCCGCGCGCGAGCCGAGCGGGGGGAGCGCGTCCTGGTGACAACCCTCACCAAGCGCATGGCCGAAGACCTGACGCAGTACTACCAGGAGCTGGGCGTGAAGGTCCGCTACCTGCACTCGGACATCGACACGCTCGAGCGGGTCGAGATCCTGCGGGACCTGCGGCGCGGCGTCTTCGACGTGCTGGTGGGCATCAACCTCCTCCGCGAGGGCCTGGACCTGCCGGAAGTCTCGCTGGTGGCCATCCTGGACGCCGACAAGGAGGGCTTCCTGCGGTCGGCCGGGGCGCTGATCCAGACCTCCGGCCGTGCGGCCCGCAACGTGAACGGGCAGGTGATCATGTACGCGGACGCGATGACCGACTCGATGAAGGCGGCCATCGGCGAGACCGGCCGGCGGCGGGCGCTGCAGGCCGCCTACAACGCCGAGCACGGCATCACGCCGACCACCATCGTGAAGTCCATCGACGACGTCCTGACCAGCATCTACGAGCGTGACTACCTGGGCGTGCCGGAGCCGGTGAGGCCTGGCGTGCCCGTCTTCCGGTCACAGGCCGAGCTCGATGCCCATCTCGCCGGCCTCGACAGGGAGATGCGCGCCGCCGCGGCGAACCTGGATTTCGAGAAGGCGGCCGCGCTGCGTGACCAGATCCGCGCCCTGAAGACGCGCGACCTCGGGCTGGGGGCGCCCGCGTTCTCGTGAAGCGGCTGCTCGCGGGCTTCCTCGGTGAACGCCTCAAGGGCGCGTTGCTCGAGGTGCAGGAGTACGTGCGCCTGAACGTGGCGGTGGTGCGCGGCGCTGTCTCACGCCCGTTCTACGCGCACGACCTGGTCGAGCAGCTCGACGTGATCGGGCTCGGATCGCTCACCGTGGTGCTGCTCACCGGCTTCTTCACCGGCGCGGTGCTGGCGCTGCAGTCGGGGATGACGATGGACCAGTTCGGCGCGCGGCCCTACGTGGGGCGTCTCATCAGCGCCTCCATGATCAAGGAGCTGGGCCCGGTGCTGACGGCGCTGATGCTGGCCGGCCGCGTCGGCTCCGGCATCGCCGCGGAGCTGGGCTCGATGGTCGTGACCGACCAGGTGAACGCCCTGCGCGCGCTCGGCACGGACCCCATCCGCAAGCTGGTGGTGCCCCGCGTGCTGGCCGGGTTCATCATGTGCCCGATCCTCACCGTCATCGCCAACGCGGTGGGCCTGCTCGGCGGCTGGATCATCGCCACGTCGCAGCTGCGCGTGGCCTCGTCGGTGTACTGGCAATCCGTCGCGGAGGGCCTGTACCTCGAGGACATCTGGATGGGGCTCGTCAAGCCCTTCTTCCTCGGCGTCATCATCGTCACGATCGGGTGTCACGTGGGCCTGAGGACGAGTGGAGGGACGCAGGGCGTCGGCCGCTCGACGACCACCGCCGTCGTGGCCGCCTCGGTGACGGTGCTCGTGGTGGACTTCTTCCTGACGCGCCTGTTGATCTCGGTGCTGTTCTGATGAGACGCGAGTCCCTGGCCGACTTCGGCCTCCCGATCGAGCTGGTCGAGCCGCACGCCCCGGTCGTGCTCTTCGACAAGGTGACGCTGGCCTTCGATGAAAAGGTCATCCTGGACGGCGTGACGTTCGACGTGCGCGCCGGCCACACCAAGATCTTCCTCGGCGCGAGCGGTGCGGGGAAGTCCACCATCCTGAAGCTGATGCTGGGGCTGCTCAGGCCGGATGCCGGGACCATCTGGGTGCTCGGGCACCGCGTCGACCAGATGAACGAAGAGCAGCTGATGCGCGTGCGCCATCACATGGGGATGGTGTTCCAGGAGGGGGCCCTCTTCGACTCGTTCAGCGTGGGCGAGAACGTCGGGTACAAACTGTACGAGGAGACCCGCCAGCCCCTCGAGGACGTGCGCCGCCGCGTCGAGGAGGTGCTGGGGTTCGTCGGACTCGGCGAGCACATCGACAAGGCCCCGTCGGAGCTGTCGGGCGGCCAGCGCCGGCGTGTCGCCATCGCGCGGGCCATGGCGGCCAAGCCGACGCTGCTGCTGTACGACGAGCCCACCACGGGTCTGGACCCGATGACCTCGCTCACCATCGACGCCGAGATCATCAAGCTGCGCGACCTCGAGAACGTCACCTCGGTCCTCGTTACGCACCAGCTGCGCGACGCGTTCTACATCGCCACGCACGAGGCGGTCCGCGCGGCCGACGGCGGCATCGAGATGGTCCCGGCCCGGGAGCAGAAGCTCGAGCAGGCCGACTTCGTCATGCTCAAGGACGGCCGAATCGTCTTCGAAGGGTCGGCCGCGGACCTGCGCGCGTCGTCCGATCCGTATCTTCAGGCGTTTCTCTCGTAAGGGGTTCGACTGCATGCCTCGCACACGCTCACTCGCGTTCGCCGAGCTCAAGCTCGGCATCATCGCCGTCGTGGCCCTCGTCCTGACCGGTGCCCTCATCTTCGCCGTGGGCGGAGGGGGGTTCTTCTGGCAGCTGTACCCGCTCAAGGCGCGGTTCGACAACGTCGCCGGCATCAAGGGCGGATCGCCCGTGCGCGTGGCCGGCGTGGAGGTGGGCTCGGTCAGCGACGTGCGGTTCTCGGGCACGGGGGTCGAGGTCTGGTTCACGGTCAACGACAACATGCGCCAGCTGGTCACGACGAGCTCGGTCGCCACGATCGGCTCCATCTCGCTGCTGGGCGAAGGCGCCATCGACATCACGGCAGCCAGCGAGGGCACCCCGCTAGGTGACTGGGAGTACGTGCGCTCGGGGCGCGCGCCGGGCACGATCGCGGAGTTGACCGAGACGGCCTCCGACAGCCTCTCCGAGGCGAAACGCCTGATCGAGGACATCCGCGCCGGGAAGGGCACCATCGGGCGCCTCTTCACCGACGATGCGGTGTATCGCGACGTGGACGCGTTTGTCCGATCGGCCGAGCGCGTGGCCCGCGCCATCGGCGACGGGCAGGGCACGCTGGGCCGCCTCACGCGGGATCCGAAGCTGTACGAGGAGCTCCAGCAGTCGGTCACGAACCTGAACGCCATTACCGCGCGCATTCGCGGCGGCGAGGGCACGCTGGGACAGCTGATGAACGACCCGGCGATGGGCCGCAGCCTCACCTCCACGACGGCCAACCTCGACACCATCACGGGCCGCCTGAGCAAGGGCGAAGGGACGATGGGAAAGCTGCTGACGGAGGAGGCCCTCTACACACGCCTGGATGACATGACCGGGCGGCTCGACTCCCTCGTCGAGCGGCTGAACGCCGGGCAGGGCACCGCCGGGCAGCTGCTGCAGGACAAGCAGTTATATGAGAACATGAACCAGGCGGCGTCAGAGCTGCGCGGGCTCATCGGGGACATCCGCAAGGACCCCAAGAGATACCTCAACGTGAAGGTGAGCATCTTCTGAGTCGGAGGCGAACATGTCGAGGGACAACCAGGCCGGGGCGGGCAGCGTGATGCTGGCCTTCATGATTGGCGCCATCACCGGCGCCGCCATCGCATTGCTGTACGCGCCGGCGACGGGCGAGGAGACGCGGGACTTCATCGGGCAGAAGGCTCGCGAGGGTCGCGACAAGGCCCGGGATGCCGTCGAGCAGGGCCGCGAGTTCTACCAGCGCAATCGCGAAGGGGTAACGACGGCCATCGAGCGCGGCCGCGAGGCCTTCCAGCAGGCGCGGGAGCGCGGGGAGCAGGCGTGAGCCCGATGGCCGAGGCCTTCCTCGGTGTCATCGCGGTTTCGGTGCTGCTGATGGCGGCGATCCAGGTGGGGGCCATCATTGCCGGCTACAAGCTGATGCGCCGCGTCGAACAGATGTCGGAGCGCCTCGAGCTCGAGGTCAAGCCGCTCATCGGGAAGCTCACGGACGTGGCCGCTGAAGCCTCGCGGAGCGCCACGCTCGCCTCCAAGCAGGTGGAGCGCGTGGATCGGCTGGTCGGCGACGTCGCCACGCGCGTGGACGAGACGCTCGCGGTCGCGCGGCACTTCGTCCAGGGGCCGGCCAAGAACGGCATGGCCATCCTGAGCGGCGTGCAGGCGGCGGTGTCGGCGTTCCGGGGCTTCCGCGAGGCGTCGCGGCGGCGGAAGCACGCGAGGCCGGGCGTGGACGACGACGATTCGCTCTTCATCGGGTGAACACCGGATTGACGCCGGCGCGCTCCGGGTGATAGATGGAGTGCATGAATCGCGTCCTCCGCCGCTCCGTTCCCGTCCTGGGCCTGCTCCTCGGCCTGTCGTCGCCCGCCTTTGCCCAGGATCCGCAGTCAACGGCGCCGGCCCGTGAGTTCGCCCAGCAGCTCGCGGCCAGGAAGCTGGACAGCTTCGCCGTCCGCGTGCCCGACAGCCAGGACGAGTTCGCCGCGGCCCTCTCCCTCCCCGGACAGCTCATCGTCGTGTGGGCGAAGTTCAGCGTCCCGGCGGTCCTGAACGAGAAGATCATCAACCGCGAGTACCGCGAGGTCTACATCGATCTCAACAGCGCCTCCGATCCCGAGTCCCGCAACATCATCACCGACCTTGGCGCCGACGGCGTCCGGCGCGGCGAGCGCAACCAGCCGGCGGACGCCCACGACATCGGCAGCGCGAGCGTGCGCTTCGACGCCAACTGGCGCGAGGACAAAATGTCCGAGAAGGACTACATGAAGGCGCACGCGGACGCCGACGCCGCCTACACCCGCGTCCTCGGGCTTCTGCTCGAAGAGATCAAGAAGAACTGACGCCCGGACGGGGCACTCTCTCTCCAGACCGAGCGCTGCGGTCCCGTGGTGGCCGGGGCGCGTATCATGTGCGGGGCACCGATTCCTGCCCGAAGGAGAGAGCCATGTCTGGTTACGCACGCCGCTTGCTCGTGCCCGCGGCCCTGGGGCTGCTGCTTGCCGCGCCCGCCCTGGCGCAGGAAGCGGCCAAGCCGCTCTGGTCGGGACGCTTCGACGTGGAGCCCGACAAGGCGCTGCTCGCCTGGGGCGCGTCGTTCTCCTTCGACCGGCGCCTCTTCGAGGACGACGTGAACGGGAGCCTGGCGTGGGCCGAGGCGCTGACACGCGCGGGTGTCCTCAACGCGGACGAGTCTTCGGCCATCCGGCGAGGGTTGACCTCCATCCTCGAGAGCGCGCGAGCCAATCCGGCCTTCCTGTCCGGGCCGGACGAGGATGTCCACTCGTTCGTGGAGCGCGTGCTCATCGAGCGCATCGGCGAACCGGGACGGCGGCTGCATACGGGCCGCTCGCGGAATGACCAGGTGGCCGTGGACATGCGTCTCTACGTGCGCCGTCGGGTCCCCGACATCCAGAAGTCGCTGCTGTCGGTGATCGATGCCCTGGTGGCGCAGGCCGCGTCGGCAGGCGATGCGGTGATGCCGTCCTACACGCACGTCCGGCGCGCGCAGCCGGTGCTGGTGGCGCACTACCTGCTGGCCCACGCCTGGGCGCTCCGGCGCGACGTGGAGCGCTTCGGGGCCGTCCGGGCCGAAGCGGACGCGATGCCGCTCGGCGCCGGCGCCATCGCGGGCACCAACTACGCGGTGGACACGACGTTCCTGGCCGAGCGCCTCGGGTTCACGAAGGTCGTGGCCAACAGCATCGACGCGACGTCGGACCGCGACTACGTCAGCAGCTTCCTCCACGCATCCTCGCTCGCCATGGTGCACCTGAGCCGCATGGCGGAGGACATTGTCCTCTTCACCGGAGAGGAGTTCGGGTTCTTCGTGCTCTCTGACGCGGTGGCGACGGGGAGCAGCCTGATGCCGCAGAAGAAGAACCCGGATCCGATGGAGCTGGTGCGCGGGAAAGCCGGACGAACGATCGGGAACCTGACCGGATGGCTCGCCACCATGAAGGGCCTGCCGAGCGGGTACAACAAGGACCTACAGGAGGACAAGGAGGCGCTCTTCGACGCCGAGGACTCGCTGATGGGCTCGGCGGGAGCGGCCGCGACGGTGGTGCGCACGCTGACGCTGGATCGCGCGCGGACGACGCGAGGGGCGTCGGGGTTCCTGCTCTCCACCGATGTGGCCGACTACCTGGTCGCCAAAGGCGTGGCCTTCCGCACGGCTCACGAGGTGGTGGGCGGCATGGTCCGTGAGCTGCTGAAACAGGGCAAGGAGTTCGAGACGCTCACGCCCGCCGAGTGGAGGGCGTTCCACCCCTCGTTCGGGGACGACGTGATGACGGTGGTGACGGCGCAGGCCTCGGTGCGGATGAAGAAGACGCCGCAGTCCACGAGCCCGGCCGCGGTACAGGCGCAGCTGGCGGAGATGTCAGCGTGGCTCGGGAGTGCAAAGGCGGGGCGGTGAGCCGCCGTCTGCTGGCGTCATCTGAGCCGCCGCCTCGTGTCGCACCGAGTCCGCTGGCTGCCGCGGAGTCGGCCGACCTCCCACGGTCTGCCGGCCCACGGCTCATCGGTCGGCACCGCCGGATGCGTGCACGCCGTGAAGGACGAAGCTCGACGCGCTCACGCGCGTCGGACGGATGAGGGTCGTGGATTGCGTTGAGAGTGGTGCGCGCTCTAGGATTCGAACCTAGGACCCCCGCCGTGTGAAGGCGATGCTCTACCACTGAGCCAAGCGCGCAGCCGGATGAGAAGAGGAATGTTACCACGACCGCCCGCGGGACCGGAAGCCGCCCGTTCAGGGCCCCCACGTCGCCTTTTGCCTTCTGCCTTTGCCGCCTCAGGTCGTCCCGTACAACCGATCCCCGAAGTCTCCCAGCCCGGGGACGATGAACTTGCGGTCGTTGAGTTCCCGGTCCACGACGGGGGAGAACACCGCCACGTCGGGGTGGGTGCGTTCGAGCAGCGCCACGCCCTCGGGGGCGGCCACGATGCACACCAGCGCCAGGCGCCGGGCGCCCGCGCGCTTCAGCAGGTCGAGCGCCGCCACGGCGCTGCCCCCCGTCGCCAGCATCGGGTCCACCAGCAGGACGACGCTGTCCGCCAGGTGCTCCGGCAGCCGCTCGAAGTACTGGGAAGCCACGGCGGTCTCCTCATCCCGTTTCAGGCCGATGAAGCCGACGCGCGCCAGCGGCACGAGCTGCAGCAGGCCGGGCAGCATGGCCAGCCCCGCCCGCATCACGGGCACGATGACCACGTCCACGCCGATGCGATGGCCCGTTGCCGGCCCGAGCGGCGTGACGACCTCCACCTCGCGCTGGGGCAGATCCGCCAGCGCCTCGGCGCCAAGCACCATCGTGATGCGCTCGGTCAGTGCACGGAACTGTTCGGGGGGAGTCGAGGCGTCGCGGAGTTGAACGAGGCAGTCATGAACGACGGGATGATGGACGAGGCGAAGCACGCTAGAAAGATACCTGAATCGCGCCCGAGGCGTTCGGGCGATGTCGCGATCGCGGGGTAGAATCAGGGCGCCGATGATCAGCCTCGCTGTCCCCAGAGCAATGCCGGCCCTCGCCCTCGCGCTGGTTCTCGCAGGCTGCGCGGGTCCGGCCCAGCCGAGCGAGCCGCCCGGGGAGGCTCCGGCGGCCCGGGCCGGCGCCGCACCGGTCTCCCTCATCCTCGCCAACGCCATTGTCGTCACCATGGACGGTACCGGCCGCGTGCTGACGCCCGGCAGCGTCGCCATCGACGGCAACAGGATCGTGGCGGTCGACACGCCGGAGGCGATCGCGACGAAGTTCAACGCGACGGACCGCATGGATCTCACCGGCCACATCGTCCTGCCGGGCCTCATCAACACCCACACGCATGCGCCCATGGTGCTGTACCGCGGGCTGGCGGACGACCTGGCGCTGATGGAGTGGCTCGAAAAGTACATCTTCCCGGCCGAGGCGAAGACGGTCTCGCCCGGGTTCGTGCGCGTGGGCACGCGGCTCGCTGCGCTCGAGATGATCCGCTCGGGCACGACGCTCTTCACCGACATGTACTACTTCGAGGAGGAAGTGGCGGCCGCGGCGAAGGAAGCCGGGATTCGCGGCGTCCTCGGCCAGACCATCATCCAGTTTCCGGTCGCCGACGCGAAGACGCCGGCAGAGGGGCTGGCGCGCGCCGAGGCCTTCATCCAGAAGTTCAGGGACGACGATCTGATCGTCCCGTCCATTGCGCCCCACTCCATGTACACGCTGGACCAGGCCACGCTCCTGGCCACGCGCGACCTGGCCGTGAAGCACGGCATCCCGCTCCAGATTCACCTCGCCGAGACCGAGGACGAGGTGCGCATCGCGCAGGAGCGCTACAAGAAGCGGCCGGTCGCGTTCCTTGACGGTATCGGCTTCTGGGCGCCGGTCACGCTGGGCGCACACGGCGTGTGGGTGTCACCCGAGGAGGTGACGCTGCTCCAGAAACGCGGCGTGGGCATCGCGCACAATCCCGAGAGCAACATGAAGCTCGCCAGCGGCACCGCGCCCGTTCCCGCCTACCTGAAGGCCGGGGCGAAGCTCGGGCTCGGCACCGACGGCGCCGCCAGCAACAACGACCTCGACATGTTCGAGGCCATGCGCCAGGCCGCGCTGCTGCACAAGCTCGTCTCGCGCGACCCGCGGATGGTGTCGGCGAAGACCGCGCTGCAAATGGCCACCATCGGCGGCGCGCGCGCCCTCGGCCTTCAGGATCGCCTCGGCTCCATCGAAGTGGGGAAGCTGGCCGACGTCATCGCCGTCCGCACGGATCGCCCGCGCCAGGTGCCGATGTACGACCCGGTCTCGCACCTCGTCTACGCCACGCACGGCGACGACGTGGTGCTGACGGTGGTGAACGGGCGGGTGCTGCTGAAGGACGGGGTCGTCCGGACGCTGGACGAGGCGGCAGTCATCCGGGACGCCCGGGCCGCGGCGGACTCGGTGCGCCAGGCCGTGCAGTCACGGCCGGGCGGCTAGGACATCACGCCGACGTAGGGGAGGTTGCGGTACTGCTCCGCGTAGTCCAGGCCGTAGCCGACGACGAAGCGGTCCTCGATGGTGAAGCCGATGAACTCCACCTGCACGTCCACCTTGCGCCGGGCCGGCTTGCTGAGGAGGCACGCCGTCCGGAGCGATGCCGGGCCGCGGCGGCGGAGGATGTCCTGCAGGTAGTGCAGGGTGAGACCGGTGTCCACGATGTCCTCGACGATGACGACGTGGCGTCCCTCGAGGCTGGTGTCGACGTCCTTCACGAGGCGCACCTCGCCGGACGAGGACGTGCCGGAGCCGTAGCTCGAGACGGCGATGAAGTCCAGCGTCACGCGCTCGTCCATCGACCGGACGAGGTCTGCGAGGAAGAGGAACGCGCCCTTCAGGACACAGACGAAATGGATATCATCGTGGGGGACGGCGGCGCGGATGTCCGCGGCCATCGCGCGGATGCGGGACGCGAGCTGCTGCTGATCGATGAGGACGGCGGGCGGCATGGGCGTCGAGCCTAGCATGAAGACGTTTTCGATTCTCACCGAGGCCGACGCGCGGGTGCTGGAGCGCGGGTCCACCGTGGCGCTGGCGCCCGGCGGGCACATCACGCCGCTGGCCCAGGACACGCTGCGCGAGCGGCGCATCACCGTGGTCGGGGCCGTGGCGGACGTGGACCTGTCGCGCCTGGCGCCCGTGGCGGACGTCCGTCGCGTGGTGGTGGGCGGGGATCACACGTCCGTGGCGCTCAAGAACCGCATTCGCGACGTCCTGCGGCAGCGTGGGCTGGCCGTCACCGACGTCGGCACCGACGGGCCGGGCGCGGTGGATTATCCGGACATCGCCGCGCTGGTGGCGCGGCAGGTGGCGCGCGGCGAAGCCGACGCCGGCATCGTCATCGACGGGGCCGGGCTCGGGTCGGCGATGGCCGCCAACAAGATTTCCGGGATCCGCGCCGCGATGTGCACCACGAAGACGCTGGCCCGCTACGCACGGGAACACAACGGGGCCAACGTGCTGGCGCTGGGATCGACCCTCGTGTCGCCGGAGGAGGCCCTCGGCATCGTGGACACCTTCCTGGCCACGGCCACCACCGAGCCGCGGTACCTGCGCCGGCTCGAGAAGATCCAGCGCCTCGAGCGCACGCAGTAGACGCCCGGGCAGGAACCGACGTGACGGACTATCGACGCGTGATCGAACTGATTCTCGAGGAGCTGGTGGCGGCCGGCGCCGTGGCGCCCGCCCGTTGCGAGTGCCACGGGTTCACGTACGAGTGCTGTCCCGATCGCGTGCGGGGCGTGATGGACGCGGGCGCGACGCGACTGGGGCTGCATGCACGGGAAGGCGGCGACGGCGACGTGGCCGCGTCCATCGATCACACGCTGCTCAAGCCCGACGCCACGGCCGAGGACATCGACAAGCTGTGCCGCGAGGCGGCGGAGTGGAGGTTCGCGACGGTGTGCGTGAACCCCACGTGGGTGGCCCGGGCCGCGGCCCGGCTTCGGGGCTCCGGCGTGGGCGTGTGCTCGGTGGTCGGCTTTCCGCTTGGGGCGACGACGCCGGACGTGAAGCAATACGAGGCCCGCCGCGCCATCTTCGACGGCGCCACCGAGATCGACATGGTGCTGAACGTGGGCGCGCTCAAGTCCGGCGACGTTCGGCTGGTGAGCGACGACATCCGCGCCGTCGTGAGCGCGTGCGCCGAACGGGGCGCGGTCAGCAAGGTCATTCTCGAAACGGCGCTGCTGACCGACGAGGAGAAGGTGACGGCGTGCACGCTGGCGAAGGCCGCCGGGGCGGATTTCGTGAAGACCTCCACCGGCTTCGGGCCCGGCGGAGCCACCACCGCGGATGTTGCCCTCATGCGCCGCGTGGTGGGCGCCGACATGGGTGTGAAGGCGTCGGGCGGCGTGCGCGACCTGCAGCAGGTCAGGGCGATGGTGGCCGCCGGCGCTACGCGGATCGGCGCCAGCGCGGGCGTCCGCATCGTCCGGGAATCGCGCGGGGAAGCGGCGCCCACGGGAAAGGCCGGCACCTACTGATGCGCGCCCTGTCGCTTGTCTTCTTGCTGCTGGCGGTGTGCGCCCCGCCTGCCGCGGCCCAGCCGAAGGATCCCATCGGGCCGTTCGTCGTGGATCTGCGAGGGGTCGTGTTGGGCCTCCCCACCAGCGCCGGCTGGACGCCGTCGCTGCCGGCCGACGCGGTGGTGCCTTCCCGCGGTTTCGGGCTCGAAGGCGGCGCGCATGCGCACCTCAAGAAGCTTGGAGCGGCCACCTTCGGCGTGGGCGCCACCTACTCGTGGGCGCGCGGGACCGCTTCAGCACTGACAGAGAGCGTGCCGGACGTGACGACCCGGGCCACGATGTTCTCGCCCCAATTGTCGTTCAACTTCGGGCACCGCCTCGGGTGGAGCTACCTGAGCGCGGGCTACGGGGGAGTGAAGGTGGTGAGCGAGTCCGCGGCCATGACGGGCGTGCCCGCGGCCGCGGCCGACTCGGGTTGGGTCGGCGCCATCAATTTCGGCGGCGGCGCACGGTGGTTCATCTCCGAGCGTCTCGGCATTGGCTTCGACGCCCGCTGGCACAGGCTGTCGTCCCGTGACGCCACCGCAAATGCCCCGGCCGCGGCGCGCGCGACGATGTTCAGGCTCGCGATGGGGATCTCAGTCCAGTAGGTTCAGCGCATCGCGCTGAAGAGCTCGATGTGCCCCTCGACAATCCGCTGCCGCTCCTTCTCGTTCACGTCGAAGGTCCACACGTCGCGCTCCGAGGTGCCGCCCAGGATGATGCCGTCCGATCGGGGCATCATGTGGATGCCGATGCCCGGCTCGGCGGTCTGAACGCGGGCGCCGCCGCTGGTCGAGTACTGGATTTCGGGCTGCGGGACCAGCACGGTGAGCTGGCCCTTGAGCGGAACCATGATGGGATCCCCGAAGAGCGCCTTGGCGCCCAGGCCGGTGCAGTTCACCACGAGCCCCTCGGGCAGGGCGGCCACTTCGGCCGGGGTCTCGAACTTCCGGATCACGACGGTGCCGCCGAAGCCCACGACATCGTGCATCAACGCGTCCAGGTAGATGGACGGCTCGATGCGCATCTCCGGCCGCTCGACGGCATAGGTGGTGGGGAAGGGGTGCTCGCCAGGCCCCAGGAGCGTGCCCGGCGTCTGGACGCTCTCGGGGAGCAGCATGTTCCGGCCGCCCGCCGCCTTCTCGTTCTCCGTTGGGCCGTAGTTGACGATCCAGCTGATGCCGTACTTCGGGCCGACCAGGAGCTGGAGCCGGCGGTAGGCGATCTCGGCTGCCTGGTGCAGCTGCGTGGTCCACTCCGGCGTGCGGGCATCGGCCTGCGAGAGCCCGGAGGTGGGCGTCCAGCCGGCCAGCGACATGTTCGACGTGGTGTCCGGCGGCACGGCGGCGGCGTAGATGGTCACATCGAAACCGCGGCGCTGCAGTTCGCGGGCCGTGGTCAGGCCGACGACGCCGGAGCCCAGGACCGCGGCGCGGCGATCGGAGTGGGACACTGCCATGTCGGCCGCCATCGAAGCCGTGCCCCACGACAGCGACATCCCCGAGCCGCCGTGGCCGTAGTTGTGAACGAGCGTCTTGCCATCGAGCTTGTCGGCGCGAAGCACGAAGCCAGCGGGCCGATACGGGCGGAGGCCGATGGTCGTGCGGATGACGCGGTCCCACGACGCCTTGACGTGCGGCAGGACCACGGGCGACCTCCGACGTAGCGCCGGCCGCGTGGTAACAGCGGCGGACCGCGGCGCGCACGCGCCGGTCACGAGACCCAGGGCAGCCAGGCTTCCATTCCGAATCAGCGAACGACGATCCACAGGAGTTCCTTCACGAAGGGGGTGAAGCACGGGGGTTCGCGACACGGAGGTGCGAAACCCGGAGGTTCGAAACACAGAGGTTCAAGTCACGAAGGTTCGCGCGTGGCGCCGATCATACGTGACGAGAGGGGCCGGTGGCCACACCCGACGCAGGCCGGAGGCTCGTTGCAGCTCCACGCCCCGGGCTTCGCACCTCCGGGCTTGAACCTCTGGGCCTTGAACGTCTGCGCTTGAACCAGCGTGAGATGGAGCGGGAGACGGGGATCGAACCCGCGACCAACAGCTTGGGAAGCTGTGACTCTACCACTGAGTTACTCCCGCCCGGTGGTGAGCCCTAATCTTAGCAGAAGGGCGCGGATCGGGGGAGGTCCCGCCCCCCCCAATTGTCCGGCAGCCTGTTCAGCGCGTCGGCGGCACCGACTGACAGCAGGGCATGCCGCAGTCCCCACAGCAGTCGCCAGCCTTCGCGTCCTGACAACAGCCGGCGCCGCGTGGCGCAGCCGGCTTCGACGGCCGGTCGCAGCACCCGGCGTCATCCGTCGCGTTCGCGGCGATCGCCGGGGGCGCGCTCGTGAGCACGGGCACGAGCACCGAAGCGGCGAGGGCATCGGCCTGCGCGTCGACCGGCAGAACCAGGGCGGGCGGCAAGAGAACGGCTGCCGCGAGGGCGTCGCCGTCGGAGGCGGCCATCGCAGGGCATTCGGCCCTGGCCGCCATCGTCCACTCGGGGGACTGAGCCAGCGCCGCCGAGGGAAAGGCGACGGCGCACGTGAGGGCGATGAGAGCGTGTCCGAGAGCCATGATGGCGGTGAAAGAGGCACAAGGCCTGCCAACGCACTGGGTCGCTGGTGCGGCGGAACCGCGCGCCGCGGGTGGGTGGCTGTCGGAGAACCGGCGGCCGGGGCCGCGATCTCGGCGATGACGCGGTGGGTGGCATATCATGGGCGCATCGTCTTCGCCCCCGAGGAGCCCTGATGTCCCTGCTCAACCCGTTCTCCCGATCGCGCTCCCGCCTGCCATGGCTCGCCGTCGTCGCCGCCGGCACTCTCCCCTGGCTGGCGTCCGCGCCATCCGCCCAGTCCCAGGCATCGGACCCGCGTGCCACGAGCGCACGCACGTATGAGTGGCCCAGCTGGGGCGGGGACGAGACCGGCAGCCGGTACGCGGCGCTCGATCAGATCAACGCGGAGAACTTCGGCAAGCTCCAGGTGCTGTGGCGGTGGAGCGCCGCGAACTTCGGGCCGGCGCCGGACTACATCTACCGCGCGACGCCGATCTACGTGAACGGCAAGCTGTACACGGTGGCGGGCACGCGGCGGACCGTGGCCTGCATCGATCCGCTCACCGGGGAGACGTTGTGGATCTTCCGGGAGAAGGAGAACCCGCGCTGGGCGCGATCCACGAGGCAGAACTACGGCAAGGGCGTCGCGTTTGCGCGCGTGGACGGGCGTCCGACCATCTACCTGATGACCCCGGGCTTCTACCTCTGGGCGCTCGACGCCGATACGGGCCAGCCGCTGCCGTTCTTCGGCAACAACGGCGTGGTGGACCTGGCGCTCGGCCTCGGGCCCTACTCGGTGGATCCGGATCACGGCGTGGCCGACTGGGGCGACATCACCAGCTCCTCGGCGCCCCTCGTGGTCAACGGCGTCGTGGTGGTCGGCAACTCGCACGATCGCGGGTACTACCCGGAGAACCGCGAGAACATCCCCGGCGTCGTCCGCGGCTACGACGCGAAGACGGGCCGCATGATGTGGCGGTTCAACCCGGTGCCGCGCCCCGGCGAGCCAAACAACGACACGTGGGAGGAGGGCTCCTGGGAATACACGGGCAACGTGTCGCCCTGGGCGCCCCTCAGCGCCGACTCGGAGCTCGGGCTGGTCTACGTGCCGACCGACACGCCCACCAACGACTACTACGGTGGAAGCCGGCCGGGAAAGAACGTCTACGGCACGAGCCTCCTCGCACTGGACGTGCAGACCGGCAAGCTGCGCTGGTACTACCAGTTCGTCCACCACGACGTGTGGAACATGGACATCCCGGACGCGCCGCACCTGATGGACGTGACCATCAAGGGGCAGCGCGTCCCCATCGTCGCGCAGGCCACGAAGCAGGGCTGGATCTACGTGCTCAATCGGGAGACGGGACAGCCCATCTGGCCCATCGAGGAGCGCGCCGTGCCGGCCTCCGACGTCCCGCGCGAGAAGCTGTGGCCCACGCAGCCATTCGTCACCTGGCCCGAGCCGTTCGAGCAGCAGGGCATGAGCGAGGACGACCTCATCGACTTCACGCCCGCCCTGAGGGCCGAGGCGCTCAAGACCGCAAAGCGCTACCGCATGGGTCCGATCTTCACGCCCCCCTCGCTCGAGAAGGCCGCGGACGGCACTGAAGGGGCATGGATGGTCCCCAGCTCCAACGGCGGCGCCAACATCCCCGGCGGCGCCGCCGTGGACCCCGAGACGGGGTGGTTCTACGTGGCCTCGCAGCACAGCTACGAGGTCATCGCCCTGGTCCCGGCGCAGGAGAAGTACCCGAACGGCAAGCCGTGGCCAGGGTGGGGCAGCCCGGACGGAAAGATCACCTCGCTCTACGTCTCCACTTCGGTCGGCGCACGTGGGCCCACGGGCGGCCCCGACAACCGCGCCCTTCCGCTCGTCAAGCCGCCGTATGGCCGCATCGTCGCCTACGACATGAACACCGGCGACAAGAAGTGGATGATCCCGAACGGCGAGACGCCGGAGTGGATTCGGAGCCACCCGGCGCTGAAGGGTGTGAACATCGGCAACACGGGGCAGAACGCGCACGCCAACCTGCTCGTCACCAAGACGCTGCTGATGTACGGGGAAGGCCGCGGCGCGGACAAGTACTTCCGCGCCGTCGACAAGGCCACGGGGAAGGAGATCGGCAAGGTCGAGATCCCGGCGCCGACCAACACCGCGCCGATGACCTTCATGCACGGCGGCCACCAGGTGATCGTGATGGCCGTGGCCAGCGCCACGGTGCCGGCGGAGCTCGTGGCAGTGGCGCTGCCGGCGGCCCGCCAGCGCCGCGCGCCGAACGCGGGCGCGCAATAGCTATCCGCGGATGACGGCGAGCACCTCGTCGCGGCGCTTCTCCATGATTTCCGGGGTCGTCCCCTCGAGGTTGAGGCGGAGCAGCGGCTCGGTGTTCGACGCGCGCACGTTGAAGTGCCAGTCGTCGAACTCCACCGAGATCCCGTCGAGCTCGTACACGTGCCCGTGCGCGTACTCGCGCCTGAGTGCCGCGATCTTCTCCGGCACGACGTCCATGCTCGGCACCCTGGTGTTGATTTCACCCGAGATGAAGTAGCGCTCGCGCAGCGGCTTCAGGAGATCGCGCAGCGACAGCCCCTTCTTCGACATCAGCTCGAGGATGAGCAGCGCCGGGATGAAGCCGTTGTCCGCGTAGAAGTTGTCCCGGAAGTAGTAGTGCCCCGTGACCTCGCCGCCGAAGATGGCGTCTTCCTCGCGCATGCGGCGCTTGATGAAGGCGTGACCCACGCGGTTCATCAGGGCGCGGCCGCCGTACGCCGCCACGATGTCCTTCACCGCGTAGCTGGCACGGACGTCGTAGATGATCGTCGAGCCCGGGTGCTTCATCAGGAACGACTCGGCCAGGAGCGCGGTGATGAAGTCCCCCGCGATGAACTCGCCCGTGCCGTCCAGGAAGAAGCAGCGGTCGGCGTCGCCGTCCCAGGCAATCCCGGCATCGGCAGCCAGCTCGATGACCTTCGCAGTGATGTCCTGCCGGTTCTCCTCGATGAGCGGGTTGGCCTCGTGGTTCGGGAAGGTGCCGTCCACCTCGAAGCAGAGCCGCGTCGTCCGGCAGGGCAGCCGATCGAAGAGCGGCGGCGCCACGAGCCCGGCAATGCCGCTGCCGGCGTCGAGGACGACGTTGAACGGCTTGATGATGGAGGCGTCGATGAAGCCCATCACGTGCGCGGTGTAGCGGTCCAGCACGTCGCGCTTCTCGATGGAGCCCGGCGTAGCGGGCGGGGCGGGAATGGCCCCGGCGAGGATCATCTCCTTCATCTCCTTGATGCCCGACTCGCCGCTCAGCGGAAACGCCTCCCGCTTCACCATCTTGCACCCGTTGTACTCGCCGGGGTTGTGCGACGCCGTGATCTGCGCGCCGCCGCCGAGGCCGTCCGCCGCCACGGCGTAGTACAGCATGTCGGTGCCCATCAGCCCGTAGTCCACGACGTCGCCGCCCTGCAGGCGCGCGCCCTCGATGAACGCGCCGGCCAGTTCCGGCGACGAGGTCCGCATGTCGCGCGAGACCGCATAGCGGCCGGGGCCGAGATAGGCCACGAACGCGCGGCCGAGCTGGTGGAACAGGTCTGCCGTGACCTCGGTCGGGTAGATGCCCCGGACGTCGTAGGCCTTGAAGACTGCAGGGTTGATCGGTGCCATGGGTCCTTTACGTGTGCGTGTAGTCCGTCAGGGCCGTCTTGTCGCCGATGACCGACGGCCCGCTCAGCGTGACGTTGCGCCCGATGTGGCAGTTGCGGCCCACGATCGGGCCGTCCAGCACGGCATTGGGGCCGATCCGCGTGTTGGGCCAGACGATGACGTTCCGCAGCTCGGCGCCCTCCTCGAGGACCACGCCGCGGCCGACCACGGCGTACGGCCCGACGACCGCGCCGGGCTTGACGTGGGCGCCGGCATCCACGAAGCACGGCGCCGTCAGGGTCGCGCCTTCGTCGATACGGGCGTCCGGGGACACGATGGGCGCCGACCGATCCGCCGTGGCGAACAGGCCGGCCGTGAACCGGCCGTCGAACATGTCCCGGTGGACCTGCACGTACTTCTCGGGCGTGCCGATATCGATCCAGTAGCCGTGGTCCACGTAGGCGACGAACGTCTCGCCGCGCTCGGTAAGCGACGGGAAGTACCCGCGCTCGATGGAGTAGGCCACGTCCTTCGGGATGCGGTCGAACGTCTCCGGCTCGAGCACGTAGATGCCCGCGTTAATCGTGTTGCACGTGATTTCGTCGGGCTTCGGCTTCTCGAGGAAGCGCCGCACGTGGCCCTCGCTGTCGGTCTCGACCAGGCCATAGGCCGCGGGGTTCTCCACGGGCGTGAGCACGATGGTCGCGCGCGCGCCGGCCGCGCGGTGGCGCTCGACCACGGCATTGACGTCCACCGAGGTCATCACGTCGCCGTTGAAGACGACGAGCGTGTCGGTGATGCCCTGCGCCGCGTAGCGGATGGCGCCGCCGGTGCCGAGCGGCGCCGGCTCGACGACGTAGCGGAGCCTGACGCCGGTGCCCTCGCCCTCACCGAACACCTCCTCGATGCGGCGCGGCTGGTAGTTGAGGCTCAGGATGATCTCGTCGATTTCCGGGACCTGCGTCAGGAGGTCGATCTGATAGTGAAGAAAGGCCCGGTCGAAGATGGGAACGACGGGCTTGGGCGTGTGGAGGGTCAGGGGGCGGAGGCGCGTCCCCTTGCCCCCGGCAAGCAAAATGGCCTTCATGACAAACTTCCATCTTACACGAGCGGACGGTAGAATGGCCGCGAGCCGGATGAACCTGCCGAACAGCCTCACCATCGCGCGAATCTTCCTCGTGCCGCTGCTCGTGTCGGTGCTCCTGACCAAGTTCGAGGGGCGCCTCGTCGTCGGCCTGCCGGTCGAGCTGGTCGCCGCTGCCATCTTCGGCCTGGCCTCGCTGACCGACTGGCTGGACGGGTATCTCGCCCGGCGGCGGCAGCAGGTCACGTGGCTCGGGCAGATCCTGGATCCGCTGGCCGACAAGCTCCTCATTTCGGCCACCCTCATCTCCATCGTCCAGCTGGGCCTGGCGCCCGCGTGGATGGTGGCAGTCATCATCGGGCGCGAGTTCGCGGTGACGGGGCTGCGCAGCATCGCCTACTCGCGCGGCCTGGCGATGCCGGCGTCGAACCTCGGCAAGCTGAAGATGGCGTCGCAGGTCGTGGCGATCCTGTTGCTGATCCTCGGGTGGGAGCGGGTGCCGGCGCTGTTGCTGCTCGGGCAGGCCGCGCTGTGGGTGGTGCTCGCCACGGCGCTGTGGTCGGCCGTGGACTACTATCGCCGCTTCCACCAGGCGTTCTCGCGAACCGCGAAAGTCACCGACATCGCGGAAGCGCGCGCTGCGCGCCGCACCGAGTACGGCGCGCAGCCGGAACGCAAGGCGG
Source organism: Vicinamibacterales bacterium (assembly GCA_050249615.1). Taxonomy (GTDB): domain Bacteria; phylum Acidobacteriota; class Vicinamibacteria; order Vicinamibacterales; family UBA2999; genus VFZN01. Next base: position 36,441 of record JBFWQE010000006.1, read on the forward strand.
CGCGCTGAGGCCCGTTCAGGGCCGCGCCGGGCCGGCGCCGACCGGGACGGCCACGTCACCGGACCGCACGCCGTCGACCACGCGAACCACCACCGCCTTCGAGATCGCCTCGCTCACCTCGACCACCACCGCGTCGGCAACGGCCACGAGCGGCAGGCGGAGGCCCTGCCCGGGATCGCGGTAGATGGCGAACCGCGCCCCGGGGGTGACGCCGTGGCTGGACCCGCGGTTGATGGTCAGGATGTCGCCGTCCCCGAACGACTTGCGCTGGTCGAGGCCGATCAGCACGAGCGCACGGTCGTCGAAGTTCGGCGTGCCGCCGGCCTCCGTCGGTGTGGGCAGCGTCGGCAGGGCCACCGGCTCGAGGTAGTCCCCGACCTGCACCGTGTCGCATGCGCTCTCCACCCGGGCGAGGGCAAAGCGCTCGTCCACGGCGAACACCGTGAGCACGCCAGCCGTGTGGACCGAGTCGTAGTCGCTGCGGATGTCGTCGTACGGGCCGCGCCGGTGGATGAGGGTCTCGTGCGGGCGGAGCACCCGCCGGGCCATGAACCGATCGCCCACCTTGATGCCATCGCCCGTTCCGGCCCGCACCACGGCGACGTCTCCGATGCCGAGGGCCTGCCGGCCATCGGGGTGCTGGGCGCCCTCGATGGTCAGCGTGATGCCGGGGAGCGCCGTGACGGGCATATCCGCGCACAGGACGTGCATCGGCAGCAGCGTGCGCGGGCCGAGGGCCTGGCCGGCGACGGTGGAAGGCATGGCCATCCCCGCGATGGCCACGGCAAGCACGTAACGCATACGACCTACTTTCCGGCGGGTGTCCCGCCCTTTAGCTCCGCGATGCGCTTCTGCGCCTCGAGCAGGTACTCGCTCTGTTCGAATTCGCTGACGAGCCGTTCATAGTAGGGGAGCGCTTCCGGCTTCTTATCCGTACGGTACAAGGCTTCTGCGAGGTGATAATACACCGCGTCGCGGCCCGTGTAACCGGGGTCGGTTTTCAAAACTTCACGAAATCTGTCGATCGCGCCGGGATACCACCGCGCGCGGAAGTAGAAGAAGCCCACGCGAAAGCCGGCCTCGCTCAGCCGGTCGCGGGCTTCCCGCTCCAGGGCGCGGGCCTCGGGCATCAGCTTGCTGTTCGGGTAGCGCTGGAGGAAGACCTCGATCTCCTTGATGGCATCCCGCGTGGCCGACTGATCGCGCTCCGGGGCCAGCATCTGGCCCGCGTACGATCGCGCCAGTTGCAGTTGTGCGTAATCGGCGCGGGGGTGGGTGGGATAGAACGTCTGGAACTCGCGAAACTCGTTGGCGGCGAGCAGCAGGTTCTCGATGCCCTTCTGGGTCAGGTACGTGTCACCCAGCGCCAGCTTGGCGTCCGGCCGGAACGGGCTCTGGGGGTAGTTGTCCACGATGTTGCGGAAGTACTCCCGCGCGTCGGTCCACTTCCCGTCCTTGAAGGCGGCCTGGCCGCGCTCGAAGAGGAACTTGTCGGCTTCCGCCGTGCCCGGCGGCAGCTGGGTTGGACTCTTGGCGCACGATGCAGCGCCCGTCAACAGCACGGCCAGCAGAAGGGCCTTGCACCCGTAACTCATGCTCTCGTCGCTTCCATCCAGCGGTACATGGCCCGCAGGCCGTCCTCGAGGTTGACGGAGGGCTGGAACCCGAGGTCGGTCCGCGCCAGCGTGGTGTCGGCGTAGGTGTCGCGCATGTCGCCCTTCTGGGGCGGCTGCCGGTCCACCCTGACCTCGCGGCCGGTCACCTTCGCCAGCAGATCGAACACCTCGACCAGCGACACCCGCGACCCGCCTCCAATATTGTAGACGCGCCCCGGCACCCCGCGGACTGCCGCGGTCGCGGTCGCCCAGGCGGCATCGGCGACGTACGTGAAATCGCGCGTCTGCAGGCCGTCGCCGTACTGCACGATCGGGCGGCCGTCGAGAATCGCCGAGAAGAAGCGGTTGAAGCCCATGTCGGGGCGCTGCCTCGGCCCGTACACCGTGAAGTAGCGCAGCGAGACGGCCGGCACGCCGTGGTTGACGTGATAGAGGTAGCAGAGCTGCTCGGCCGCCAGCTTCGTCACACCGTACGGCGAGACCGGGTGGAGCGGCACCTCTTCCTGCATCGGCAGCTGGACGTGATCGCCGTATACCGAGGAACTCGACGCGTAGACCACGCGCTCGAGGGGGCGGTCCACGCAGGCCTCGAGCAGGATCTGCGTCGCGTCGACATTGAGCGCGGTGTAGATCTGGAACTCGCGCCCCCAGCTTTTGCGCACGCCCGCCTGCGCCGCCAGGTGGAAGACGTGCGTCACGCCATCGAGCAGCGCCGGCAGGTCGGCGTCGGCAATCGACGACTCCACCAGCCGGTAGCCCGGCCGCCCACGCAGCCCGGCGATGTTGGCGTCCTTGATCTTCCGCGGATAGTAGTCGGTGAAGCAGTCGATGGCCGTCACCTCGGCGCCCTGATCGAGCAGCCGCTCGCTCAGGTGCGATCCGATGAAGCCCGCCCCACCGGTGACCAGTGCTCTCACGTCAGTAACTCCTTCACTCGCGCCGGCAGCCGCACCGGGCGGCCGGCCCGATTGAGCGTCGCGTGCGTGGTCTGGCCCGTGGCCACCACCACGCCGTCGGCCCGCCTCACGACCTCGTAGTCGAATGCCAGGCGCACGGGCGATACCAGCCGCCCCGTCGTTCGAATCTCCAGCTCGTCGTCGTACCGCGCGCCGGTCCTGTACTCGCAGCGCGCTTCGATGACCGGCAGGGTCAGGCCCTCGTCCTCCATCGCGCGATAGGTCCATCCGGTTTCGCGCAGCCACTCGGTGCGCCCGACCTCGAACCACACGAGGTAGTTCGCGTAGTAGACCACCCCCATCTGGTCCGTCTCGGCGTAGCGGACGCGCACGACCGGGCACGACACGCGCGGCTGGGACGCGGGACGGGCGCTCGTCACCGGCTCGCGGCCTCGCGAAGCGCGCGCACGGCGCCCGTCGGGTCACCTCCGCCGAACACCGCCTGCCCGGCGACGAGGATGCGGGCGCCAGCCTTCACCACGGCGGCGATGGTCTGGAGATCCACGCCGCCATCCACCTCGACGGGCGCAGCGTTGCCGGCGCGATCCAGCAGAGCCCGCACGCGCCGGATCTTGTCCAGGCTGGCCGGGATGAAGCTCTGGCCGCCGAAGCCCGGGTTCACCGACATCACCAGCACGAAGTCCACGTCCGCCGCCACCTCTTCGATCGCGGTCACGGGCGTGGACGGGTTCAGCACGACACCCGCTTTCGCGCCCAGAGCCTTGATGGCGCCAATCGTGCGATGCAGGTGCGGCAGTACCTCCACGTGCACCGACAGCATCGACGCACCCGCATTCACGAATGCCTCGAGATAGCGATCCGGATCGCTGATCATCAGGTGCACGTCGAGCGGCAGCGCCGTAGCGCGCTTCACCGCGCGCACGACGGGCGGGCCGATCGTGATGTTCGGCACGAAGTGCCCGTCCATCACGTCAACGTGGATCAAATCCGCACCGCCCGCTTCGGCGGCCGCGATGTCACGGGCCAGGTGACCGAAGTCGGCTGACAGTATGGAGGGGGCCAGCTGGACGATCACCGGCTCACCTCGAGGGCGATGGCGTCGCCGGGGTGCACCTGGTATCCCCCGGCAGGCGCCTGCCGGGTCACGACGCCCGGGGGAAGCCCCGTGGCGACGGACTGTGCCGTGATGGATACCCGGAACCCATGGCCGCGAAGGACATCGGCAGCGCGCTCGCCGTTCACGCCGATGAGGTCGGGCATCACGTAGGACGCGCGATCCTCGCCGCGGTTGACCAGGAGGCGCACTTCGGCCGTTTCCACGCCGGGCTGGGGATCCTGCGCGACGACCACGTCGGGAGGGTAGAGGGCGGACCGGATCTCGGCCACCGGCCCGGGCTGCAGGCCCTCCTGGACGATCCGGATCTCCGCCGCGCGTTGTGATTCGCCGACCAGGGCCGGCGCCCGCGCAATCCGCGGGCCGGCGCTCAGCCAGACCCGCACGGACCGTTGCCGCCGCGAGAGCGAGCCGGCGGGGGGTTCCTGGCCGAGCACGTAGCCCGCTGGCACTTTCAGATCGGGCCGGCGGGTCTCATCCACGGTGAGCTGCAGGTCGAGGTTGGCGGCCACGGCCGTCGCATCGTTGAGATCGCGCCCGACGAGGTTGGGCACCGCCACATCCCGGGCGCGAACCGCGACGCGCGCGGCCATCATCGCGAAGGCGACGAAGGTGGCCGACAGGGCGCCCACGAGCAGCAGGAGCTTTCCTGCCGTCCATACTCTCGCCGAGATGGCCATCGGTAACACGCCATGGTACTACAGCTTGCGGGCGATCACGGCCCCGTAGAACGCCTCGAGGCCGTCGTCGGGCGGCGTCGTGTGGTGCTCGCGCCGGAGCACGTAGTCCGTGGCGTCGGCCAGAAACGCCCGGACGACCGCCTCGTTCTCGTCCGGCTCGCTGGAGCACGTCGCGTAGATCAGCTCGCCCCCCGGGCGCACCAGTGGCGCCGCGCGGTGCAGGAGCGTGAGCTGGTTGGCGGCCAGGTGCACCAGGTCCGCCTCCTGTCGGCGCCATCGGATGTCGGGGTCGCGCCTGATCGTCCCCAGGCCGGAGCACGGCGCGTCGATGAACACGAAATCGAAGGCGTCAGCGGTGAACGGCAGGCGGCCGCTCGCCGGGATGTGAACCACGGGCACCTCGGCGTAACCCGTGCGCGCGAGGGTCGCCTTCAGGAGTCGGACACGACGCGGGCGCACGTCGCAGGCCACCACGCATCCTGTCGGGCCAACGCGTGCCAGCAGCGCCACCGTCTTTCCGCCCGGCGCCGCACACAGGTCCAGTGCACGCTGGCCTGCGCCCAGGTCCCCCAGCCCGGCCACCAGCTGCGACGCCTCGTCCTGGACCACGAACCAGCCCTCGCGAAACGCCGCGGTCCCCAGTGCCGCACCTCGGACCACGACGAGGCCATGCGGGGCGCGGGACGTGGGCACGGTGTCGATTCCTTCAGCCGCGAGCCGGGCCGCGAGCTCCTCGCGCGTGGCCTTCAGGCGGTTCGTCGCGAGGCACAGCCGCGGCGACTCGTTGTTGAACGCGAGCCAGGCGCGCGTGCGCGCGGGTCCGTGCCGCTGGAGCCACCGCGAGACCAGCCACTCCGGATGCGAATGGCGAGTCGCAAGGGCGTGCGCTTCGGGTCCCTCGGGCCACGAGAGCTGCCCGCGATCCCGGGCCAGTGCCCGCAGCACCGCGTTCACCAGGCCGGCGGCGCTCGTCTTGCCGGCACGCCGCGTGAGGGACACCGCATCATCCACGACCGCGGAGGGCGGCAGGCGATCGAGGTACATCAGCTGGAAGGCCCCCATCCTGAGCGCCGTCCGAACCTCGTCGTCCAGGGCCGCGAGCGGTCGAGACGTCCTCGAGCCGAGCTGATAGTCCAGCGCGAGCCGCATGCGCACCGTGCCTGTGGCGAGCTCGGTGAGCAGGGTCTGATCGCGGGGATCGTGCAGGGCGTGACGTGCGGTGGCGATGGCGGCGGGCAGGTCGGTGCCCTTCACCTCGTGGGCCAGCAGGGCGCCATAGGCCGCCCGGCGGGCAGGGGCAATCATGGCGCGCCCAGCCGGTCGCCGGGCCGGAGCGCATGGCCGGCGAGGAAGGTGCGGGCCGGGAGCACCTTGCCACCCTCGGCCTGCAGTTCGATCACGTCGAGGATGCCGTCGCCGGTGGCGACCCGCAGTCCCTCGGCCGCGCTGGCGGTGACGATCGTGCCCGGCACGGCGGGAGCGCTCCCGGTGACGACGCCGGTGCGGTGCAGGATCAAGCGGCCGCCGGGCCCGGAGGTGAACGCGTGCGGCCACGGATGCAGGGCGCGGACCTGGTTGTGAATGGCGCGTGCGGGCCGGGCCCAGTCGATCAGGCCCTCCTCCTTCTTCAGGCGGGGTGCGTAGGTCGCGTCCGCGTCGTTCTGTGCCACTTCGGCAACAGGCCCCGCGGCCATGCGGTCCACGGTCTCGACGAGCAGCCGGGCGCCCGCCCGGGCGAGCAGGCGCTCCACTTCGTCGGTGCGATCGTCGGGGCCAATCGGCACGCGAACGGTGGCGAGCATCGCCCCGGCATCGAGCGCCTTGACCACGCGCATGATCGTCACGCCCGTTTCCGGATCGCCGTTCATGACCGCCCGGTGAATCGGCGACGCGCCGCGATAACGTGGCAGCAGCGAGGCGTGGACGTTGACGAGCCCGCGGCTCGGCAGCGCAAGGAGCCAGTCGGGCAGGATCTGTCCGTACGCCGTCACGACGCCGAGGTCGATGGCGAAGCGCGACAACTCGGCTTCCCACGGATCGCGGGTGAGCTTCTCGGGCTGGAGCACCGGCAGGCCGTGCGCGAGCGCCACCAGCTTCACGGGGCTCGACGACACGCGGTTGCCGCGCCCGCGCGGCCGGTCGGGCTGGGTGACGACCAGGACCACCTCGTGCGACGAATGGAGCAGGGCCTCCAGCGAGGGAACGGCGAACTCCGGGGTTCCGAAGAAGGCAATGCGCACGCGCGCCCTCACCACTTGCCCGCGCGCGCGAGCTTGCGGACCTTGCGCACGATGAGGTCGCGCTTGATGCCTCGCAGGCGATCCACGAACAACCGGCCGTCGAGGTGATCCATCTCGTGCTGGAGAGCACGCGCGAGCAGGCCTGTGCCCTCGACGGTGTGCTCCTCACCCTGTCGATTCAGGCCCCGGACAACGGCCCGGGCCGGGCGGGGCACGGTCGCGTTGAAGCCGGGAAGCGACAGGCAACCCTCCTCCTCGAGCTGCATTCCCTCGCGCTCCACCCACTCGGGGTTGATCATCGTGATGAGCGCCCTCGCGTCGCGGCCGACCGACAGGTCAATGACGAAGATGCGCAGCGACACGCCAATCTGCGGGGCGGCGAGCCCGATTCCCGGCGCCGCGTACATCGTTTCGACCATGTCGTCGAGCAGGCGCTCGATGTCCGTCGTGATCGCGGCGACGGGCTCGGCCGGCGCCTGGAGGAGGGTGTCGCCGAGCCTGAGAATGGGGCGGATCATCGGGGCTCAGACTTCGGCGCGGAGGTTGGCGCCGCGGCGCCGCGCCCGGCCGTGGATCTGGGCCTCGGCAGCCTGCACGCGTGACTGGATCTGCCGCACGGTGTCGCCGCCGAACCGCTCGAGCACGGCCTCGGCGAGGACGAGCGCCACCATCGCCTCGCCGACGACGGCGGCGGCGGGCACGGCGCACACGTCGCTGCGCTCGATGGCGGCCGGCGCGTCCTCGATGGTCGTCAGGTCCACGGATCGCAGGGGCTTCATCAGCGTGGCGATGGGCTTCATGAAGCCGGTGACCCGCACGTCCTCACCGTTGGTGACGCCCCCCTCGAGCCCGCCAGCGCGATTGGTGGGGCGGGCCAGGCGGCGCTCGCCGTCGGCGGCCTCGACGACGACGATCTCGTCGTGCACCTGCGAGCCGGGGCGCCGCGCGGCCTCGACACCCTCGCCGATGGCCACGGCCTTGACCGCGTGGATGGACATCACCGCGCGCGCGAGGCGCCCATCGAGCTTGCGATCCCAGTGCACGTAGCTGCCCAGCCCGATCGGCACCCGGTGTGCGACGACCTCGAACGCGCCCCCGACCGTGTCGCCCGCCTCCCGTGCGCGGTCGATCGCCGCAATCATCTCGGCCTCGGCGGCGGCGTCCACGCAGCGCAGCTGCGAGCCGGGGGCGATCGCCCGGATCTGCTCGAACGGCACGGCGGCGGCTGCCGGCAGGCCCGCCCCGCCAATGCTGATCACGTGGCTGGCGATCTCGACGCCGATCGCCCGGAGGAGTTGTCGCGCGATGGCGCCGGCGGCGACGCGCGCGGCCGTTTCGCGGGCGCTGGCGCGCTCGAGCACGTCGCGGATGTCCTCGTGCTCGTACTTGAGCGCGCCGGCCAGATCCGCGTGACCGGGGCGCGGCCGCACGACGCGCGCGCGCCGGGCGCCCGTCGCCCCCGGCGGCACCTCGGCCTCGACGTGCATGGTGGCCTGCCAGTTCTCCCAGTCGCGGTTGCGAACGATCATCGACACGGGTGCGCCGGTCGTTCGTCCGCGGCGCACGCCGGAGAGGATCTCCGCGCGATCCGACTCGATGGCCATGCGCCGTCCCCGGCCGTAGCCGCCTTGCCGCTGCCGCAGATCGTGGGCGAGCGCCTCGAAATCCAGGGGCAGGCCAGCCGGCACGCCTTCGAGGATGACGACGAGACCCTGGCCGTGTGATTCGCCAGCAGTCAGAAATCGCAGCATCGCCACGCGATTTTATCCGAAGTTTCTGCCAGCCTCCTGCCGCTCACTGTCCCTAAGTCGTTGACCGCCCACGCCGCGCCGGTCGGCGACGACGTTGCAGCCGCCAGGGCATGCTGCTGATCGATCGCTTCCTCCAGGCGGGCGGGACTGCGCTGGATCTCGCCACGGGACAGACCGTCCGCATCCGGGTGGTTCCAGCGCCCTCGACGACGGCGCTCTTCAGCCGCCGCGGATCGTCGTGCCTCATCGACGCCGCGCCACGGTCGTCCCGCACATTTGTCGAGGCGTGGGAGCGCTGGGGCGACGGGCCGGTCGCCGACCCGTTGCCCATCGACGGCGTGCTCGCGGCCATGGCCGACGCCCGAGACGGCCATCCGCGCGCGGTGGACGTGACGGCAGCCGACGGCGATCAGTGGCGCCGCGCCGCCCATGACATCGCGCGTGCGGCAAGGGAGGCGGGCTTCGTCCCCATCGGTGCGGACGTGCTGGGCGAGTTGCTGCGCGCCGCACGGTGGCAATGGCCTCGGTGGCTGGCCGACCGCGCGCTCGTGGTGCTCACCTGCGATGGGTGTCTCTCGGCGCCCGCAACCCTGGCCCTGCTCCGTCTGGCGTCGCGGGATGCGCGCCCTCACCTGGTGATCCGCGGCGCCACGAGCGTTCTGCATCGGCCGACACGGCTGGTGCGCCTCTCGTCGGTCGTCCACGAGGGGCCTGGCGAGGGGCCCGAGGAGCCCGCCCGCCCGGAGGCCCTGGCCGAGCGGGCCTGGCAGGCCGCCGAGGCCGGCGAGAACGGGCTTGCGATCCGCGCGGCGGCACGCTGGGCCGTCATGCTGGCGCCCACGGCCGACACCGAGGCGCGCGCGCGCGCGGCCCTGGCGCACACGCTCATTTGCGAAGGGCGGACCCTGGAGGCCCGCGCGGCGCTCGCGCCGGGCGTGCTGTCGTTGCCTCACCTGTCACCCGAGGCCTCGGCGTCGGTGCGCACGATGCAGGATCGCCTGCGGGTCGCGGAGGAGCCACGCCACGGCGACCGCGGGCTCACCGACGACTTCCTGCGCGTGCTGGAGGTCTGCCAGGCGGTCGAGGACGAGGCGATGGCGCTCGGCCGGCTCCTGGTCCTGCTGCGCGATCGGCTCGGGGCCAGCGGGCTCGCCTTCGTGGTGGAGGAATCGGGACGGCGCCACGTTCTGTGCCACCTCGGGGCGTCGGACGGGGACATGCGCGCCGCCGGGCGGACGCTGGCCAGTGGCCACGCCACGTTGCCGGAGGCGTCGGCGCCGGATGGCGACGGCGCCTGGCCGGTGAGGTATGGCGGGCTCGTGATCGGCGCGCTCTGGTGCCGCTGGTCCACCGGGCTCCCGGTCCTCGCCACCGACGCGCATGCGCTGATGAAGGTGGCCGCGCTTGCGTCGGCGCCGATGGTGCACGCCGTCCACGAGCGCGGACAGGCCGCGGCCGCGTCGCCGGACATCCCGGGCCTGGTCGGAGAGAGCGACCTCATGCGGGACATCCGCGCCGCGCTGCTCCGGGCCGCCCGATCTCCGTTCCCGGTGCTCATCGAAGGGGAGAGCGGCTCGGGAAAGGAGCTGGTGGCGCGCGCCATCCATCGCGCCAGCCCGAGGCGCGATCGGCGCTTCTCGGCGCTCAACTGCGCCGCCTTGTCCGAGGAGCTGGCCGAGGCCGAGCTCTTCGGGCACGCAAGGGGCGCGTTCACCGGCGCCGTGGTCGAACGTGCCGGCCTGTTCGAGGAAGCCAACGGCGGCACGTTGTTCCTGGACGAAGTGTCGGAGCTGTCGGCGCGTATCCAGGCGAAGCTGCTCCGGGTGCTGCAGGAACACGAGGTCCGCCGCGTCGGCGAGGCGCACGTGCGGCGCATCGACGTGCGCATCGTCGCGGCCACCAACAAGCCGCTCGCCGCCGAAGTCGAGGCCGGGCGCTTCCGCAGGGACCTGCGGTACCGGCTTGACGTGGTGCGCCTCACCATTCCGCCGCTGCGCGAGCGGCTCGAGGACATCCCGGCCCTCGTGCGCCATGTGTGGGCGTCCCTGTGCGAGAAGACCGGGAGCCGCGCCGTCCTCTCGGCGGCCGCCATGGCCGCCCTCGGCCGCTACGACTGGCCGGGCAACGTGCGCGAACTGCAGAACGTGCTGGCATCGGTCATCGTCACCAGCCCGCCGCGCGGGTTGCTGCCGATGAGCCAGCTCCCCGCCCACGTGGCCCGCACGGCGGCGCTCGCCGACGGGCGCACGCTGGCCGACGCTCGCCGGGACTTCGAGTCGCGATATGTCAGGGCGGCACTGGCGCGTGCCGGCGGCCGTCACGGCGCGGCGGCGCGCGAGCTGGGCGTGTCGAGGCAGGGACTGGCGAAGCTGCTGGCGCGCCTCGGGCTGTCATGCGAGGCACGCGGCCACGAGGCCCGCGCGCAGGCGCTCAGGGGCGCGTGAGCCCGGGAGCGACGCGCCGCCGGAGCGCCAGCAACGCGCGGTCGGCCGGCGCGATCCGCAGCCCGTCGTCCACTGCCGCACGCGCGCGGGAGAGGTCGCCGCCGGCAAGGGCCGCCTCGGCCAGCAGCGCGAGGCGCCGGGGAGTCGGCTCGTCCTCAGCCAGCGCGCGCTCGAGCCAGCGGACCGCCGTGAGCGGCTCGCCGACACGGGCGGAGAGCGCGGCGATGTCGGTGGCCACGGCGGCCAGCGGCCCCCGGTCGCCCACCAGCGCCACGTACCGCAGCAGGGCATCGCGCGCCTCCAGCAGGCGCCCCTGGCGCTCGCTCACCTGCGCGAGGCGCCGGAAGGCGTCGGGCACCACGGGCAGCCGCTCCACGGCCTGGCGCAGGACGCGCTCGGCGGCTGACAGGTCCCCGGCGAGGATCCACGCGCGCCCGAGGTCGCCCAGAGCCGCGCTGCTGCTGCTCGAGTAGGTGGCGGCGTGTGTCAGGGCCTCGAGGGCCTTCATCAGTGCCACGCGGTCGGCCCGCCGCTCGGCCATCTCGAGCCAGACGTGCCCGAGCGCCTCGTAAGCCAACGGCGCCTCGGGAAACCGTTCCACGGCCCGCCCGAGCACCAGAACGGCCTGGTTGTCCCTGCCGGCGCCGGCCTGGGCGAGCCCCAGGGCCACGAGGCGCTCGGGCCGATCGGGATCCAGGGTGGTCAGGGCCTCGAGCTGGTCGATCGCCCGCTGGCGCTCGCCGAGCGCGGTATAGACCTCAGCCAGGGCTTCGCGCGGGCCCGGCGCGGCGGGCGCCTGCTTGACGACGGCTTCGAGCGTGGCGCGCGCAGCGGCCAGCTGGCCGAGATCCCGCTGGCACAGGCCCAGCAGGAAGCGAGCGTCGTGCAGGGTGGCATCGAGTGAGACTGCCGTCTCCAGCGCCCCGGCCGCCTCCCTGGCCCAGCCTGCGCGATACTGCGCCACGGCCAGCTTGTAGAGCACGCGCGGACTGCGATCGTCGATGGCGATGACACGCCGGAAGTAGTCGGCCGCACGGTCGTGCCGGCCGAGTTCCAGGCTGATGTCGCCCAGCCATTCCAGCGGGCGGGTGGCTGACGGGTCCAGCTCGGCCGCCCGGTGCAGGTCGCGCAGCGCCGCCTCGGCCTCTCCCCGCAGTTGGTAGACCCGGCCCCGTTTCAGGTAGGGCACCATGGCGTCGGGCACCAGAGCCAGAGCGCCGCTGTACGCCTCGAGCGCTTCGAAGGGCCGTCCCGTGGCCGCTGCCTCATCGCCCGCAGCCACCAGGCGCACGAACTCGCGCTCGGTCGTGAACGACGAGTAGGCCAGCGCCCCGACCACTCCGGCCGCAGCCACCAAAGCCAGCGCAAGCAGCGTCCGGCGCATCTCCCGAGGATGGTAGCAGACCCGGGCGGGCCGGAACTTTCGGTCCCGGACGGGTTCTAATTGTTCTACACTGACCATGAGTCCACGACTTGTCGCCGAGGTACTCGTGAAAGAAGCAGGCGCACTCGGATGGTCTGAGGTAGCCAGCGGGGAAGCGGCGCTCATCCAGCGCTGTGCCGCCGGCGAAGAAGTGGCGTGCGCCGAGCTCGTGGCTGGCCACGAACGCATGGTCTACACGCTCGCGCTGCATCTGCTGGGCGATCGCGACGAGGCCCTGGATCTCTCCCAGGAGGTCTTTCTCAGGGTGTTCCGCACCCTGCACTCGTTCCGTGGGCAGTCCGCCCTCAAGACCTGGATCTACCGCATCGTCGTCAACCAGGCGCGCAACCGCCAGCGGTTCTGGCGGCGGCGCCGGCGGGCGGACCAGGTGTCGCTCGACCAGCACGTGGCCGACCACGGCGACCTGCGGCAGCCCGGTGACGGAAGCTCCCCCGATCGCGCGTTTGCGCGCAAGGAGCTGGCCTCGAAACTGTGGTCAGCCTTGAACGCGCTGCCCTTCGACCAGCGCACGGTGGTCGTGCTGCGGGAAATCGACGGGCTGAGTTACGACGAGATTGCATTCTCGCTGGGTGTCGCCGTCGGCACGGTGAAGTCGCGCCTGACGCGGGCGCGGCAGGTGCTGCGGCACCAGCTGAGGGAGAGCCGGACATGATGCACGCCGTCTCCTGCGAGGCGGTGCAGGACCGCCTCGAGGAGTTTCACGACGACGAGTTGACGCTCGAGGAGCGCGTAGCCATCCAGGGCCACTTGCGCGACTGCGTGACGTGCGCCTTGGTGGCCGCCGAACTCGAAGAGGTGCGCGAGTCGCTCCGCGACATGGCGCTGGCGCTCCCGGATCGCACCGCCCCGGAGGCCGATCGGCTGTCGCGACGCGTGGTCGAGCGCGTGCGCGTCGAGGCCCAGTTCTCGTGGCGGGCCGAGGTCCGCGCCTTGTTCCAGGACATGCACCTCGTGTGGGCGGCGCTCGGCGCCACGGCGGCAACGCTGGTGTGCCTCGCGGGGTCGGTCAGCGTGCTGCACGCCGCGAGCCAGGAGCGCCCCGACTCGCTGGCCGGTCTCATCACGTTCCTCGCCAATCCCGGCTCGAACGAGAACCCCGTCCGCCTCGACAGCCGGATGCTCGCCCCCCGATCGCGGACCGACGCCGAAACCTTCGCACCCCTCCCGTCCGACGATGCGGTGCTCGCGCTGTCGGCAGTGGTCACGCGCGAGGGCCGGGTCCAGAATCTCGAGCTCCTCAGGTCGAGCCGCGCACTCGACGTGAAGGTCAGGCCCGATGTCCTGCTGGCCATGCTGGATGCGGCCGCGCGGATGGAGTTCGAGCCGGCCCAGGCGGGCGGCGCGCCCGTTGCCGTCAGCATGGTCTGGGTGCTCGCCAGCACCACGGTCAAGGGAAGCTCCAGTGACGACGTCGTGCTCGTCAGGCGGCGTGTGGATCCCGCCGGCGCAGCCGAGGGGCCGATGCCGCCCAAACCCGTGACGCCCGCGCCCGCGGTGGCCCGTCCCACCACGGACGACATGTCGGCAATCTAGCGGCCGGCCGCCGTCACCAGCACCTGCCCCGAGCTGACATTGTGGAGGGCGTCGCCGGCCCTCACCACCAGCGTCTGGCCGGCCGCCGCCGCCTCGAGGCGTATCTCGAACACCTCTCGGCGCGAGTCGAGGATACCGTCCCGTGGGAACGCCGTCTTCCAGCTCTGGGCATCCAGTGAGTACTCGACGCGTGTCAGGATCGAGTCAAGGTCCCTCACCTCGACGGGCACCACGAAGCGCCCCTCGGCGCGGGTCACGGTCCCGAACGCGATGCTCGGCGGGGTGTTGTCGATCTCGAAGCTGGCGCTCTCGAGCTCGCCCCTGAGCGCGAGCTCCGACGGGTTGGAACGGGCATCCGAGGCCACGACCTTGACAACGTAGCTGCCGTTGGGCGCCGAGGTGGTATCCCACACCGTCAGCGTCTCGGTGAGCCCGGCCTTCAGGGGCCGCCACGTGGTTTCGCCTTCGCGGCGGTAGAGCACATCGTAGGTGAGATCGTCGCCATTCTCGTCCTCGGCCTTCCAGGCCAGCGTCTGCAGCCCGCGCTGGTAGATGCGACGGCCAAGGGCGGGCCCACCCGCCTGTCCCGATGGCGAGGCGCCCTGGTTCGAGAGCCGGCGCTCGAGTGGCTCCTCGTCGAAGCCGGCGATTTCGGCCTCGCCGGTGGAGAAGGGCTTCTGGAACGCCACGCCGGGCGGGTGCACCGTGATCGACTCCACCTTCGGGCGTACGTTGCGCTGCAGGTAGGCCGCGGAGACCGATGTGAGCAGCGGCGTCGCGGCGCCGCCAGTGAGCACCACGCGCCACTGCAGGTACCGCGCCTTCGGGCTCGTGATCGGCGAGCCTTCGGCGACCTGGTACGGCCCCGACCAATCGCTCCACGCCTCGTCCGGTGTCTTCGTATTGCCCGATCGCGTGAACAGTTCGACCTTCGTCCCCTGGGGAGTCGTTGCCCGCCACGAGAGGGCGCCCCACGAAGCCACCATGCGGGCGTCCTTCACCTCCGACTCATAGGTACCCCGCGTGGCACGGGTGTTCGACATGGCCACGAGGAGCCCCGGGTTCGCCGTGGTGAGCAGCGTGCGGTCTCCGGTGCGATGAAGCATGGTGGCCTGCTGCGCGGGCACGCGCGCCAGCAGCACCGGGCTGATGGGATCGCCCGCGAGCCGGAAGATCTTGCCCTTGCTGCCGGTCGCGACGAGCAGTGAGCCATCGGGCTCGACGCTGAGGTCGTACGGCGAATCGTCCTTCGCCTCCCACAGCACGTCCCACAGGCCGTCAGCCTGGATGCGGTAGACGGCGCCGGCAGGTTGGCCGCCCGACTCGCGCGCGGGCGTGGCCTGCCCGGCTTGAGGCGTCACGGGTACGTCGATGATCGCGAAGGACACGATGTCGGTGGAGACGCTGGGGACGGGCGTCGGCGCCGGTGGCGCCGGCGCGTCAGGGGCTTCCGCCCCGCCGCCTGACGGCCGGCCGTTCTGTGCCGCCGCATAGACGAGCCCCTGCCCGTCTACCTTGATGGCCCGCACCTCCTGGTACGGGGTGTCGAGGGCGAGGAAGCCCTTGCCCACGGTGTCCACCCGGAACACGCGTCCCGGGCTGCCCGTGCCGACGAGCAGCTGTCCCGATGCCTCGAACCGCAGGGTCATCGCATGCGTGGCCTTGGTGGCGAAGAACAGCTCGCCCTTCCCGTCGGGCGTGATGCGGTAGACGTTGCCCTTGTCGCCGGTGGCCGCGTAGAGCACGCCCTTCGCGTCGGTCGCCAGGGCCCAGATGTACTTGTCGTCGGGATCGAAGAGGGGCGTGGCGTCGCCCTTCGCGTCCACGCGGTACACGCGGCCGTCGGGCGAGGTGCCGACGTAGAGGCCGCCCTCGGGCGCGGGCGCCAGGGCATGGACCTCGAGCTCAGGGCTGTCGTAGAACAGGGTGCCGGCGCCGGCGGCGGTCACCTTGAACACCTTGCCGTCGTTGCCCGTGCCGAGGAACGTGGTGCCATCCGGCAGCGCGGCCATGGCCCACACGACCGATACCGCGCCGTCGAACACGCGCTGCACCTCGGGCCCCAGCGCGAGGCGCCCGTGCTCGTCGATGGAGAGCTGGTCCACGTCGCCACGGAGGAAGTCGGCCTGCGTCGCCGCCTGCCAGACCCCCGGCGTGGCGAAGATCGCGGACGTACAAAGGAAGAGGGCGAGGCCGACGGCCAGCCCGCGAGGCGCGTGAGTGCGAGTCATTCGGGTTGGTCGAGAGAGAGCGACAGCTGCCGCGAGCCGGTCACGGCGAGGTCGAGCGGCACTTCCCATTCACCGCGGAGCGCCGAGCGCATGGTCGAGACGCTGCCGGTGCTGCGATCCGATTCGAGGACGCCCAGCACGGAGGGCGGCAGGCCGCTCATCGGCTCGCCGCTGACGACGGCGCCAGGCTCGGAGGTCGACAGCCTCACGTAGAGCCGATTGCCGCGGCGGGATCGGTTGAACGTCCGGATGATCTGCGACGGGCGCTGCAACTCCGCGCCACGCACCTCGCGCCGGTCCTCTGCCGCCGCACGGGCGCCGTCCGCGACGAGGAGCTGGACGGAGCCCGACGTGTTGGCGGGGAAGGCGATGGGCACCTGCTTGAGCATCTCCTCGCCCTTTGGCCCGCGCAGGGCTACCGAGAGCGTGGCGGTGCCGCCCGCACGCGGCCGCGTGGTGTCGAGCCACACGCGCTCGATGCGTGCCGTGCGCGCCTCCTCCGATGCGTCGATGGTGAGCGCGATGCGCTCCACGTCGATGGGCTCGGACGTGTTCCTGAGAAGCTGCGTGAGCGGGCCCGCGATGTAGGCGGCGGCCGTGCCCACCGGCTGGTCCCCGGTGAAGATGTCCTCGAAGTCCAGCTCGCCGTGCGCCCGGATGCTGGCGGTCCCGCGGATGGTGAACGAGGCCGGGCCGGTGGCCCGCTCGTACGCGGTGAGCACGTTGGCCACGGCCAGATACGCAAGCAGCGGCGTGAAGGTGGTGTCGCGAACCACGCCGAAGTTGAAGGTGCGCGCGCCCAGGCGATCGGAGTTGAGCGCCACTGTCATGGGAATGAGCTCGGGCCCGGGCCCCAGCCTGCCAGCGATGGCCGTGGCCCGGTCCTGCTGCAGCGTGCCGATGACCCGCCCGAAGCTGGCGAGCTTGCTCGACTGCATCAAGCTGGGCAGCACCACGTGCACGTTCGCCGTGGTCATCGGGAACTCGGTCGGGCCGAGATTGTAGAGCGGGTGACCGAACGCATAGACCCGGTCCCCCTCCACGTGGGTCACCGTGCCAGTGGCGCCAAGCTCGAAGTCGCCGGAGAGCAGCGACACGCCGACGGCGTCGCCGGGCGCGAGCGCGGCCCGCGCCGGCTCGCCAGCGGTGCTGGCGAGCGGTGGCGCCTGGCCGGCGACCGGCAGGAAGCCGCCCGCGCTGAACGCGCCGGCGAGCGGCTCGAGCACGCCCGGCTCCAGGCCGCTGGCCATCAGCGGAACCGCAATGGGCCGGAGCATTGCCCCCGGCATGACCGACAGGCCCGCCACGGGAGCCGCCCCCAGGTGGGCGAGCGGCCGAGACCGACCGAGGTCCCGCGCCCACACGTCGAACAGCTCTTCCGGCTTCGGCGGCCACGACAGCGCCACGGGGCGCGTGGCCGGCCCGGGCACCCCCATCGTGGTGGCATCGGTCATCTCGGCAATCGGGGTGATGCCGGCAATGGGCTCCGTGGCGAACTGGCCCAGCGCGTACGACACGGCGCCGATGAGCCGGCCGTCTACGTACACCGGGCTGCCGCTCATCCCCGCGATGACGCCGGTCTTCGCCAGGGGGCCGCCTTCGAGGCGCGCCAGGATCAGGTCCCGGTTCGGCGCGATGACGTTCCGCAGCACCCCCAGGATGTGAACCTCGAAGTCCTCGAGCTTCGACCCCGAGAAGACCGTCCGGCCCGTGCCCACCATGCCCGGGCGGATTTCGTCGATGGGCATCAGGCGCGTCTGCGCTCCCGGGGCTCCGCCGAGGAGAAGGGCGATGGCGACTGCAAGGGCGACGACTGCCGACGAGCGGGGAGTGGTCATGGGTGCCAGGCTGATACGGGTGTCCTTGTCCAATACTACGACGATGTGTTACCGTTTGGACGCTCGTATGCGCTCTCGAGTCGTTGCCCCCGTGTCGCAGTTCCGGGCCGTCCAGCACGGCCTGCACGTCACGGGTGTGTTTGCGGCGTGGTGGTATTGGCATCCTCAACAGAAGAGGCAGCCTGGGCTCGCGTAGTACCCCACCGACTCCCAAACGCTCGATCAAGCGCCTCTTCAGCCCCGGTTGAAGAGGCGCTTTTTGCTTTATGGCCCACACCCGACTGTGCGTGACCGTGGCGGCCCGGACGATGGCCGACCTCCGAGCGCGGCGCGATGCCCTCGCCGGCGCCGACCTGGTGGAGCTCCGCCTCGACACGGTGGACCGTCCCGACGTGGACGGGACCCTTGCCGGCCGGCGGGGGCCGGTCATTGTGACGTGCCGACCCGCTTGGGAAGGCGGCGCGTTCAGGGGCAGCGAAGAGGAGCGGCTCGGCCTGCTCGAGCGTGCGCTCGAGGCGGGGGCGGAGTTCGTGGACGTGGAAGCCCGGGCGCTCACGCCGGCCTTCGCGAACGGCGCCCATCGTGCCCGGCTCGTGGTCTCGCTGCACGACTTCGACGGCGTCCCCGGTGATCTCGACGCCCGTGTCGCGGCCATGAGCGCCACGGGGGCTGGCACGGTGAAGGTGGCCGTCATGGCGCAACGGCTCTCCGACTGCCTGCGGCTGCTCGACCTGGCGGAGCGGCGCGGCGCGCCCACCTCGGTCATCGCCATGGGAGAGGCGGGAATCGCCACGCGCGTGCTGGCGGCCCGGTTTGGTTCGTGCTGGACGTACGCGGCCGAGGATGCCGCCGTGGCCCCGGGCCAGCTGTCCGCCCGCCGCATGCACGATGAGTTCGGCTTCTCCCGGGTGGGGGCCGATACGGCGTTGTACGGGGTACTGGGCAGGCCCGTATCGCACTCGGTGTCGCCGGCCATACACAACGCCGCGTTCCGCGCGCTCGGGCTCGACGCCGTCTACCTGCCGCTGGCGGCGGAGAGCTACGAGGATTTCGTCGCGTTCGCCGACGGCATGGACCTGCGGGGCGCGAGCGTGACGGCGCCGTTCAAGGTGGACGCGTTCAACCACGCCGGGACCCGTGACGAGCAGACCCGGCGCTCGCAGGCCATCAACACGCTGCGCCGGCGTGACGGCCGGTGGGAGGGCCTCAACACCGACGCCGCGGGGTTCATGGCCCCTCTCACCCGGCAGGGGGGCGTGACGGGCGCGCGTGTGACGATCCTGGGCGCCGGCGGCGCGGCCCGGGCCGTCGCCGTGGCCCTGGGGGTGGCGGGCGCCAGCGTGACCCTCTGCGCGCGGCGGATCGAGCAGGCCGAGGCGGTGGCCCGGCTCACCGGGGCGCGCGTTGCGCCCTGGCCGCCGGTGCCGGGCTCGTGGGACATCCTGGTCAACGCCACGCCCGTCGGCACCCATCCCCGCGTGGACGAATCGCCGCTGCCGGCCGCCGCACTCGACGGCGGTCTCGTGTACGACCTCGTCTACAACCCGCCGCGCACGCGGCTGATGGCGGACGCCGCCGCCCGCGGGTGCCGCACCCTCGGCGGCCTCGACATGCTGGTGGCGCAGGCCCAGGCCCAGTGCGCCTGGTGGACCGGCGCTCATCCACCCGATCGCACGATGCGCGATGCCGCGCTCGCGCGCCTTCACGAGATCAACCACGTATGAAGCTGACGTCGTTCGAAGAGTTCGTCGATCTGGCCAAGCGCGGCACCTTCGTGCCGGTCTGCAAGGAGATCGTGGCCGACCTGCTGACGCCCGTGTCCGCCTTCCTCAAGGTGGCCGAGCATTCCGACTACGCCTTCCTGCTCGAGAGCGTGGAGGGCGGCGAGCACGTGGGGCGGTACTCGTTCCTGGGCAAGGATCCGTTCCTCATCCTCCGCGGGCGCGACAACCGGGCCACCATCGAACAGGCGGGCGCCCTGACGACGACCGACACGCCGTTCGTCGAGACGCTGCGCTCGCTGATGAACGGCTTCCAGTCGCCGTTCGTGCCGGGGCTGCCGCGCTTCACGGGCGGCGCCGTGGGCTACTTCGGCTATGACACGGCTGCCTGGTTCGAGCCCGCGGTGGGGCCCGCCGACGCTGGCCCGGCCGACACCGACCAGGCGGGGTTCATGCTGTTCGACACGGTGCTGGCCTTCGACCACGTCCAGCACCGCATCCTGCTCATCGCCAATGCGCGGATCACCGGGGACGAGGACCTGCGGGCGCTGTACCAGTTCGCGTGCACGAAGATCGAGTTCCTCGAACGCGAGCTCGAGCGCGCGCTGTCGCTCCCGCGGCGGGCCGACGCGGCGCCGCTCCGCTTCGAATCGAACGTGACGCAGGAGGCGTTCGAGGGCATGGTCCGCTCGGCCAAGGAGCACATCGCCGCCGGCGACATCTACCAGGTGGTGCTCTCGCAGCGCTTCGAGGCCGAGGTCGGCGTGGACGGGTTCACCGTCTACCGGGCGCTCCGGCACGTGAACCCGTCGCCCTATATGTTCTTCATCCGCATGGGCGGCCGCTCGATCGTCGGATCCTCGCCGGAGATGCTCGTGCGCGTGGAGGGGCGGCACGCCGTGACGCATCCCATCGCCGGGACGCGCCCGCGCGGCAGGTCCGAGGAGGAGGACCGCCGCCTGGCGGAGGAGCTGAAGCGCAACGAGAAGGAAAAGGCCGAGCACGTGATGCTCGTGGACCTCGGGCGCAACGACCTGGGGCGGGTGTGCGAGTACGGCACGGTGCGCGTGCCGACCTTCATGACGCTGGAGCGCTACTCGCACGTCATGCACCTCGTCTCGGTGGTGGAGGGCTCGCTGGCCGAGGACTCGGATCGGCTGGACGCGCTGGTGTCCTGCTTCCCGGCGGGCACGGTGTCGGGCGCCCCGAAGGTGCGCGCCATGCAGATCATCAACGCCCTCGAGCCGTCCCGGCGGGGCCTCTACGCCGGAGCGGTCGGCTATCTCGACTTCGCCGGCAACCTCGACTTCTGCATTGCCATCCGCACGGTGATCCTGGAAGACGGCCGCGCCCGCGTGCAGGCGGGGGCGGGCATCGTGGCCGACTCGAACCCGACGGCGGAGTACGAGGAGACCCGCGACAAGGCCCGCGCGATGATCCGCGCGCTCGAGCTGGCGCAGGCGGGGCTCTAGGAACCGACGCCATGGTGCTCGTGATCGACAACTACGACTCGTTCACCTACAACCTCGTCCAGTACCTGGGCGAGCTCGGGGCAACGATCGTGGTGCGACGCAATGACGAATCGACGGTCGAGGAGATCCGCACGATCGGGCCGGACCGCATCCTCATTTCGCCCGGCCCGGGCCGCCCCGAGACGGCGGGCATCTCGCTGGATGTCATCCGCACGCTGGGGCCCTCGCTGCCGGTGCTCGGCGTCTGCCTTGGCCACCAGGCCATCGGCCTCGCGTTCGGCGGACAGGTGGTGCGCGCGCCGATGCCCGTGCACGGGAAGACATCCGCCGTCGATCACGACGCCTCGGGAGTCTTCGCCGGGCTCACGCCCGGGTTCGAGGCCGGGCGGTATCACTCGCTGATCGTGGCCGAAGACCGCCTGCCCGAGGATCTCATCGTCACGGCGCGGACGCGTGAAGAAGGAATCGTGATGGGCCTCCGCCACCGCACGTACCCCGTTCACGGGGTGCAGTTCCACCCGGAGTCGGTGCTGACGCAAGAGGGGCGACGGCTCCTGCGCAACTTCCTCGAGCTGTAGATCATGTTCACCGACCTCATCGAGCGGCTGCGGCGCCACGAGGACCTCACCGAGGCCCAGGCGTCGGCGGCGATGCACCTCATCATGCGGGGCGAGGCGGCGCCGGCGCAGATCGCCGGCTTCCTCGTCGGCCTCGCCATGAAGGGCGAGCGGCCGGCGGAGCTGGTGGGGCTGGCGTCCACGATGCGCGAGCACGCCGTCCCCCTGCCGCGGCCCGCCGGGCCGGTGTTCGACACTTGCGGCACCGGTGGCGATCGGTCGGGTACCTTCAACATCTCCACGGCGGCGGCTCTCGTGGTCGCGTCATGCGGCGTGCGCGTGGCCAAGCACGGCAACCGATCCGTGTCGAGCCTGTGTGGCGGCGCCGACGTGCTCCAGGCCCTTGGCGTGCACGTGCAGATGTCGCCCGCCGACGCCGCGCGCGCGCTGGATGATGCCGGCATCGCGTTCCTCTTCGCGCCCACGTTCCACCCGGCCATGCGCCACGCGGCCCAGGCCCGCCGCGATCTCGGCGTGCGGACGGCGTTCAACCTGCTGGGCCCGCTGACCAACCCCGCCCGGCCCACCCGGCAGATCGTGGGCGTTCCCAGGCCGGAGCTCACCGAGTTACTGGCCCGCACGCTGCTCGCCCTTGGCGCCGAGCGGGCATGGGTGGTGCACGGTGCGGACGGACTGGACGAGCTCTCCACGACCGGCCATACGAAGGTGTCGGAGGTCCGCGGTGGCGCGGTGCACACCTTCTATGTGCACCCGGCGGACTTCGGCTTGCCGAGAGCCGCCGCCGGCGCGCTGGCGGGCGGTGATGCGCAGGCCAACGCCGGCATCATCCGGCGCGTGTTCTCGGGCGAAGCCGGCCCTGCGCGCGACGTCGTGCTGCTGAACGCCGGCGCAGCGCTGATGGTGGCGGGCGGCGCGGATTCGGTGCGCGAGGGCATCGCACGGGCCGCGGCGGCCATCGATGCCGGCGACGCCGCTCGTACGCTCGAGCGCCTGGTTGCCGCCTCGCGCGAAGGGCAGGAGGGCGGCGCATGAGCGGCGCGCCATCCGACCTGCTGCTGACCATCGTCGCGGCCACCCGCGTGCGCGTCGCCAACGCGCGGGCCATCGAGCCGGAGCCGGCCCTCGCCCGGCGCGCGCGGGAGGCAACTCCTCGGGCGCAGGTCTTTCGCGACGCGCTTCACGCCACGGGCCGCGTGAACGTCATCGCGGAGTGCAAGCGCAGGTCACCCTCGCGCGGCGTGCTCCGGGCGGCCTACGATCCCGTGGCCATCGCGGCCGGGTACGCCGCCGCGGGCGCCGCGGCCCTCTCCATCCTCACGGAGCCGATGTTCTTCGACGGCTCGCTCGACCACCTCGCCCGTGTCCGCCAGGCGGTCGACGTCCCCCTCCTGCGCAAGGACTTCATCGTCGAGCGCTACCAACTGCTCGAGGCGGCCGCAGCCGGTGCCGATGCCGTGCTGCTGATCGTGGCGGCCCTGACGGACGAGGAGCTGAGGGGGCTGGCGCGCGAGGCGGAGGCGCTCGGACTGGCCACGCTCGTCGAAGTGCACACCGAGGAAGAGCTCGACCGCGCGCTCGGCGCGGGTGCCACCGTTGTCGGCGTGAACAACCGCAACCTGCGGACGCTGGACGTGGACGTCCGCCTGTCGGAGCGCCTGGCGAGCCGGCTCCCGCCGTCGGTAACGGCCGTCAGCGAGAGCGGGCTCCGGTCCGCGGCCGATATCGGACGCCTGACTGCGTTCGGCTATCGCGCGTTCCTGGTGGGCGAGCGGTTCATGGCGGCGCCCGATCCCGGCACCGCCCTGGCGGGCCTGCTGGCGGAGGTACGCTTGTGAGGATCGGAGGCACGCCCGTGAGGATCAAGGTGTGCGGCATCACGCGGGCCGCCGACGCGCACCGGGCGGCGGAGCTTGGCGTGGACGCGCTGGGGTTCGTGCTGTGGCCCCGCAGCCCGCGCGCGATCGCGCTCGACAGGGCGCGCGCCATCGTCGCGAGCCTGCCGCCGTTCGTCACGCCGGTCGGCGTCTTCGTGGATCCCACGGCCGAGGAGGTCGCGCGCGCCCGCGACGCAGGGCTTCAGGTGGCGCAGGTGCACGGCGCGGCGCCAACAATGCCACCAGGGATGCCACTGCTCCAGGCCGTGCACCTGGCCGCCGATGGCGAGGGCATCGTGCCCCCCGTTCCGGCCAACAGCCCCGTCCTGGTGGATGCGTTCGACCCGGAGCGGCGCGGGGGAACCGGCCGCACCGTGGACTGGGCGCGAGTGGGGAGGATCGCGGCCGCGCGACCGGTGGTACTGGCGGGTGGACTCACCGCCGGGAACGTGGCCACGGCCATCCGCGAGGCGCGTCCGTACGGCGTGGACGTGTCCTCCGGCGTGGAGCAGGCCCCGGGCGTGAAGGATCACGACAAGCTGGCGGCCTTCGTGGCCGCCGTGAGAGCAGAGGCATGAGCACCAACTGGTTTGGCCGCCGCGACCCGGACGCGCGGGGCTACTTTGGCGAATTCGGCGGCCGCTTCGTCCCGGAGACCCTCGTCGCCCCCATCGAGGCGCTCGAGCATGAGTACCTGGATGCCCGTCGCGATCCGGCCTTCAGCACGGAGCTGGACCGGCTGCTGCGTCATTACGTGGGCCGCCCCACGCCGCTGTGGGAGGCCGCGCGGCTTGGTGCGGCGTGCGGCGGGTTGCGCGTGTTCCTCAAGCGCGAGGACCTCACGCACACCGGCGCGCACAAGATCAACAACGCCCTCGGCCAGGCGCTCCTCGCGAGGCGGATGGGGAAGTCCCGCATCGTCGCGGAGACCGGCGCGGGGCAGCACGGCGTGGCCAGCGCCACGGCCTGTGCCCTGCTCGGGCTCGAGTGCGTCGTCTACATGGGGACGGAGGACATGCGGCGGCAGGCGCTCAACGTCTTCCGCATGCGGCTGCTGGGCGCGCACGTCGAGGGCGTGGACTCGGGCAGCCGCACGCTCAAGGACGCGATCAACGAGGCCATGCGCGACTGGGTCGCGCGACCGGGCGACACGCACTACCTGCTCGGATCGGCGCTCGGCCCGCATCCCTATCCACTGATGGTGCGCGAGTTCCAGTCGGTCATCGGCCGGGAGGCACGACAGCAGTGTCTCGAACAGGCGGGCCGGCTGCCGGATGCGGTCATCGCGTGCGTGGGCGGCGGCAGCAATGCCATCGGCATCTTCGACGCGTTCATCGACGATGCGTCCGTGCGCCTGATTGGCGTGGAAGCGGGGGGCGAGTCCATCACGCCCGGCCGCCATGCCGCGCGCTTCGCCGGGGGGGCCGCGGGCGTGCTGCAGGGCACGCGCACGTGGGTGCTGCAGGACGCGCACGGCAACATCGAGCCGACGCACTCGGTCTCGGCAGGCCTGGACTACGCCGCCGTCGGCCCTGAGCACGCCTACCTCGAATCCACGGGGCGCGCGGAGTATCACTACGCCACGGACGCGGACGCGCTGGCCGGCTTCCAGGAACTGGCGCGGCTCGAGGGCATCATCCCGGCGCTCGAGTCGGCCCACGCCATCGCCTACGTGCGAAGGGCCGCGCGGGACTTCGGCCCGGACGCAGTGCTGCTGGTGAACCTGTCGGGCCGGGGTGACAAGGACGTCCAGACCGTCGAGGGCCTGGTGAAGGAGGCGGACCGTGTCGCGAGTTGACGACGCCTTCCGCCGGATGCGGGCGGAGGGGCGGACGGGCCTCGTCACCTACGTGACGGCCGGGGACCCCAGCCTGACCATGACGGCGGCCATCCTGAAGCGCCTCGACGACGCCGGGGCCGACGTGCTGGAGGTCGGGGTGCCATTCTCCGATCCGCTGGCCGACGGGCCCGTCATCCAGCGCGCCACCGAGCGCGCGCTGGCGGGCGGCGCCACGCTCGCCGGGGTCCTGGACATGATCGCCGGCGCCCGCAACGACCTCCGGGCGCCCATCATCATCTTCAGCTACGCCAATCCGATACTCCGGATGGGCCTGGACGCCTTTGTCGCGCGGGCCCGGGAGGCAGGTGTGGACGGAGTGCTCACGCTGGATGTGCCACCGGAGGAGTCCGGCGAGTGGCGCAGCCGTTTCCAGGCGGCCGGGATTGATACAATTTTTCTCCTGAGCCCGACGACCACCGCGGAGCGCATCCAGCGGGCGGCTGCGCTCGGGAGCGGATTCCTGTACGGGATCTCGCGACTGGGCGTCACCGGCGCCCGGGAGACGGTGTCCGATTCGGCCGAAGCCCTCGCGGCACGGGTGCGCCGCGAGACATCGATGCCGCTCGCGCTCGGCTTCGGGGTGTCGCGCCCCGAGCACGTGCGGGCCATCGGGCAGTGGGCGGACGCGGCGGTCGTGGGGAGCGCCCTGGTCAGCGTCATCGCCGAGCACGGCGGGAAGCCGGACCTGCTCGACGAAGTGGAACGGTACGTCCGATGGCTCCAGAGCTGAGTCTCGAGGCCCTGCGGGACGAAATCGACCGGCTGGACGAGGTGATCGTCCGCCTCCTGGACCGCCGGGCCCGGTGCGCGTACGCCGTGGGCCGCCTGAAGCAGGCGAACGGCATGGCCATCTACGAGCCGGCCCGGGAGGCCACGGTCATGGCGCACGTCAAGGCGGTCAACGCCAGCCTCGGCGGCCCGCTGACCGATGATGCGATTGTGCGATTGTACGAACGAGTGATGGACGAGGCGCGCCGGATCCAGCGCCTCGACGACGAGCGCCGAACGAAACAGGGCACAGACTGAGAGCTGCATATGGTTGTCGTCATGAAGGAGCGGGTCACCACCGAGCAGGTCGAGCAGGTGATCGCCAAGCTGGTCGAGTTCGGGATGGACGTCCACCGATCCACGGGCGCTTCGCGCGTCGTGCTGGGGGTGGTCGGCAGCGGCAAGGTGGACCCGCGGCTCATCGAGATGATGGACGGCGTCCACGAGGTGCTGCGCATCACCGAGCCCTACAAGCTCGCGAGCCGCACCTTCAAGCCGGAGGACACCGTCATCGGCGTCGGCGACCTCCGCATCGGCGGTGACGAGGTCATCGTCATGGCAGGCCCGTGCTCGGCCGAGAACGAGGCGCAGGTGAACTCCACGGCGGCGGCGGTGAAGCGTGCCGGCGCCAAGGTGCTGCGCGGCGGGGCCTTCAAGCCGCGGTCGTCGCCCTACAGCTTCCAGGGGCTGGGCGAGGAGGGCCTGCGGCTGCTCCGGGCCGCCGCCAACGCGCACGACCTGAAGCTGGTGACCGAGGTGATGGACATCAGCCAGATCGAGGTCATCGATCGATACGCCGACATCTTCCAGGTGGGCGCGCGCAACATGCAGAACTTCACGCTGCTGCGCGAGCTGGGGCGGGCGCGCAAGCCGGTGCTGCTCAAGCGCGGCATCTCGGCCACGATCGAGGAGTGGCTCCTCTCGGCTGAGTACGTGCTGGCCGGCGGCAACACCGAGGTCATCCTCTGCGAGCGTGGCATCCGGACGTTCGAGACGGCCACGCGCAACACCCTGGACATCTCGGCCATCCCCATCGTGAAGCAATTGAGCCACCTGCCGGTGTTCGTGGATCCGAGCCACGGCACGGGCCGGCGCGACAAGGTGGCGCCGATGGCGCGCGCCGCCGTGGCCGCCGGCGCGGACGGCCTGCTCATCGAGGTGCACTGCGATCCCGACCACGCGATGAGCGACGGCGCGCAGTCGCTGTTCCCGGGGCAGTTCGACCGGCTGATGGCGGAGTTGCGGATCATCGCGCCGGCGATCGGGCGGAGCATCTGCCTCGAGCCGGTGGCGCGGCGGGGGTGGGCACGGTAGTTCAGAGCACGCGGGTTCGACGCGCGGACGTTCGAAGCGCAGAGGTTCACAGCACGGGGGTTCAAAGCACGGTGGTTCAACGCACGAACGTTCAAAGCACGATGGTTCGATGAGCGAGCGGCTGGCGATTGTCGGAGACGGGCTCATCGGGCGGTCCGTGCGGCTCGCGTACCAGCGGCGCGTTCCGGGCGCGGTGGTGGTCAGCTTCGACCGCGAGGACGACCTCGCGGGACTTGCGGACGCCACCACCGTGGTGCTTGCCGCGCCCGTCGACGCCATCCTCCGGCTGATTCCGCGTCTGGCGACCCTCGCCCCGGGCGCGACCCTCATCACCGACACGGGCAGCACCAAGCACGCCATCGCCATCGCCGCCCGCGAGGCGGGCCTGGCGCGGTTCGTGCCCGGGCATCCCATGGCCGGGGGCACGAGCAGCGGCCCGGGGGCCGCGCGCGCGGATCTCTTCGACGGCCGCACGTGGTTCCTGATGACCGGATCGGCGGCCCCGACGGCTGTCGGCCGGGCGCGCGCCCTCGTCTCCACCCTTGGCGGGGTTCCCGTCGAGATGGCCGATGATGGGGCCGCACACGATCGCCTCGTGGCCGCGATCAGCCACCTCCCGCAGGTCGTAGCGACGTCGCTGCTGGCGCGAGTGGGGGAGACCGTGGGAGAGGACGGGCTCCGGCATGCGGGAGCCGGTCTGCGTGACACCACGCGGGTGGCCGCCAGCCAGGCCTCGATGTGGGCGCCCATCCTGGAGACCAATGCCGCTGCCATCGCGCCACTGCTGCGTGCGCTCGCGCGCGATCTCGAGGCGGCGGCCGACGGGCTGACCGAGCGCGCGCACGTGGAGGCGCTCTTCTCACGTGCCCGCCGATTCACCTTCGATCCATAATTGCCGGATGAACAAGGTGATCGACACCGCCGACGCCGCGGTCGCCGACATCCACGACGGCGCCTCGATCATGGTCGGTGGTTTCGGCCTTTCCGGCATTCCCGAGAACCTCCTCGCCGCGCTGCTCAGGCGGGGGGTCCGCAGCCTCACGATGATCAGCAACAACGCCGGCACCGACGACTTCGGCATCGGTCCGCTGTTGAAGAACCGCCAGGTGCGGAAGATGATTTCGACCTACGTGGGGGAGAACAAGGAGTTCGAGCGCCAGTTCCTCCAGAAGGAGATCGAGGTCGAGCTGGTCCCGCAGGGCACGTTCTCCGAACGGATTCGTGCCGGCGGGGCCGGCATCGGCGGCTTTTTCACCCCGACCGGGGTGGGCACCCTCATCGCGGAAGGCAAGGAGACGCGCGAGATCGACGGACGCCCATACGTGCTCGAGCGGCCCCTCAAGGCCGACTTCGCGTTCGTGAAGGCCTGGAAGGGCGACCACGTCGGCAACCTCGTCTACCGGAAGACGGCCCGCAACTTCAACCCGATGATGGCCACCGCCGCGCGCGTGACCATCGCCGAGGTGGAGCACCTGGTGGCGCCGGGCGAGATCGAGCCGGACCTGGTGCACACGCCGGGGATCTACGTGAAGCGCATCCTCCAGGGCGCGCACTACGAGAAGCGCATCGAGAAACGGACCGTCTCCCATGGATAAGCGCGAGCGCATCGTGTCACGAATCGCCCGGGAGCTGAAGGACGGCGATTACGTGAACCTCGGGATCGGCATGCCAACGCTGGTGGCGAACTTCGTGCCGCCGGACGTCCATATCACGCTGCATTCCGAGAACGGCATGCTCGGTGTGGGGCCGTACCCGGCCGAGGACCAGGTGGATCCCGACCTCATCAACGCCGGCAAGGAAACGGTGACGGAACTGCCCGGCGCGTGCTACTTCAACAGCGCCGACTCGTTCGCCATGGTGCGCGGCGGGCACGTGGACGTCACCGTGCTCGGGGCGCTCGAGGTGGACGAGCACGGCAACCTGGCGAACTGGATGATCCCGGGCAAGATGGTGAAGGGCATGGGCGGGGCCATGGACCTGGTGGCCGGCGCGCGCCGCGTCATCATCGCCATGGAGCATACGACCAAGGACGGCGGGCACAAGATCCTGAAGCGGTGCACCCTGCCGCTCACCGGCGTGCGGGTGGTGAGCCAGATCGTCACCGAGCTGGCGGTCATCGACGTCAGCCCGCACGGGCTCGTGCTCAGGGAGATCGCCAGCGATACCACCGAGGAGGCCGTGCGGGCCGCCACCGGGGCGAAGCTGCACGTGGAGGGCGCGGTCGGACGCTTCTGACGGAACTTCGCCCCCGGGCGCCACGTCTGTCCAGAGTGACGTGCGCACCCTCACCCTCCTCGCGCTCCTCGTCCTGACCGCGCCCCCACAGGCCTCGGCCGCACAGCCAACGGGGCCCGCACCCACCGCACCGGGCGAGGCGCCGCCAGTCACCTACCGCATCACGGGGACACGGTTCGCCGTGGCGCAGGACGTCCACGTGGAGCGCGACGAGGAGGTCACCGATGGCATCGCGGTCGTGGGAGGATCGGCCCGCATCGACGGCCGCGTCGAGGACGGCATCCTGGTGGTCGGGGGCGATCTGCACCTCGGCCCGACCGCCGAGGTCCGAGGCGATGTCGTCCTGGTGGGCGGCACGCTCCTTCGCGACCAGGGCGCCCGGCTCTCGGGCGGGGTGAGCTACGTGTCGTTCGGCGAATGGTCCCGCCGGACAGGCCTCTTCGGCTGGTGGCCGCGAGTCGAGCTGGGCAACACCGGCCGGTGGCTGAGCCTGGCGGCCACCCTGTTCCGCGTCTCCATCCTGGCCGTCCTGATGCTCGTCGTGCTGCTCGTGGCGCGCGGCCCCGTCGCGCGGGTGGGGCGGGCCGCCGCGGCCGAGCCCGTGCGTGCGGCCATCATCGGGCTCGCAGCGGAGGTGCTCTTCCTGCCCGTGGTGCTCGTGTTCTCCATTGCCCTCGGGCTCACCATCATCGGCCTGCCGTTCGTCTTCCTCCTCGTGCCGGTTGCCATCCTGGTGGCTCTCGTCGCCCTGCTCCTCGGGTTCACCGCGCTGGCCTGCCGCCTGGGCGAATGGCTGGAGGATCGGCTCGGCTGGCGCCCGCGCAGCGCGGTCCTGGCCACGGCACTGGGCATGTTCCTCATCATCACGCCGACGCTCCTGGCCCGACTGCTGGGGGTGGCGCCCGACCCGCTTCGAGTGGCGGCCTTTGGCGTGCTCGTCGCCGGCGCCATCGGCGAGTTCCTCATCTGGACCATTGGCCTGGGCGCGACGCTGATGACGGGCTTCGGCCGTTGGAACAGCGCCCCGCCACCAATTGGGGCTGGCGCGTGAGGTGAGAAGTCAGCAGTGAGAGGTTGGAAGTGAGAAGCAGGGCCAGAAGTCAGGGGTGAACGGTAAGATCCGGACTTCCCACTTCTGACTTCCCACTTCCCACTTCTCACTTCCATGCTCGCCACCCTGGCCGTTCGCCTCAGCGAGGTCACCGCGCGGTTCGTTCCCAGCGCGTTTGCCATCGCCCTCATCCTCACGTTCTTCACGTTCGCGCTGGCCTTCGGTCTCGCCGGCGCGCCGCCGTCACGCATCGTCATCGAGTGGGGCAACGGGTTCTGGACGCTCGTGCCCTTTGCCATGCAGATGGCCCTGGTCGTCCTCTCGGGCTACCTGGTGTCCACGGCGCCGGTCGTCGACCGGGCCTTCGCACGGCTCGCCGGCCTGGCGCGGAGTCCCCGCGCCGCGGTCGTCCTCATGGCGCTGGTCTCAATGGGCCTGGCCTGGGTGCACTGGGGCCTCAGCCTCGTGGGGTGTGCGATGTTCGTGCGCCATGTCGTCCGGGCCGAGCCGCGCGTGGACTACCGCCTGCTGGTGTGCGCCGCGTACTTCGGCATGGGCGCCACGTGGCATGCCGGGCTCTCGGCCTCGGCGCCGCTGCTGGTGGCCACTCCCGGCCACTTTCTCGAGTCCACGATCGGCCTCATCCCCGTGTCCGCGACGATCTTCAGCGCATTCAACCTCGGACTGACCGTGGTCGTCGTCTCGCTGCTCGTCGTCATGGCGGCCGTGCTGCACCCGCCGCCCGGGAAGGCGCGACCGATCGATCCGGCCTTCCTCGATCGGCTGGAGCGCTTCGATCCGCCGCGCCCGCCGGACACGCCGTCGGTCGCCAGCCGCATCGACCACTCGCGGGCCCTCACGCTGGCCGTTGCCGCGTGCGGCGCAGGCTGGCTCGCGTGGTACTTTGCGACGAAGGGGTTTGCGCTCACCCTGGACGTGCTGAACTTCGCGTTCCTGATGCTGGCCGTGCTGCTGCACCCCTCGGCCGCTTCGCTGCTCGCGGCCTCCGAGCGCGGCGCGGGCCTGCTGGCGGGGGTGGTGCTGCAGTTTCCGTTCTATGCGGGCATGTACGGCGTCATCCAGGGCACCGACCTGGCACAAATGGTCGGAGAGGCCATCGCGGCGATTGCCACGCCGGAGACGCTGCCCGTGTGGCTGTACTGGTATTCGGGCCTGGTGAACTACTTCGTCCCGTCCGGGGGCTCGAAGTGGGCCATCGAGGCGCCCTACCTCGTGGACGCGGCGATGCGCCTCGGCGTGCCGACGCCGCAGGTGGTCCTGGCGTATGCCTGGGGGGACATGGCCACCGACATCATCCAGCCGTTCTGGGCCCTGCCGCTGCTGGCTGCCGCACGTATCGACTTCCGCGACATCATGGGCTATGCCGCCATCGTCTTCGTGGTTTACAACGTAGTCGTGTCCTGCGCATTTTGGCTCATGCCGGCGCTCTGACGAGCGGCCGCTCGACGTTTCCGACTCGAAGAAAACGTGCAGCGGCGCGCGCCGGGAAGCCCGCCGGCGGGTGATAGACTCGAAACGCGGTGCCTGCGCGCCCCAGCGTCTTCGAGGAGCCCGCACACCCCGAGTCCCCAATGCCAGTCGCGTATGAAGTCCCCCGTATCCACGTCCTGAGCGGCCCACCTCCGGCAGTCGACGCGGACGTCCTGACGATCCCCGTCGCCGAGGACCATTCCGCCGCCATCGTCGCCGAGTTCGATGGGGCCGTCGGCGGCGCGCTCGGCGCCGCGCTGGCCCGGGGTGAATTCACGCCCAAGGCCCTGGATACGTTCGGCGCCGCGATCGTAGCCAGCGGGTGGACGGCGTCCCGCATGCTGTTCGTGGGCGGCGGCCCGCGTGAGGAGATGGGGCCCGAGCGATTCCGGCGGATGGCGGCGACCGCCGTCTCGGTCGCGCGCCAGCAGCGGCGCCCACGCGTGGCCTGGCTCGACATCGAACCCGGGCGCACCGACGCCGCGGACCGCATCGACATCCTCGGTGAGGCCTTCACCGTGGCGAACTTCGACGGCGCCATCCACAAGAGCCGCCCCGACCCGCGCTTCTTCCTCACCGACGTCACGCTGGTGTCGTCGGCTGCGGGCGCGGCGGACCGGGCCGCGGCCGGGCGTATCGTCGGGGACGCGGTCAACTCGGCGCGTGTCCTCATCAACGAGCCGGGGAACTTCCTCGTGCCCGCGACCTTCGCCGAGAAGGCGGCGTCGCTGGCCTCGGTGGAAGGGGTCACGATCGAGATTTTCGAGGAGCGCAGGCTGGACGCGCTGGGCATGGGCCTGCTGCTGGGCGTCGGGCGGGGGAGCGCGGAGCCGCCGCGCATGCTCGTCGCCCGCTACGAGCCTGCCGGCGCACCCGGCGACGTCGTACTGGGCCTGGTGGGGAAGGGAATCACCTTCGACACCGGCGGCATCTCGATCAAGCCGGCCGATGGCATGGAGCGGATGAAGGACGACATGGCGGGTGCCGCCTCCGTGGTCGCCGCCCTCCGCGCCATCGCGCTGTTGCGGCTGCCAGTCCGGGCCGTGGCCGTTGTGGCCTCCGCCGAGAACATGCCCGGCGGACGCGCGCTGAAGCCGGGCGACATCCTGAGAGGCGCATCCGGCCTCACCGTCGAAGTGAACAACACCGACGCCGAGGGGCGGCTGATCCTGGGCGACGCGCTCTGGTACGCGCGGCAGATCGGCGCCACCCACCTGGTGGACGTCGCCACCCTCACCGGCGCCTGCATCGTCGCCCTCGGCAAAATCACCACCGGGCTATTCGGAACCCCCCAGCCGTGGGTGGACGCCATTCGCGCGGCCGCGGACCGGGGGGGAGAGAAGGTCTGGCAGATGCCGCTCTTCGACGAGTACAAGGAGACGCTCAAGAGCGACATCGCCGACATGATCAACAGCCCGGGCCGACCGGCCGGGGCCGTCACCGCCGCCATGTTCCTGAAGGAGTTTGCGGGCTCGGGGCCCTGGGCTCATCTCGACATCGCCGGCACGGCCTGGGCGGACGAGGCGAAGGCGTGGATGCCGCGCGGGGCCACCGGCGCCATCATCCGGACCCTGGTGGAACTGGGTCGCGGCCCCTTGCCGAAGTAGCGCGGGTGCTACACTGAAGTCGTGCTCCAGCCACAGGCGCCGCCACCGTTTCCCGACGGCAGCGTTCCGACCGTCACCATCGTGGAGGTCGGAAAGGAGCCCACGCCCGGCCTCAGCATGATCGACGTCGCGGTGGCGGCCTTCGGGCTCACCGGCGTGATCATGGCGGCCGCCGTGGTCGCGGGCATCACCGCCGGCATCCTCTACATCTGGTACCGCTCGCGGCGTGCCATCACCGTCATCGAGGCGCGCGGCGGGCAGCACGATCTGTTCAAGGCATGAGGCAAGCGGCCTTCTGCCTTTGCCTTCTGCCTTTCCCTACGGCACGTCCGCGATCGTGGACTGCCGCTTGAGCGAGCGACGGTAGCGCATCACCGCCTCGTGCAGGGCTTCGGCAATGCGCTGCTTGTAACCGGCCGTCTTCAGCAGCTGTGCCTCCTGCCGGTTCGTGAGGAACGACATCTCGGCCAGCACGCTGGGCATGCCCGCCCCGATCAGCACGACGAACGGCGCCTTCTTCACGCCGAGGTTCCGCAGGTTCCGGTTCGCCCGGCGCAGCCGCGTCACCATCGTCTCCTGCACCATCGCCGCCAGGTCCTTCGACTCGTCCAGCTTGTTGTTCAGGGCAATCGCCTTGATGATGTCGGGCAGGTTGTGCATCGCGCGTTCCGAGGCGGAGTTCTCGCGCGCGGCCACCGCCTCGGCGTCCGGCGACGAGGCGAAGCTGAGGTAGTAGGTCTCCACGCCGCGGGCCGCGACGTTCCGGCTCGCGTTCGCGTGGATGGAGAGAAACAGATCCGCGCTCTCGCGATTCGCGATCGCGGTGCGCTCCTCGAGGGGAACGTAGGCGTTCGTGCGACGGGTGAGGACCACCTCGATGCCGGGCTCCTTCTGGAGGAGTGCCTCGAGGCGCAGCGCCACGTCGAGCGTGAGGTCGGCTTCCCGGATGCCGTGGGCCATCGAGCCCGGGTCACGGCCGCCGTGACCCGGGTCGATGACGATGCGCGAGACGCTGAGCCCGAGCTGCCGCGACAGCGAGTAGCCCCCGGCGGCGTTCGAGGCCGGCTGGGCCGGAGCCGCCGGCGGCTCGGCGACCGCGGGGACGGGGAGGGAGGCGGGGGCAGGGGTGTCGGCACGGGTGGCCACTGGTGGGGCCGGGACTGTGGCCGCTGGGACTGGAGCCGGGTCGGCCGCCACGCCCGACGCGTCGCTCGCGGGCCCGCTCGTGGTCCGCTCGGGCACGGTGACCGTCGCCTGCCGCGCCGGCACGGCCACCGACCGCTCGAAGTCGATGACCAGCCGGAACGGATTGTAGAGGGTGAAGACGCTGTGTCGCGACACGCCATCGAGGTCCATGACGACGCGCACCGTCCCGTTCGGGTGCCGTCCGGTCCGGACCTGCCTGACGATGTCGTCGGGGTACGTCAGCGTCGTATCTGCCAGCTCTGGCGCCAGCTGCGCATTTCTCAGGTCGAAGAACACCCGGTCCGGGTCGCTGATGCGCTCCTCGTGATACGGCACCTCGCGATCGAGTTGGAGCGTGACGCGGACCGTGTTCGGCAGCACGGCGCGCTGGATGCTGGAAAGCAGGGCGCGCGAGTTCACGGACGACATGGATGGCGCCGTGTCCGGCGCGGCGCTCGTGAGCGTGGGCACCAGGATGCCCCCCGCTGGGGGCGCCGGCTCGGGGGACGCGGCGGGTGCGCGCGGCAGGGCGGCTTCGACCGACCTGGCCTGCTCGAGCCCCGCCACCTGGGCGCGGGCACGCCTCACGTAGGGGCTGCTGGGATACTCGCGGATCAACCAGCCGTACAGCGTGATCGCCCGGGTGTGGTCGTCGGCGCGCGCGAAGCGCCGGTATGCCGCCTCCGCCAGTCCTGCGCCCTGCCACAGGGCATTGTCCGAGTAGCCAGAGCGCGGGAACCGCCGCACGATAGCCTCGTAGGCCGTCACCAGGCGGGTCACCTCGCGCAGCGTCGCGGTGCGTTCGGCGGCAGTGGGGTCGAGCGAGCGCTCCAGGCGCGCGCGCACGGGCCCCTCGCGCTCGAGCGCCCGCTCGTAGCGCACCTGTGCGGTCTGCGCCCATGCGGGCGATGCTCCCCCCAGCAGCGCCACCAGCGGGACCAGTGCGGCGATTCGTCGAATGGGTGCCATCGGCAGCTCGCTCATCGCAGTTGCGCGTCCACTTCGTCGAAGTAATCGCGGCCCACGAGCACCTCGCGAGCCTTGCCTCCGGTGGCGGGGGACACCAGGCCTTCGGCCTCCATCATGTCGACCAGCCGCGCGGCGCGACTGAAGCCGATCCGCATCTTGCGCTGCAGGTACGAGATCGAGGCCTGGCCGCTCTGCACGACGATGCGCGCGGCCTCGTCGTACAGCTCGTCCTTCTCGAACTCCAGGTCGTCCGGGCCGCCCTTCTTGTCGTCGGCGGTGATGGACTCGTCGAACGTCGGCTTGCCCTGCTTGCGCAGGAAGCTCGCCAGCCGGGCAGACTCCTGCTCGGAGATGTACGGGCCGTGCAGCCGGATGTGGCGCGACGAGGCCGGCGGCAGGAACAGCATGTCGCCCTTGCCGAGCAGCTGCTCGGCGCCGTTGCTGTCGAGAATCGTCCGCGAGTCGATCTTCGAGGAGACGCGGAACGAGATGCGTGACGGCAGGTTCGCCTTGATGAGGCCGGTGATGACGTCCACCGAGGGACGCTGCGTGGCCAGGATCAGGTGGATGCCGACCGCGCGCGCCATCTGGGCCAGGCGGCAGATCGATTCCTCCACCTCGTTGCCGGCGACCATCATCAGGTCGGCGAGCTCGTCCACCACGACGACGATGAAGGGCAGGGGACGCGGCGGCTCGCCCTCCTTCGGCACCTCCTTCGCCTCGATCATCGCGCGGACGTTGCGGTTGTACTGCTCGATGTTGCGCACGCCGAAGGCCGCCAGCGTCTTGTAGCGCTCCTCCATCTCGCGGACCGCCCAGCGCAGGGCATTGGCCGCCTTCTTGGGATCCACGACGACCGGCGTCAGCAGGTGCGGGATGTCGTCGTACATCCCCAGCTCGAGCCGCTTCGGATCGATCATGATCATCCGCACGTCGTCGGGCGTCGCACGGTAGAGGATGCTGGTGAGCATCGCGTTGAGGCCCACCGACTTGCCCGTGCCGGTGGAGCCGGCGATGAGCAGGTGCGGCATGGTGGCGAGGTCGGCCATGTACGGCTCGCCGTGGATGGTCTTGCCGAGGGCCAGCGTCAGCTTCGACGCCGTGCGCGTGTAGACCTCCGACTGCAGCAGCTCGCGCAGCGAGATGGCCTCGCGGTTCGGGTTCGGGATCTGGATGCCCACGGTGGACTTGCCGGGGATGCGGTCGATCAGCACCGACTCGGCCTTCATCGCCAGGCACAGGTCGTCCGACAGGCCCGTCACCTTCGAGTACTTCACGCCCGCGTCGGGCTTGAACTCGAACGTGGTCACCACCGGGCCCGGGTGTATCTGCACGACCGATCCATCCACCGAGAACTCGTGGCACTTCTCCTCGAGGAGACGGGCGGCGTCCATCAGCTCGCGCTCGTCGATCTTCTGCTCCGCCTTCGGCGGGTCCAGCAGCGTGAGCGGCGGCAGCATGAAGCCGCCCATCCGGCGCTCGGCCGGCGTGCGCTCGGGCTCGGGCAGCGGCAGCGGCTGGGTCGCGGGCAGGCGCGCGGGCGCCCTCTTCTGCACCACCGGCGCGGCAGCCGCCGCAGGGCGCCGCTCCTCCTCGCCGTCGTCCTCTTCGCGTGGGCCCGGCCGGACCGGTGGGGGCGGGGCGGCGCGTTCGGCCACGCGCGCGACCTTCGGCTTCGCCGGCTCGGGCACGTCCGTCTTCCCGTGCTTGGCCAGCACCTCGCGGCGCTGGCGGGCCCGCTCCCGTTCCGCCCGCCATTCCCGGAGGCCCGCGCCCATCTGCCGCAGCCGAGCGCCGGCGAACGAGAACATCACGGCGAACAGGTGGCCGAACGAGAACTGCGTGGCGAGGATGACGGCGCCCGCCATCACGGCGGTGAGCACGATGACCGAGCCGGTCCGGCTCAGGTAGTCGGCCATCCACCCGCCGATCCACTCGCCGACGTAGCCGCCCGCGCGGAAGTCCCGCGGCCCGAGATCCACGCGCCCCAGCGTGATGGCCATGAACGCGCTCGAGCAGGCGAGCAGCAGCAGCGCCCCGGTGAGCTTCGTGTAGGCCGCGTTCACGGGACGGCACCAGAAATAGCGCCAGCCCACCACCGCGGTGACCGCGGGAACGAGGAACGATGCGTAGCCGAGCAGCTGGAACGACAGCTCCGCGAGGAACGCCCCGACGCGGCCGGCAAAGTTCACCGGCGCCTCGTGGTCGCCCGTGCTGAAGAACCAGGCCGGATCGCTGGTGTCGTAGCTGGCCAGGGCCACCAGCCAGATCAGGGCGGCGGCGAAGAGCCCGACACCCACGACCTCGCTGACGCGCCGGGACAGCGCCGAGCCCGATGCAGTGACTGAGGGCACGTCAAATCTCCATGATGACCGGCAGCACCATGGGGCGCCGGCCGGTCCGTTTGCGCAGGTAACGGCGCACCTCGGTGCGCACGCGCTCCTGCATGAGTCCCGGGTCCGTGCGCTCTTCCACGCCGCAACCCGCGATGACCTCGCTCAACATCGCGCCCGCGTCACCCAGCAGGCCCGGGTCGGCCGCCGTCACGAACCCGCGCACGAGCAGTTCCGGCACCCCCTCGACCACCCCCGTCTGCCGGTTGATGGCCACGACGGGCACGACCACGCCATCGGCGGCGATGTGGCGGCGATCCCGCAGGACCTCGTCGTTCACCTCGCCCACCCGTGTGCTGTCGATGAGCACTCGCCCGGTGGGCGCCTTGTCGTGCAGCCGGCCGCCCTCGGCGTCGAAGCGCACGATATCGCCGTCTTCGGCCATCAGCACCGTCACCGGCTCGGGCAGCCCGCCCGTCACGACCTCCGCTATCCGCGCGTGCCGGGCCAGCTGGCGGAACTCGCCGTGAATCGGAACCATGTACCGCGGGCGGACCAGGGACAGCAGCAGCTTGAGCTCCTCGCTCGACCCGTGCCCGGAGACGTGCACGTGCTTGTCCGCCTCCGTGATCACCTCCACCTTCCGGCGCGCCAGGTGGTTCATCACCCGGCCGATCGCCTTTTCGTTCCCGGGGATGGCGCGTGCCGAGAGCACCACCCGATCGCGATCGCCGAGCCGAACGTGCCGGTGGTCGTTGATGGCAATACGCGACAATGCCGCGTTCGGTTCGCCCTGCGCCCCCGTGACCAGGCAGAGTACGTCCTGGGCGGGGAAGTTCGGCACGTCGCTGTCCCGGATGACGACGCCTGTCGGCAGGTGAAGGTGACCGAGCTTCTGCGCAATCTGTGAATTGCGCTCCATGCCGCGCCCGACGAACGCCACTTTCCGCTCGAACTGTGTGGCCAGGTCCACGAGGATCTGCAGGCGGTAGATGCTGGACGAGAAGGTGCCGACGACCAGCCGCCCCTCGGTGGCGGTGAAGATCTCCTCGAAGGCGTCCTCGACCTCGCGCTCCGATCCCGTGAAGCCCCGGCGCTCGACGTTCGTGCTGTCGCAGAGCAGCGCCAGCACGCCGGACGCGCCGAGCTGCGCAAACCGCGGCAGATCGAAGGCCTCGCCGTCGAGCGGGGTCTGGTCGATCTTGAAGTCGCCGGTGTGGAGCAGCACGCCCTGCGGCGTCGTGATGGCCACGGCCACGCAGTCGGGCATGCTGTGCGTGACGCGGATGAACTCCAGGGTGAACGGGCCCACCGTCACCACGTCGCGCGGCTTCACCGGCACGTAGCCGGGACCGTGCTCGACGCCGTGCTCCTCGATCTTCGGCTCGACCAGTGCCAGCGCCAGCGGCGTGCCGTACACCGGCCCGCTGACGTGCGGCAGCACGTAGGGCACCGCCCCGATGTGATCCTCGTGGCCGTGCGTCAGCACGAGCGCCTTCACCTGGCCCCGGCGCGTCTCGAGGTACGCGAGGTCCGGCACGATGAGGTCCACGCCCGGCAGGTCGGGCTCGGGAAACATGGCGCCGGCGTCGACGACGATGGTGGTATCTCCACACGAGATCGCCATCATGTTGAGGCCGAACTCGCCAAGGCCGCCAAGCGGCACGACGTCTACCGACAGTGCGCCCGCGGACCCGTCCGCAGGTGCCGAACCAGACATGCGCAGAATCCCAGCCAACGCGGGGCCCGGGGACGGGCACCGACGCAAGCGAAAGTCTCAGGCGCTGGGAAGGCCTGAAAGGAAAGGCGGGTTTTCGGAGGGGAACTATAGCACGGCCGTCGGCCGCGTCGAAGCAAAAACGTCCGCAAGTCGTGCCAGTTCAACAAGCTGCAGCGTCTCTGGGCGCCGGCGCGCATCCAGGCCCGCGGCCGCCAGCACCTCGGCCGCGTTCCAGCCGCGCGCCTCGGCGAAAGGTTTCAGTGCGTTGGACAGCGTCTTCCGCCGCTGGGTGAACACCGACCGCACCAGCCCGACCAGGACTGCCTCGTCCGTGACGGGCACCGGCGGCGGGCGGAAGGCCAGCCGGACGACCGCCGACGAGACCTTCGGCGGGGGCCGGAACGCACCCGGCGGCAGCGCCAGCAGCCGTGTCACCTCGGCGTGCAGCGCGGTCTGGATGGTCAGGACACCGTACTCCTTCGTCCCCGGTGACGCCACCAGCCGTTCCGCCACCTCGCGCTGCAGCATGAGGGTCGCGTCGGTGACGCCGCCCGTGCCTGCGGCGAGCGCCAGCAGTCTGAAGAGGATGGGCGACGAGATGTTGTAGGGCAGGTTTCCGACGATGCGGACCGGGTGCGCGCCGTCCAGCGGGGCCCCCTGCCACCCGGTGATGGCAGCGGCCAGGTCCACGTCCAGCACGTCCGCCTCCAGCACCGTGACCCCGGGAAGCGCCTCCAACACCAGCGCGGCCGCCAGGTCACGGTCCACCTCGATGGCCAGCATGCGGTTGACCCGGGCCGACAGGGGCCTGGTGATGGCCCCACGGCCCGGGCCAATCTCCACGAACGCCTCCTCCGGCCGGGCGCCGATGGCGTTCACCAGCTTGGTGACCCACGCCGGCTCGAGGAAGTGCTGGCCGAAGCGCTTACGAGGTCTCGCCACGCCAGTAGCGCTCCTCGATCTCCATGATCTCCTCCTCGCTCATCCCGAAATAGTGGCCCAGCTCGTGGATGAGCGTGTCGCCAATCTCCATCACGATGCAGTCCTCGTCGCCCTCGCATTCGTCCTCGATGGGGAACTGGTACAGCGTGATGCGGTCCGGGAGGGCGTTGCCGAAGGCCCACTGCCGCTCGGGCAGCGGCGTGCCCTGGTAGAGGCCGAAGAGCGTCTCGTCCGGACCCATCTCCATCTCTTCGAGCAGTTCCTCCGACGGCTCGTCCTCGATGACGATGGCGACGTTCTTGATCTCCCGGGCGAAGCGCGGCGGGATGGTGTCGATGGCTTCGGCCACGAGCGCCCTGAACTGCTCCCGGGTCATCGGTGTGCGTAGTCGCAGAGCGGGCGCGCGAAGCAGAGGCGGCACTGCGGCGTCGGCTTGCAGATGCGGCGGCCGTGCAGGATGAAGGTGTCGGACGCCTGCGTCCACTTCTTCTTCGGAATGAGTGCGCCCAGCGCCTTTTCGACCTTCACCGGGTCGTCCGAGTGCACCAGCCCCAGCCGGTTGGTCACCCGGAGCACGTGCCGGTCGACGGGCAGGCCCGGCACCCCCAGCGCGTGGCCGAGCACCACGTTGGCCGTCTTGCGTCCCACACCGGGCAGGGAGGTGAGCGCGTCCATCGTGGCGGGAACCTCGCCGCCGTGCTCGGCGACGAGCGCCTGGGACATGCCGAGGAGCGCGCGCGTCTTCTGGCGAAAGAAGCCCGTGGAGTGGATGAGCGTCTCGAGCTCCGCGGGATCCGCCTTCGCCAGCGCGCGGGCGTTCGGATACTTCTTGAAGAGCGCCGGCGTCACCTCGTTCACACGGCGATC
Organism: Vicinamibacterales bacterium; assembly: GCA_050249615.1. Classification (GTDB taxonomy): domain Bacteria; phylum Acidobacteriota; class Vicinamibacteria; order Vicinamibacterales; family UBA2999; genus VFZN01. Next base: position 78,216 of record JBFWQE010000006.1, read on the forward strand.
CGTGGACTGCGCCGACAGGATGGTGGCCACCAGCAGCTCGAACGCGTTGCGGTGGGCCAGCTCCGTGTCGGCGTTCGGGTGGTGCTTCTCGAGCGCCGCGAGAATCTTCCGGGCCTCGGCCGCGGTCTTCATGGCCGCCTAGTGCACCGGCCCCTTGCCCGGGACCGGCGCGGGCTGCGGCGCGTGCGCCTCGGAGTAGATGCGCAGGTTCTCCTGCAGCGCCGCGATGAGCGTGGGCACGAACTGCACGGGGAGCACGACCTTGGCCCGCACCGGCGCCTTCACCAGGTGCTCGGCCTCCGCCTCGCGGATCTCCTTCTCGGAGAGCGGCTGCACCTCGCAGAAGGTGAGCGTGAAGTCGAAGGGCGTGTGGTTCACCGCGCAGAAGTTCGCGTAGGTCCGCGGCTGCTGGCTGTCGTCGTCCGGGATGATGGTGAAGTTGATCTGTTTGCGCTCGTTCATAAGGACTCTGGGCCTCAAGCGTAACGGATTCCGCCGGTCGCCTGAAACCCAAAGCCCCGGCGGGGCCTAGTACTTCCGCATCACGCCCACGACGACGCCCTGGATCTGGACGCCGTCAGGGTCCACGTAGATGGGCTGCATCGTGGGATTCGCAGGCTGGAGGCGGATACGGCCCGCCTCGCGATAGAACTTCTTCAGCGTGACATCCTGGCCGCCGACCAGCGCGATGACCATCTCGCCGTTGTCGGCCGACTTCCGGTCCTCGACGACCACCCAGTCGCCGTCGCGGATCTGCTCGTCGATCATCGACTCGCCCTTCACGCGCAGCACGTACGTGTCCCGCCGGCCGGCGACGAGCGATTCCGGCACGGCAATGGACTCGCCCGAGGTGACCGCCTCGATGGGCATGCCCGCCGCGACATAGCCCAGCATCGGCAGCTCGACCGCGCGACCACCGGCCCGGCTGGGAAGCAGCTCCACCGATCGCGATCGGTTCCAGGACCGGCGGATGAAGCCCTTGTCCTGGAGGTTGGTGAGGTGCTTGTGCACCGTCGCCAACGACGACAGGTTGAAGCGGTGGCCGATTTCCTCGAGGCTGGGAGCGTACCCGTGCTGCTGGATGAACTCGTTCAGGTAGTTCAGAATCTCGCGCTGGCGCTTGGTGAGCGGCTGCAACGGTGCCTCCCGGCCGGGCGAAGAGACAGGGAAAATCCCGGCGACTGGACCGAGGGTAGCCAAAGGAAAGGCGAAAGTCAACCGGCGGAAGCCGCCCGTTCCGGCAGCGACCCGTTTGGCGCCTGCGCTACACTGAACACATGCGGCCGTTCATCCTGCTCGCCGCCCTCACCGCCTCCGGCGCCGCAGCCCTGGCCGTTGCCCCCAGCCCCCAGAAGGCCGACCTCTTCGAGCTCAAGCTGTCGAACGTGATGGCCCGCGGCGTGGCGGCCGAGCCCACCGCATACCGAACCGAGTTCGCCGACGATGAGGTGAATGCCTACCTGCAGCTGCGCCTCGCGCAGCGCTTCCCCGCGGGTGTCGCGGATCCGTCGGTCACCCTCGTCGGCCAGGGCCGGCTGAGCGCCCGCGCCATCGTGGATCTGGACGGCCTCCGCAAGAAGAGCAGCGGCGGGTGGTTCGACCCGGCCGCTTACCTGGCCGGGCGCCTGCCCGTCACCGCGACGGGCACCTTGAAGACGGCCAACGGCCGCGGCCAGCTGCAGCTCGAAAGCGCGGAGGTGAGTGGCATCCCCGTGCCCCTCACGCTGCTGCAGGAGCTGGTCACCTACTACACGAAGTCGCCCGACCTGCCGACCGGCGTGAACCTGAACGAGCCCTTCGACCTGCCGTCGAAGATCCAGCGCATCGACGTCGATCCCGGCCGCGCCGTCGTCGTCCAGTGACCCAGCCCGGGTTCTCGGGCTCTCGGGTTCTCGGGCTCTCAGGTTCTCGGGTTCTCGGGTTCTGAGGTGCTACGGCTCCAAGGTGCTCCGCCTGCTCGGCGCGACGGGAACCTGAGAACCCGAGAACCCGAGAACCTGAGAACCCGAGAACCTGAGAACCTGAGAACCCGAGAACCGACGTTACTCTATATGCCTTATGCCGGAGGACGTGCTGCAGACCCCCCTGCAGTATCTGAAGGGCGTGGGACCGCGGAAGGCCGCCGACCTGAAGAAGGCAGGGCTGCTGACGGTCGAAGACCTGCTGTTCCGGTTTCCGATGCGCTACGAGGATCGCAGTCGCATGCAGCCGATCATCGGGCTGCGTCCGGGGCAGATGGCCGCAATCGGCGGGGAAGTGCTGTCGGCGCACCTGCAGCAGACACGCCGCGCGGGCTTCCGGCTCTTCACCGCGCTCGTGCAGGATGCGAGCGGGCAGGTTCAGGTGGTGTGGCCCAACCAGGCGTTCCTGAAGGACGTCATCCGCCCGCACCAGCACGTGGTGCTCTTCGGCAAGGTGGAGCTGTGGGGATCGCGCGGGCTGCAGCTCACCGATCCCGAGTTCGAGATCGTGGACGCGGTGCCCGATCCTGGTGAGCCGCAGGCGGGGCCCCACGAGCAGCTGCACACCGGCCGCATCGTCCCCGTGTACGAGCGCACGGGCAGCGTCACGACCAACATGCAGCGTCGGTTCGTGTGGCAGGCGCTGCACCAGCTGCCCGAGACACTGTTCGACCCGGTGCCGCAGGACGTGCTGACGGCGCACCGCTGGCCCTCGCGCCGCACGGCGCTCGTCCAGGCACACTTTCCGCCCAGTGACGTGCCGGTGGAACTGCTCAACCGCTTCGAGACGCCGGCGCAGCGGCGACTGATCTTCGAGGACTTCTTCGTCTTCCAGGCGGGTCTCGCACTGCGGCGCCACGAGAACGCGCAGGTGAAGAAGGCACGCGTGTGCCATGTCAACGACGAGATCCGTGCGGCCGCGCGGGCCGTGCTGCCGTTCAAGCTCACGCAGGGCCAGCGCGACGCGCTCGCCGACATCGTGGCGGATCTGCAGCGCGGCTGGCCCATGCAGCGGCTGCTCCAGGGCGACGTCGGGGCCGGCAAGACCATCGTCGCCGTACTGGCGGCGGTGGTGGCGATGGAGAACGGCTACCAGGTGGCGTTCATGGCGCCCACCGAGATTCTGGCCGAGCAGCACTACCGGACGGTGATGAAGTGGCTCGACGGGACGAAGTACCGCGTGCGCCTGCTGACGGGACGCGTGACGGCCGCGCAGCGGCGGGACCTGCTGCCGGCCATCGAGCGTGGCGAGATTCACTTCGTCATCGGCACGCATGCCCTGGTGCAGGAGCACGTCACCTTCAAGGCGCTGTCGCTGGTCATCATCGACGAGCAGCATCGCTTCGGCGTCATCCAGCGCGGCACGCTGGCGGCCAAGGGCGGCAATCCCGATGTGCTGGTGATGACGGCCACGCCCATCCCGCGCACGCTCGCGCTCACCGAGTGCGGGGACATGGACGTCTCGGTGATTCGCGGGCTGCCGCCGGGGCGCAAGCCGATCAGGACGATCGTGAAGCCTGACTCCCGGCGTGACGAGGTGTACGCCCTCATCCGGCAGGAGGTGGCCCGCGGCCGCCAGGCCTACGTCGTGTACCCGCTCGTCGAGGAGTCCGAGAAGGTAGACCTGCGCGCGGCGACGGCGATGGCGGAAGAGTTGACGCGCGTCTTCCCGGAGTTCACGGTGGCGCTGCTGCACGGGCGGATGAAGGGCGACGAGAAGGACCGGGTGATGCGCGCGTTTGCCGGCGGGGAGCTTCACCTGTTGGTGGCCACGTCGGTCGTCGAGGTCGGCGTGGACGTGCCGAACGCCACGGTCATGGTGGTGGAGCACGCCGAACGCTTCGGGCTCTCGCAGCTGCACCAGCTCCGCGGCCGCATCGGACGCGGGGATCACGAGTCCACCTGCGTGCTCGTGTACCAGGCGCCCTGGTCAGACGACGCCCGGGAGCGGCTGAAGGCGATGGCGTCCACGAGCGACGGCTTCGTCATCGCGGAGAAGGACCTGCAGATTCGCGGGCCCGGGGACTTCTTCGGCACCCGGCAGTCGGGCCTGCCGCAGCTTCGGGCCGGCGACCTCACGCGTGATGCGGACCTGCTGGAGGCCGCGTTCAACGAGGCGCGCGCGCGGATCGAGCACGGCCGCCTCGCGCCCGCGCAAGTCGAGTACGTGCGCGCGGTCTGGCAGCGGCAATTCGGTCTCATCACCGTCGGCTGATCCATGCGCATCATCGCGGGCGCCCATAAGGGGCGCACATTGAAGGTGCCCACGTGGACCGGGCTGCGACCCACCTCGGACAGCCTGCGGGAGACGCTCTTCAACATCCTGGCGCCGCGCGTGCCGGGGGCGCGCGTGCTCGACGCCTACGCGGGCACGGGCGCCGTGGCCCTCGAGGCGCTCAGCCGCGGGGCCGCGCTCGCGGTGTGCGTCGAGCAGGACCGGCGGGCGCGGGCCCTCATCGAGGACAACCGCGCCCGTGTCGGGGAAGAGGGCCGGTGTATGATCGTCGGCAGCGATGCGCATCGCGCGCTGCTGTCTGCGATTCCCGGCGGCCCGTTCGACATCGTGTTCCTCGATCCGCCGTACGACGCCGAGGGCCTGGACGAGGTGGTGAAGGCCGGGGCGGCGCAGCGGGCCGAGGGCGGCGTGCTGGTCCTCGAGCACTCTTCGCGACGAGCAGCGCCGGCGATTGATGGAACGGGCCCCTCGCGCACGGTGCGCGCGGGCGACAGCGCATTGTCCTTCTACTCATGAGCGCACCACGCATAGCCGTCTGCCCGGGATCGTTCGATCCGATGACCATGGGCCACGTGGACATCATCGAGCGGGCCGCGCACCTCTTCGATCGCGTCGTCGTCGCGGTCCTCATCAACCCCGGCAAGTCGCCGCTGTTCACCCTGGACGAGCGGGTGGACATCGCCCGCGAGGTGTTCGCGGGCCGCCCGAACGTGGACGTGGAGACCTTCCAGGGCCTGCTGGTCGAGTACGCGCAGCAGAAGCAGGCGTCGGTCATCGTCCGGGGCCTGCGGGCCGTGTCCGACTTCGAGTACGAGTTCCAGATGGCGCTCATGAACCGCCACCTGGCGCCAGGCATCGAAACCACGTTCATGATGCCGGCCGAGCAGTATGCCTACCTCAGCTCGACGCTGATCAAGGAGGTGTTCTCGCTCGGCGGCGACATCGAGGGGCTGGTGCCGCCCCTCGTCGAGGCCCGACTCCAGGCGCGCCGCAGGGCGCGGCCCCTTCCGAACGCGAGACCGACATGAGCTTTGCCGCCCGCATGCTGCAGATTGCGCCGTCCCCCACGTTGAAGGTGTCGGCCGAGGCCGACCGGATGCGCCGCCAGGGCATCGACGTCGTGGACCTGGGCGCAGGGGAGCCCGATTTCCCGACACCCGAGCACGTGAAAGCCGCGGCGCACAAGGCGCTGGACGAGAACTTCACGAAGTACACGCCGTCCATCGGCATCCCCGAGCTGCGCCAGGCGATCTGCCGGCGCTACGAGACCGACTACGGCGTCTCGTTCAAGCCCGACGAGGTCATCGCCACCGCGGGCGGCAAGCAGGCGCTCTACAACACCGCGATGGTGCTCTTCGACCACGGCGACGAGGTCGTCACGCACGCGCCGTACTGGCCCACCATTCCCGAGCAGATCAAGCTGGCGGGCGCGCGGCCGGTCATCGTGCAGACCTCGCCCGAGGATGCTTTCGCCATCCACGCGGATCGCATCCTCGAGGCCATCACGCCGCGCACCAAGGCCATCATCATCAACTCGCCGAGCAATCCCGCGGGCGCCCTGATCTCGGAGGCGAGTCTCGCGGCCATCGCGGACGAGGCCGCACGCCGCGGCCTGTGGGTGATTGCGGACCTCACGTACGAGAAGCTCATCTACGACCCGGTGCCGCACAACCTCCCGCGCATCCTGACGGAGAAGCTGCGGGACCGCGCGGTCATCTGCAGCGCGGCTTCGAAGGCCTACGCCATGACCGGCTGGCGCTGCGGCTGGACCCTCGGGCCGAAGGCCTTCATCGCGCAGTGCAATTCGCTGCAGGGGCACTCCACGTCGAACGTCAACTCCATCACGCAGAAGGCGGCCGTCGCGGCGCTCGCGGGCCCGCAGGACGGCGTCACGATGATGCTGAACGAGTACCGGCGTCGGCGGGACGCCGTGTGGGGCTGGCTGACGGCGGATCCGCGCATCACCTGCGTGAAACCGCGCGGGGCGTTCTATCTCTTCCCGTACGTGGCCGAGGTGGTGACGGCCGCGGGCTTCCGGAACACGAACGAGTTCGCGGAGGCGCTGCTGTCCGAGGCCCACGTCGCGGTGACGGCGGGGGAGGGCTTCGACGCGCCGGGCTTCTTCCGCCTCTCCTACGCCACGTCGATGGACCGGCTGAAGGAAGGCACCGACCGGATCCACGCGTTCATCGCGCGACGCACGGGCCAGGCCGCCGGCGCGGCCACAAGCGGGAGCTAGCGGGCCGTGGACCTTGCCGCCGA
>JBFWQE010000007.1:0-43879 GCA_050249615.1 Vicinamibacterales bacterium
GCGGCCCTGGTGCGCGCCGCGCGCCGCATCCTCCGAAAGGCCGGCGCGCTCAAGACCTACGCGCATCCCATTCGCACGTTCTCGCACGCGCTCGGCACCGTGCGCATGGGCACCGATCCGGCAACGGCGCCGCTCGACGAGTGGGGCGCCTTCCGCGGCCTCGAGAACCTGTACGTCACCGACGCCAGCGCGCTGCCGCGCTCGGGCGGCGTGAACCCCTCGCTCACCATCGCGGCCAACGCCCTGCGCACCGGACGGCGCCTGCTGGAGACGCTCTAGCGTGAAGCTCGCCTTTCTCGGCACCGGTCTCGCCACGGCGCTCCACTCGAGGACCATGAAGGCCGTGGCGCCGACGGTGGAGCGCTTGTACGCCAGCCGCGACCAATCGAGAGGCGAGGCCGCGCGCGCGCGCTTCGGGGGCGTGGGGGCCATCACCGGCTACGAAACCGCCCTCGCCCGTCCCGACATCGACGTCGTCCTCATCGCGCTCCCACCGTCGCTGCACCTGGACTGGACGCTGCGCGCGCTCGGGGCCGGCAAGCACGTCATCCTCGAGAAGCCGCCGCTGCTCCGGTCCTCGGACTTCGCCACCGTCGGCGACGCCGCGCGGCGCGCCAGGCGGCAGGTGATGGTCGCGGAGAACTACTTCTACAAGCCGCTGACCCGTCTGCTCCGCGACACCATCGCCCGCGGCGAGCTCGGTGACCTCCGTTTCATTCAGCTCAACGCACTCAAGCGGCAGGCTACCGGGGACTGGCGGGACGACCCGGCCATGACGGGCCACGGGGCGCTCTTCGAGGGCGGGATCCACTGGATCAGCCTGCTGGCGAGCCTCGGCCTCACCGTCACACGGGTGCAGGCCACGCAGGCCGGCGACCGCGCTGCCCTCGATCGCAGCGTGCAGGTCACGCTGGAGTACGCGGAAGGGCCCGTCGCCACCTTGTCGTACTCATGGGAGCTCGGGGGCCTCGTGAACGGTGTCCGCTGGTCCGCCTGCTACGGCACCGCGGGCACGCTGCGCTTCGAGACCAACGGCATCCTCGCCTTCCAGAGCGGACGACGACGCCGGGCCGTGGTGCCCGGGGTGAGGGACCTGGCCGGCTACCGGGCGATGCTGGCTGACTTTTTCGAGGCAATCCGTCAGAATCGATCCCCGGCCTATGGCCTGGCGCTCGCGGAACGCGACCTGCGCCTCGTCGAACTCGCCTATTCGTCACTTCATACCCGCTGAGGCACATGAATCCATCCGCACTCCTGACCGCCGCGGGCATCGGCACGCTCGCCGGCCTGCACACCGCCACCTGGGGCATGTACAAGGACTCCATCCACGAGGGGTTCTTCTGGCCCCGCTACTTCCGCAGCCCCATCGTCGGCATCGTGATGGCGCTCATCGCATACGCCATCGCCCGGCCGTCGCTCGACTCCGCGGGCTCCATGGTGGCGTTCTTCGGCGTGGTGTACGTCCTCGAGCGGGGCGCCATCGAGCTGTGGAAGACGTTCCTCCGCAACGAGGACCAGAGCAAGTACTTCATCCCGATGCAATTCGCGGTCTTCGGCAGGGTCGTGGACAGCCAGGCCCGACGGCTCGTCATCGGCGCCGTCATCACCGCTGCCGTCTGCGGCACGTTCCTGCTGGTGCACTACGCATCGCCGCGCCTGCCGCTGCAGGGATCGGTGCTCCTCGTCTTCGCCATCGCCAGCATCAGCGGGTGGATCTCGGCGTTCCTCGGCGCCTGGAAGGACGCGCCGGTGGAGGGCTTCGAAACACTGAAGTTCTTCCGGAGCCCGCTCTGGGCGGGGTTCTGGGGCCTGCTCGTCGCGCACTTCTCCACGAGCATCCTGGTCGTGATGATGGCCGCGCTCGGCTACACCATCTTCACGCTCGAAACCTACAAGACGTTCTTCTTCCCGTCGAAGCCGCGCGGCAAGTTCGCGGGCAAGCCCATCCTCTACCCCGACATGCTGCGGCGCCGGCAGCCGTTCGTGATTCTCTACGCGGCGATCTGGATCCTCGTGCTGGCGGGCTTCTACCTGGCGCTCACGGGCCCGAAGCAGGGCCTCATCGCCATCATCTGAAGGGCGTCGCGATGGACGCCGGGGAAACACGTGGGAGGTATCGCCGGCTCGCGACGACGGTCACCATCACGGCGCTCCTGACGGCGGGGCTGCTGGCGGTCCTCCTGCCCGCGTGGCGCCCGCTCCTCGGGTATTTTCTCTACGCGATTCCCGCCCACCTGTTGATTTCGGTGCTGGCCAACGAGCCGGCGCTGCTGGCCGCCGCCAAGATGTTCTCCCCGCCCGCGGTGGCGCTGGCGGGCACCGCCGGGTGCATCGTCGCCATCGTCCTGGACTACGCGCTCATCGGCTGGCTGACGAGCCTCCGGCTCGTGAAGACCGAGCTGGACGACTCGCGCGGCTTCCGGACGGCGCAGCGCTACTTCGGCAAGGCGCCGTTTGCGCTGATCCTGCTCTCGGCTCTCCTGCCGGTGCCGTTCTACCCCGTGAAGATCCTCGCGATCACGCACGGCTATCCGCTCCGGCGATTCGTCGGCGCGCTGGTGCTGGGACGCATACCCCGCTTCTACCTGCTGGCGCTCGGTGGCCAGAAGGTGCAGGCACCGGACACGGCGCTGTTCTCGGCGGGCGTGGCGCTGGCGATCATCGCCGCCTGGGGCCTCTGGCGCACCATCCGCCGGAATCGCCAGGGCAGAGACGGCGGGCTGAAGCGAAAAGAGAAAAGTGAGAAGTGAGAAGTTGGAAGTACGAAGCCAGGCTCCGCAGTACGCCGCTGAACGAAGGGCCGGGTGAGCGTGCGGCTCACCCGGCCCTGTTAATTCGCCGTGGCGCGGGAACCGGCGGTTCCCGTGTCTGCTACTGCGAGACGGTCTCGGTCGAGGACTTCTTCCCCAGCCCCTGGATCTGGATGACGCCGGTGTCCGGCTTCGGCTCCTTGAGCACGACCTGGCGATAGAGCTCGGCCATGCGCTGGTGCTCGATCTGGGCCTTGCGGGCGCGCAGCTTCTCCTCCCGCGCGTTCTTGGCGATGCCGGCCTCGTCCAGGTCGGTCTGCTTGCCCTTGTTGACGTCCTCGGCCTGCAGCACGAGGCTGTGGGCCGCGGTGTCGAGGTTCACCTTCTTGCCGCCCGCGAAGATCTCGTGGCGGCCGTGCTCCTCGTACCACTTGGTCAACGTGGCCGTCATGTGCATCTTCTCGATGATGTTCCGCCAGCCGATGCCGGTGTTGTAGGCGCAGAAGCTGATCTCGCCCTCCTGCGTCGCGTAGGGGATGATGCAGCGCTCGGTGCGCCGGAAGTCGTAGTTGAACAGGTCCTGGAACCACATGCCCGCGATGAACATGTAGTTGAACCGGTCCGACCGCCGCTTCTCGATGTCCCGGATCGTGCGGTCCGCGGAAACCTTGCCGTAGTCACGGCCCGTGGCGCCGAAGGCCTTGTCGAACCGGCGCATCAGGTCGTAGAGGCTGAAGTGCGTGGGCGTCTTGAACGGGTCGTAGTTCTTCATCAGCGCCAGCGCCATGCCGACCACGGACATGAACTTGCCGCGCGCCGCGTCGTTCACCTTCTGGACGTCCCTCGCGAACTGCGGGCCGTTCATGAAGGCGGTGATGGGCACCGCCTCGTGGGTTTCCTTGTCGATGATGACGGCCATGCCCACGCCGCAGTTCGGGTGGCAGCCGCAGGAGAGCGACCCCCAGTCGGCCGCCGGTCCGTGCACCAGGTCCGCCCAGTCGCTGAAGGTGCCCATGAACGAGATGGGGAACCAGTCGCGCGCCGGCTCGCCGATGCCCGTCTGGTTCCTGACGTCGTGCGCCAGGTGCGACAGCGTGTAGCGCTGCGCGGCCCGGCGCTCGTCGGTGATCTCCTCGTCGCGGCCCGTGAACGACACGGGCTGGAACGAGAGGAACGAGATCTTCTTCGGGTTGTCGAGCGCGAACTTGATGATGCGCCCCACCTGCTCGTTGTTCACGCCGTTGACGATCGTCGTGACAGGGACGATGTCCACGCCCGCGTTCCAGAGGTTCTCGATGGCGCGGAGCTTGACGTCGAAGAGGTTCCCGACCAGGCGGTGCGAGTTGGCGGCGTTGCCGATGCCGTCGAACTGCAGGTAGGCATAGCGCAGGCCGGCCTCGGCCGCCGCGCGCGCGAACTCGGGGCTCTTGGCGAACTCGATGCCGTTGGTCGCCGCCTGCACGCTGTTGTAGCCCACCTTCTTCGCGTAGCGGACCGCGTCCAGGAAGTACGGCGACAGCGTCGGCTCGCCGCCCGAGAACTGCACCGACATCTGCCGCTTCGGCTTGATCGAGATGGCGTTGTCGAGCAGCGTCTTGATGTCCTCGAAGCTCAGCTCGTGGACGAAGCCGACCTGGTTGGCGTCCATGAAGCACGGATCGCACATCATGTTGCAGCGGTTCGTCAGGTCGATGGTGAGCACCGCCCCGCGGCCGTACTTGATGGTGGACGAGCCGTGGTTGTGCAGCTTCTCGTCGGCGTGCGACAGGATGTCCGACCCCGGGAAGCTGTCCTCCAGGTGCTTGAAGAACGCCGTGTCGATGGCCATGACGTCCTCGAAGTGGCCATGGATGGGGCAGTCCTTCACCATCAGGATCTTGCCGTCGCGCTCGAGGATCGTGGCCTTGATCTCGCCGATCTTCTCGGTGAGCAGCTCCTTGTAGTCGCGCTTGCCGTCGACAATCTCCTGCCGGGCCTCGCGCACGCAGACCGGGCAGAGCGAGTCGGTCTGGCGCGGCCAGCCGAGCGGCGGCTTCACCTTCTGGTAGGACTTGAGGAGCGGCTTCTCGGACCAGGCAGGCGTGAAGGCCTGGTTCGGCCTGATGCTGTTCAACGCGTCGAATACCTGCCACGCGCCCTTGGCGATATAGGTGAATCCCTTTTCGACGTACTTGACTGGCTTGTGCATAGGCCTCCCCCGGCTGCGGGCGGGCTCATCGTGCCGCCGGGCCGGATCTCCAGCCACTGGCTGGGGTTGTGGACCGGCAGTATAACCGCTGGGCCTGCACAGGACCTCTCAGGATGTCCCGAACGGGCAGAATCGGGGGGCGAACTGGACCGCAGGGAGGCAGAATGGCCGCAGCAAGCTCATCCGTTCCAGCCACGGGCGGGAGCTCCCGTACAATGCCGCCGTGTCCAGCACGCTCCGGCTGCTTGCGAACCAGGCCTTCTCGCGGACGGCCGGCGCGCCCCTGGTCGCCGGCAACCGTGTCCGGCTGCTCCGGGATGCTCGCGAGAACTACCCCGCCTGGCTCGACGCCATCGCCAGCGCCCGGAGGTGGATTCACTTCGAGAGCTACATCCTCTACAGCGACCGCGCCGGGCGCATGTTCGCCGAGGCCCTCGCCGAACGGGCCCGCGCCGGGGTCAGGGTCCGCGTGCTCTGCGACTGGCTCGGCAGCCTCAACAAGACGTCCCGGGCCTACTGGCGGGGCCTCCAGGCCGCCGGCATCGATGCCCGCCTCTTCAATCCCCTGAGACTCGCCGCACCGCTGGCCGCCCTCTCGCGCGATCACCGGAAGATGATTGCCATCGACGGCCACACCGCGTTCGTGGCCGGGCTGTGCGTGGGCGACCAGTGGCTCGGCGACCCCGGCCGCGACATCGAGCCCTGGCGCGACACGGGCGTAGGCATCGAGGGGCCCGCCGTGGCCGACATCGAAGCCGCGTTTGCCGACGCGTGGGCCCATGCCGGCCCGCCCCTGCCAGGCGAGGAACGGCAGGTCGTGCCGGCGCCGCCGGCCGGCGATGTCGCCCTGCGGGTGGTGGCGTCGATGCCGTCGATGGGCGGCGTCCTGCGCCTGGATCAGCTCGTCGCCGCCGTCGCCCGGCATCGGCTGTGGGTGAGCGATGCCTACTTCGTCGGTGGCCCGCTGTACGTCGAAGCGCTCCTCGGCGCGGCGCGCGACGGCGTGGACGTCCGCCTGCTGGTTCCGGGAAGCGGCACCGACCTCGCCGCGGTGCAGAAACTCACCCGCGCCGGATACCGGGTCCTGCTCGAAGGCGGCGTCCGCGTCTTCGAATGGAACGGGACAATGATGCACGCCAAGACGGCCGTGGCCGACGGCCGCTGGGCGCGCGTCGGGTCCACGAACCTCAATCTCCAGAGCTGGCTCGGCAACTGGGAGCTCGACGTGGCCGTCGAGGACGACCGGTTCGGCGCGGAGATGGAGGCCATGTACGAGGCGGACCTCGCCAACACGACCGAAATCGTCCTGAGCCACCGCCGCGTGCGCCCCACGAGAGCCGAGGCACGGGGCCGCAAGCGCCCGCGATCTGGCGGCAGCACGTCCCGGGCCGCGGCTGGCGCCCTCCGCATCGGTAACACCTTCGGTGCGGTCCTGACGGCCAAGCGCCCCGTAGGCCCGGCCGAGGCCGTCATGCTGCTCTACGGCGCCGGCCTCGCCCTGGGTGTTGCGGCCCTGGCCCTGGTCGTCCCCGCCCTGGTCGCCATTCCGCTGGGCCTGTTCGTCGCGTGGCTGGGACTCTCGTGGGGCTGGCAGTCATGGACACTCTTCCGGGCACGCCGACACGAGCCCCAGGGGAGCGCGACCACCGGCGAAGGGACCACAGGAGGCAGCGGGGAGGCTGGCCTCGTGGACCGCGTGAAGGACTGATATACTGGGGTGTTCTCACCAGCCGCCGGTAAGTGGATGAGGAGGCGCGGGAGGCACCTGCGGACCCGTCCCGGATCCGGCACCGAAGGGATTGACGACATGAAGCCTGGCATCCACCCCGAGTACCACGAGGTCACCGTTCACTGCGCCTGCGGCGCGGAATGGAAGACCCGCTCCACGAAGAAGGACCTGCACCTCGAGATCTGCAACAACTGTCACCCGTTCTTCACGGGCCGGCAGAAGCTGATCGACACCGAGGGCCGCGTGGACCGCTTCACCAAGAAGTTCGGCGCCCAGACCGTGGAGGCGCGCAAGGCCGCGGCGAAGGAAGCCAAGGCAAAGAAGGCGTCCGCGCGGAAGGCCAACTAGCCTGCTAGGCGTCGGGGTCCAGCAACAGGCTGGAACTCGACCGTTCCCGTTCCAGCTTTCTCTCGATACGGCGCAGCCGGTGCTCGGCCTCGTCGCGGCGCCGGCCCGAGGGCTGCTCGACGAGCAGCCGCTCCGCATGCGCCCGCGCGGCCGCCAGGTCGTGCGCGCGATGCTCGTGGAAGATGGCGAGGGCCTCGCGGGCCTCGCACCTGAGCGCCGCCGGGCAGCGAGGCAGGTCGGCGAGCCGCTGCCACGCCACGGCCGCCTCATGCGTGCGGCCCGCGCGCCGGCGGCAGTAGGCGAGGCGCCGGAGCGCCTCGCCGGTGGCCTCGGGATCCCGGCCGACCCGGAGCAGCATCTCGACGGCACGCACGTACGCCGCCTCCGCCTCCTCCAGCCGGCCCGCGCGATCGTAGAGGCGCGCCAGCCCCAGGCACTCGTAGCCGTCGCGCGCCGAGCCCGGTCCGCGATCGACCAGCGTGAGCGCCCGCGCCATCACCAGGGCCAGCGACACGAGGTCCAGCCGGTTGTGCTCGAGCACGGCCTCGAGCGGCCTCGCGTCGCCATCGCGCACGAACTGGAAGTAGCGCGACGGGATCTCGAAGCCCGGCACGTCGCCCACTCGATGCACGCCGCCCAGCAGGCGCTCGAGCGTGCCGAGCGAGCAGCTCGCCTCGCCACTGCCCTCCAGCGTGCCACGCGCGCGCCAGAGCCGGCGCGCCGGGTGCAGCATGTCCACGTGCGGCACGCCTTCCAGTGGAAACGGCACCCGGTGGAAGAGATACCGCGTCTCGATGAGCGGCACGTCGAACGATTTGCCGTTGAACGTGACGATCGCGCCGCGCTCGGCCGCCCAGTCGCCGACCTCGGCCAGCAACGCGCGCTCGTGCTCGTAGCCGGGGAGCAGGAACTGGCGCACCGACACGCCGTCGCGCGAGATGCAGGCGCAGCCGACCAGGAACGCCTGCGTGCCGGCGCCGCCAGCCAGGCCCGTGGTCTCCAGATCGAGGAACCAGAGTGAGCCGTCGCGGGAGCCGGGCTTGTCCGCCAGAGCCTTGGCAAAGGCCGAAGTCTGAAATCGGGAGTCGGGCTCGCGACGGGAATGGCTGGCACGCGCCAGCAGCGCGCGGGCGTCGTGCAGATCGAGCAGCGTCGCGACGATGTCCCCAATCGCCACGCGGCCGTGGCGCTCCGTCGAGCCGTAATGCCGATCGACCGCGATGATGGCGCCCGTCCGGGTCGCCACGACCCGCCCGCCCAGCACCTCCGCAGCGCGCGCCATCGCGGGCTCGCGCAGGCCGGCCGAACGCGCGGCGGTCGTGTCGGCCGGGACATGAGCGGCCTCGCCCGCAGGCACCATCAGGTCCGGGGAGAGGCGAGGAACCGCCCCGCCCACGATGCCACGCAGTCGATCGGTGAGGCTGGCCACGGCTAGAACGGCACGTCGTCTGGCGCATCGCCGGGACTGAAGTCCCGGCGCTCCGGACTGCCCTCCAGCGCCGGGGCCGCGGCGCTACGGAGCGCCGGGGCGTCAGCCCCAGCGTCGCCAATCAGATGCTGCAGCAGCCTGAGCGCCACCGTCTTGGCGAGCGGCCCGGTCTCGCCCACCGGACCCACGCACGTCGGACAGCCGTTCTCGCACTCGCAGCCCTCGACGAGCACGCGCGTGCGCGCGAGCAGCTCGTCGTGCATCCCGTAGAGCGGCGCGCTGAAGCCGATGCCGCCCGGGTAGGCGTCGTAGAGGAAGATCCGCGGCGCGTCCTGCCCCGGCGCGACTGCTGGGCCGGCCACCACTTCGTCGCCCGCGTTCACCGACAGCCCGATGTCGCGCTGGTCGCACATCAGCAGCAGCTGCGCCACGTTCTTCATGGCGTACGCGAGCCCGCGGATGCCGTCGCGGCGGTCGTCCACCGCGTAGGGCAACGCCGCCAGCACCGGGCCGGGCACCTCGAGCCAGTACGACGTCGTGTGCATCTGGTGCTCGGGCAGGTCCAGCTCGCCCGAGCCCACGTTCTCGTTCGTGTGGAACTTGATCTTCTTGAAGCCCACCACGCGCGACACCACGTGCACCTCGCCATGGTGTGCGACCGCCGCGGCATCGCGCGCGAAGGTGTCCAGGACGGTGACCTTCGTGTAGTCGATCGCCGTCGTGTAGTAGTCGCAGTCCACGGAGCGCACGTACGCCTTCCGGCCCTCGAAGTCCAGCCTCTCCACCTGGAACAGCCGGCCCTCGACGATGTAGATGGCCTTCGGGTGCAGCATCGAGAGCGCGCTGGTGAAGTCCGTCTCCGCGATGACCTTCGGCTCGCCGGTCTGATCCACGACGACGAAGTTGTCCGACGACACCGAGCGCAGGCTCACCGCGTCCGCCGGGTACGACTCGCTCGTCCAGTGCCACTGCCCCGACGTCTCGGCGTCCGGGTCCGCGCCCGAGAGGTGCACGAGCCCCGCCTCCTGCAGGACGCCCAGGACTTCCTGCACGTTCACGCGCCCGTACTCCTCCACGGCGGTGAACGGCAGCTCGAAGGCGGCGCACTTCACGTGGTTGACGAGGATGTTCAGGTTGTCGGGGTTGACGAGCGCGTGCTCGGGCGAGGCGTCGAAGAAATAGGACGGATGCCGGACGACGAACTGATCGACCGGCGCGCTCGAGGCCACCATGACGGCCGCGGACCTGGCCGCACGCCGGCCCGCCCGCCCCGCTCGCTGCCACGTCGCCGCGATGGTGCCCGGGTAGCCGGCCATGATCGACACGTCCAGCGCGCCGATGTCGATGCCCAGCTCGAGGGCGTTCGTGGAAACCACGCCGCGCACCTGGCCCTCGCGCAGGCCCTTCTCGATCTCGCGACGGCGCAGCGGCAGATACCCGCCCCGGTAGCCGCGGATCTTCTCCGGCATGCCGGGCACGTCCTCGAAGTCGTCCTTGAGGTACGTCGTGAGGATCTCCGTGGCGAGCCGGCTCTGCGCGAAGAGGATGACCTGCAGGTTGCGACGGAGGAACTCCCCCGCGACGCGTCTCGACTCGTTCAGGTACGACCGCCGGATACCAAGCTCGCGGTTCACCACCGGCGGGTTCACGAAGACGAAGAACTTCTCCCCGCGCGGGGCGCCGCTCTTCTCGACGAGCGCGAACGGCCGCTCCGCCAGCCGCTCGGCCAGCTCCGCGGGGTTTGCGATCGTGGCCGACGAGCAGATGAACTGCGGATCCGACCCGTAGTGCCGGCAGACGCGCCGCAGGCGGCGCAGCACGTTGGCCAGGTGGCTGCCGAACACGCCCCGGTACGCGTGCAGCTCGTCGATGACGACGAAACGGAGGTTCTCGAAGAGCTTCGCCCACTTCGGGTGGTGCGGCAGGATCCCGGAGTGCAGCATGTCGGGGTTGCTGAGCACGACGTGCGCGCGCGTGCGGATGGTGCGCCGCGCGTCCTGCGGCGTGTCGCCGTCGTAGGTGTGCACGCCGATCTCGTCGCCGCCGTCATCGCTGATCGTGCCGGCGATCTCGTGCAGCTCGGCCATCTGGTCCTGGGCGAGCGCCTTGGTCGGAAAGAGGTACAGCGCACGCGCCGCCGGATCCTTCACCACCGCGTCCAGCACCGGCAGGTTGTAGCAGAGCGTCTTGCCCGAGGCCGTGGGCGTGGTGATGACGATGTTCCGCCCGGCCGCGACGTGGGCGAAGGCCTCGGCCTGGTGCGTGTAGAGCTGGGTGGCGCCTCGCGCGCCCAGCGCCTTCAGCAGGCGCGGATCCAGCCCCTCCGGAAACGGCGCGAAGCTGGCGGGCGTGGCCGGCAAGCGGCGTACCGCCGTCACCACCCCGTCCGGAGTGTCGGGCCGATCCGCGGCCGGGCCGGGCGCGAGCACCTGCAGTGCGCCCTGCAGGGCCACCTCTTTCTTTTCCCGGGTCCGGAGGGCCGGCACCTGAGCACTGGATTGCGCCGCCATGGGTAATCGCGTGTAGACGATGCTACACGAAAAACGGGCGAAAGCCGGCGATCTTGTCGGGAACCGGGAACCCGGGACCCGGGAGCCGGCTACGTCGCCGGCGACAACTCGGTGGAGTAGATGCGGGTGCCGGCCGTGTTCACCAGCGACACCGTAAGTATCCTCGTCGTCGGATCGGCTTCGAGCAGGCCGAAGAACTGCAGGCCGGCACTGGGCGGCCGGTTGGGCGGAAGGTCGGGCGGCACCCCGGAGAAACGCACCTCCGGGCCGAAGGTGGCGTCGAGCGGCGGCGGCGCGAACGTGCCGGCATGCGCGGGGCCGGCGACGAACTCCCAGAACGGATCGAAGTCTGGCGTCTTCGCTCGCGAGGGGTCGTAGTGATGGGCGGCGCAGTAGTGGACGTCGGCCGTGACCCACACGACGTTGCGCACGCGCCGCTCCTTGAGGGTCTTGAGCAGGCCCGCGATCTCCAGCTCACGCCCGAGCGGCGGCCCGCCATCGGCGTTGGCCACGGCCTCGTGCAACCCGGGCTGATGGCCCACGACGAGCCCCAGCGGCATGTCGGCGGCGATGATCTTCCACGTCGCCTGGGACTTCCCGAGCGCGTCGGCCAGCCAGCGCACCTGCTCGGCGCCCAGGAACGAAGTGTCGGCGCTCATCGCGGGCTGACGGTTCTCGCTGTTCGGTCCCCGGTAGCTGCGCATGTCGAGCGCGAAGACCTCGACGAGCGGGCCGTACGGCGCGGTGCGATAGATGCGCGTCTGGCCCTGCGGCGCCAGCGCGATGGGGTAATGCTCGAGGAAGGCCTGTCGCGCGCGGGCCGCGAGCACCGCGATGCGCTTCTCCTGGTAGGGCGCGCGCGCGCCAAGCACCTGCGTCGGGTACCAGTTGTCGCGCACCTCGTGGTCGTCCCACATCGCCACCTGGCCGACCTCGGCGGAGAAACGGCGATAGTGCTCGTCCAGGCGGTTGTAGAGGTGACAGCCGCGGAACTCGTCCAGCGCCTCCGCCACCTTCGCCTTCGCCGGCGTCACCAGGTTGCGCCAGAGGCTGCCGTCCTCGAGCGTGACGGTCTCGCGCAGGGGCTGGTCCGCATAGATGGTGTCGCCGACGTTGAGGAACAGGTCGGGATCCGCGGCGCGCATCGTCTCGAACAGGCGCATGCCGCCGCGCGTGGTGTCGATGCCCCAGCCCTGGCCACAGGTGTCAGCGGTCCAGGCGATGCGAACGGGTCGGCCGGGGCCGGGAGCGGTCCGGAATCGTCCCACCTCCGGCGCGCTGACGATGCGCGGGTCCGAGGGATCCTCGAAGCGTACGCGATAGAACACGGTCTGCCCGACCGGCAAGTCGCCGATCGCGACGCGGGCTGTCAGGCCCGAGTCGGGCGTGGCGAGGGGACCGGCGACTCGCCGTGCGTTGGCGAACGACTCGGTCGTGGCGTACTCCACCACCATCCGCGATGGCCGGTCCGCGTGCGCCCAGACGATGGCGCGGCCCGGCGCCACATCGCCCGCGGCCACGCCGCAGTCGATGCGCGGCCGGACGCGGTCGGAGGTGATGACGGCCGGCGCCTGCGCGACGAGCGCGGCACCGAGAGTCCGCTCGAGGAATTGGCGACGTGAGTAGGACATCTTCAGGTCGGTGCACCTACCACATCTCAGAAGCTGTACTTGACGGCGAGCTGCATCACGCGCCCGTCCTCGGACGTCGTGATCTGCCCGAAGTTCGCCGCGCCGAACACGCCGGCAGGCTGGCCGAACCGCTCCTGGTTGAAGAGATTGAACGTCTCGATGCGCACCTGGATGCGGTGGCGGTTCGCGAAGTCGAAGTTCTTGAAGACCGACAGGTCGGTCCGCTGGTATCCGGGACCGCGCACGCTGTTCCGGCCGGCATTGCCCGGGCGCTCGCCGGTTTCCGCCAGCGTGAGCGGCGTGAAGCAGCTGGTGTCGAAGTACTGCTGCGTGGTCTTCGGGCCGTTGTTCGGGTCGCAGGTCACGTCCGGCCGATTGGTCATGTAGCGGATGTCGAGCACGTTGCCCATCGTCACCGAGAACGGGAAACCGCTCTGCGCCTGGTAGATGCCGTTCAGCTGCCATCCGCCGGCGATGTAGCGCAGCAACGCCGCCTTGTCCTCGAAGCGCGGCAGCTCGTAGCCGAAGCTGAGCACGAAGCGGTGACGCGCGTCGAAGAGCGCGGGACCTTTCTCGAAGGACAGGGCGCGCTCCAGGCTGGCTTCGTCACCCTGGACGACCGGCAGCACCGGGCGCGCCTCGCCGCCGATGTTCAGGCCGGAGACGTGGTCCGTGGCCTTGCCCAGCGTGTAGGACGCCAGGAAGTTCAGCCCTCGCGTCGGCAGCATGCGCACGCTGGCCTGCAGCGAGTCGAACCACGACTTCGCGGCCGAGAAGGTGGGTCGCACCAGCGCGAACGCCGGCATGATGCGCGCGCCGCGCGTGGTCTGGCCCGGAACGTACACGCCGGGATTCACTTCCATGAAGATCGGCAGCTTGAAGCCGCGTGAGCCGACGTAGGCCACCTCGGTCCCGATCCTCGAGCCCAGCTGGCGCTGCACGCCGACGTTGAAGTGGTAGGCGTACGGCGACTCGAACTGGTCACCCCATCCGATGATCGTGAGGGCGCGCGGGAAGGGGTTCGGCGGCCCCGCCACCGCGGCCAGCGGATCGGCCAGCGTGATGGGCGTCGGCGTGTTCAACTCGACGAGCGGCGTGAACGGCGGCGACAGCACGCCGCTCTGGAAGAAGTCGCCCTGGCCGGCCAGCGCGTCGTAGAACACGCCGAACGCGGAGCGGATGCTCGTCTTGCCGTCGCCGAACGGATCCCACGCCATCGAGACGCGCGGCGCGAAGTTGTTCTTGTCGGTCGGGACGATGCCGCGCGGGACACCCGGGTCGCCGGGGTACACGAGCCCCGCCGGCGCGTTCGGATACACCTGCGACTGCACGCCGGTCCGGAAGCCGGTGATGGCGTCGTTCTTGTCGATGAACGGCGTCGGCAGTTCGTAGCGCAGGCCGAGGTTCAGCGTGAAGCTCGGCGTGACGCGGAACTCGTCCTGCACGTAGCCGGCGAACAGCCAGCCGTAGCCGTCCTGAATCGCCTGGGTCGTCGTCGCCCGCACCTGCGAGGGGAATCCCAGCAGGAAGTCGGCGGCCGCGTTGCCGCTGAGGCCGCCGTTGAAGGTGAGGTCGCCGTTGGGCCGGTTGATGAACGCAATCTTCATCGCCTCTCGGCGCACGTCCAGGCCGGCCTTCATCGAATGGCGCCCCCGGATCCAGGTGAGGTCGTTGGCCACCTGCCAGACGTGGTTCACCCGGTCCACGAAGGGCTGCTGCGGATCGCCCAGGGCCGACGTGCCGCCGCCGAAGTAGCCCTGGACGGAGAACGACGGCAGACCGGCGGCCGCCGGATTGGTGTTGGCGAGGTTGATGCCGTAGTCGAGCGGGCTGAGGCCGCTCGTCACCGCCGGGTTGGCCGTGATGCGGTTGATGGAGAAACGTGCCTGATTGATGATGTTGTTGCTGATGACGTAGTTGTGCGACACCATGAAGTCCTGCAGCGTCGCCAGCGACTTCTGATCCACGGCCGCGATGACGCGCGGTGTCGTCCGTTCGGTGTCACTGCGCATGTAGCGGCCGAGGAGCGACTGGCTGCTCCCGAGCTGGTAGTCGAAGCGCAGGCCGAACTGGTCGCGCACGTCGTTCACCGTCGGCGAGACGATGTAGCGGTTGCCCGCCGAGTTGGGCAGCGGCACGAAGTCGCTCAGCAGCCGCGAGGCGACCGGGGAGATCCGATCGGCCGGAATGATGTTGCCCGGGAACGGGAGGCCCGTGAGCGGGTCACGGATGACTCCGGACACGGCCGAGAAATCACCCCGGCGCTGCGCCTCGGACAGCACGATGACGTTGTTGGTGATGCCGCTGTCGTTGCGGTACCCCTCGTAGTACCCGAACCCGAACAGGCGGTTCCGGACGATGGGCCCACCGAGCGCGCCGCCGAACTGGTTCTGCTTCAGTTCCGGCTTGGGCTGGGTGGCTGGCGCGAAGTAATTGCGGCTCATCAGCGCATCGTCGCGGTTGAACTCCCACAGCGCACCCGAAACCGTGTTGCTGCCCGACTTGGTCACCACGTTGACCACCGAGCCGGCGTTGCGGCCGTACTCCGCGCCGAAGGCGTGGGTGAGGATCTTGAACTCCTCGATGGCGTCCGGGGGCGGGCGCAGCACGAAGCCCGTGTTGAACGTGTCGTTGTTGGTGGCGCCATCCAGCAGGAAGTTGTTGGACTGGTTGCGCATGCCGTTCACGTTGAAGCCGCCGGTGACGTTCCCGAAGCCGCCCGGCGTGGCGTCACCCGACTGGCCGCCCAGGTTCGCTGGCGGCGCCACGACGCCGGGAATGAGCGTGCCGAGCTGCGTGAAGTTGCGGCCGTTCAGCGGCAGGTCCACCACCTTGTCCTCGGTGATGACGATGCCGTGGGTGGCGTTGCTCGTTTCCACCAGCGTGGCGTCTGCTGTCACCGTGATGGTCTCGGTGAGCTGGCCGACTTCCATCTCGAAGGCGACACGCGCCGTTTCCGCGACGGTGACGCGCACGTTCTCCCGCAGGGCGGTGCGGAAGCCCGAGAGCGTGGCCTTCACGTCGTAGTCGCCGGGCTGGACCAGCGGGACCGTGAACAGCCCGTCCGCGCCGGTCACGGCCGTCCGGATCGCGCCCGTGGCGCGGTTGGTGACCTCGATGGTCACGCCGGGCAGCACGCCGCCCGAGGTGTCCGTGACCACGCCATTGATCTGGCCGGTTGCCTGGGCCGCGGCCTGTGGGGGGAGGGCAAGCGCCAGCAGCGCGGCGCTCAAATACGCCAACAACCTTCGCGTCATCGTCGTCTCCTTGAGTTCCCGTTCTCTCTTCGCGAGCCTATCAGAGGGCCGCAACGATGGCCTGCATCATTTCCCGCGTCGTGGCCGTGCCGCCGAGGTCCGGCGTCTTCACGGCGCCCCGAGAGAGCACCCGCTCGATGGCGCCGATCACGCGGTCGTGCAGATCCCGGTGTCCGAGATGGTCCAGCATCAGGGCGCCGGCCCAGGTGGCGCCAACCGGGTTGGCGATGCCCTTGCCGGCGATGTCCGGCGCCGACCCGTGGATGGGCTCGAACATCGACGGGTGCGCGCGCTCGGGGTTCAGGTTCGCGCCGGGCGCGATGCCGAGGCTTCCCGACACCGCCGCGCCCAGGTCGGTCAGGATGTCGCCGAACAGGTTGGACGCCACCATCACGTCGAGCGTGTGCGGATGCGTCACCATGCGGGCCGCCAGCGCGTCCACATGGTACTTCCGGACGGCCACGTCCGGGTACTCCGCCCCCAGCTGCTCGACCACCTCGTCCCACAGCACCATCGAGTGCTGCAAGGCGTTCGACTTCGTGGCGCTCGCCAGCATCTTTCGCGGGCGCGACTGCGCGAGGCGGAACGCGTAGCGGACCACCCGCTCGATACCGGCACGCGTGAAGACGCCGGTCTGATCCGCGACCTCGCGTGGGGTGCCGCGGTGGACGCGCCCGCCGACGCCGGCGTACTCGCCCTCGCTGTTCTCGCGCACGCACACCATGTCGATGTCGGCGGGCCCCCGGCCGGCCAGCGGGCAGGACACGCCGGGCAGGAGGCGCATCGGCCGCAGGTTCACGTACTGCTCGAAGCGCTGCCGGATGGGCAGGATGAGCTCCCACACCGACACGTGGTCCGGCACCGACGGGTGGCCGATGGCGCCGAGGTAGATGGCATCGGCCTCGCGGAGCCGATCGAGCGCATCGGGCGCCATCATGCGGCCCGTCTCGCGATAGTAGTCGCATCCCCAGGGATACTCGACCGTCTCCAGCGCGATGCCCGCACGGTGGGCCACCGCGTCGATCACGGCCAGCGCGGCGGGCGTGACCTCCTGCCCGATCCCGTCCCCCGGGATGACGGCAATACGGTATCTCGGAACGGCCATGGCCTACATCCCCGGCGGTGTGAAGCGGCCGTCGGCTGCCAGCCATCCGCCGTCGGCGTAGATGATGGTGCCGGTCACGTAGCTGGCCGCGTCCGAGAGCAGGAACACCGTGGGCCCCGCCATCTCGCCCGGCTGGGCCCAGCGCTGCAGCGGGTTCTTCATCGCGTACGCGTTGTACCACTCGGCGTTGGCCTTGATGGGCGCCGTCAGCGGCGTCTCCACCACCCCGGGCCCCACGGCGTTCACGCGCACGCCGAGCGGGCCCCATTCGACGGCCGCGGTCCGGGCCAGCTGCAGAATGCCCGCCTTGGTCATCGAGTACACCGACTGGCCCGGCTCGGTGGCGACCGATCGGATGGACGAGAAGAGCACGATGCTGCCGGCCCCCTGCGCCGTCATGAGGCGGCCCGCCGCCATCAGCGCGGCGAAGTTGCCGCGCAGGTTCAGGCTCACGACCTTGTCGAACTCCGCCAGGGTGTACTTGAGAATGGGCTTCCGCACGTTGATCGCCGGCGTGCACACCAGCCCGTCGAACCGGCCGTGCTTCTGCGCCACGCCATCGAAGGCGGCGATGATCTGGGCCTGGTCGCCGAGGTCCAACGGCCCCGCCTCCGCCTTGCCGCCGGCGGCGGCGATCTTCTCCGCCACGGCCGCGGCGCTCGCGGCGTTGAGATCGAGGCAGGTCACGTGCGCGCCCTGCGCGCCCGCAGCCAGGGCCACGCTTTCGCCGATACCGCTGCCGGCGCCCACGACTGCCACGAACTTCCCGTCCAGCCTGAACATGGATGAATCCTCCCGATGGACGACGCAGATGGGGAGAGCCGCAGAATACGCAGATTGCGCAGATGACGCAGATTCAACCATGTGGGGCCGGGTGCGCCCTCCCTGGCGAAATCGTCGCTCCTCATCTCCTCCGCGTGATTCCTCGCACGGCCATCACGGCAAGCAACGCCAGCGCGGCCGCTGTCAATCCTCCCACGTTCGGGTTGGTCCAGACCGCGCGCCCGGCCTGTCCCGAGAACTGCACGGCCAGCACGAACGACACGCCGGCCACGATGGCGGCAAGCGCCTCGGGCGTGCCGGCACGCCGGACGTACAGGCCCGCCAGGACCGGCACGAAGAGGCTGACGCCCAGCAGCGTGTAGAAGATGCTGAGCGCGCCGATGACCGTCGGCAGCTGGATGGCCAGCATCACCCCGATCGCCCCACCGCCGATGGCGGCCAGCCGCGCCACGAGCAGGATGGTCTTGTCATCCGCCTGCCGGTTGACGAACTGCCTGTACAGGTCCTGCGAGAGCGATGTCGCCAGCATGAACAAGATGGCATCGCACGTGCTGACCTCGGCCGAGAACACGGCGGCCAGGGCCAGGGCGCCCAACCAGACGGGCAGCGCCTCGACGAGCACGGTGGGAAGCACCAGGTTCGGGCTCGCCACGTCCGGGGCGATCACGCGCGCCGACATGCCGAGCAGCACGGGAATGAAGGCGAACAGCCCCAGCGCCAGGGCCTGCATGCCCACGCCGGCGCGCACCGCGCGCGCGTTCCGAGCGCCGTAGACCTTCTGGAGCAACCCGGGCGAGATGATGAATGCGGGGCCCAGCATCGCCAGCAGCGTGATCCCCGAGCCGGGGCCCGTCGTGTGCCAGAAGTCCCAGTAGTGCGGCGGCGCGGCTGCGGCAATGCCCGCGAGCCCGCCGGCCTTCGAGAGGACCATGGGCACCGCGGCCAACAGGCCGACCAGCAGCACGACCAGCTGCACGGCATTCACCCACGCCGAGCTCAGCAGGCCACCGGCGACGAAATACACCAGCATGGCCGCGGCACCGATGGCCGTCCCCCACGCCCGCGGCACGTCGGCCACGACCTCGAGCACGGCCGCGCCGGCAATGAGCTGTCCCGCGAGGATGGCCAGCGTGCCGACCCAGATGAGCGCCGACACGAGGCCCCGCACCGGCCGGCCGTACCGGTGTTCGAGGAAGTCGCCGACTGTGTAGAAACCGTGCCGCTCGGCCAGGGTCCAGATGCGGGGCCCCACCCACCAGGCGAGGGCAATCGAGCCGATGGCCGCCGAGCCGTTCCACCACCAGGCGCTGATGCCGTCGCCGTAGGCGAGCCCGGCCGCGCCGACGGTGGACCCTGCCCCGATGTTCGACGCCAGGACCGTGGAGAAGAGCAGCGGGGCCGTGAGCGAGCGGCCCGCCACGAAGAAGTCGCTGCTGCCGCGGACGAGGCGCGCAACCCACAGGCCCACGCCGGTCAGGACGACCGCGTAGGCCACGAGCAGCACGAGGTAGACGTTCACCGCGCCGTTACTTCTTCAGGTCCCGCGCGGCCGGGAGGTTGGGGATGCCCGTCGCCTCGGTGGCCCCGCGGACAATGGCGCGCGCCATCACGTCAGCCGCGAGCGCCCCGATCTGCGAGATGTCCACCTCCCCGTTCCACTGCCCCGTCGCGAGGGCGAAGACCGTGTCGCCGTCGCCCTGCGTGTGCGCCGGGAAGATCGCGCGCGCGAACCCGTCGTCGGCCATCAGGGCCATGCGGCTCACCTGGGCCTTGGTGAGCTTCGCGTTGGTGGCCACCAGGCCGATGGTGGTGTTCTCGGCCGCGCGCGGGCGCGGGCCGGTCTGCCCCGTGCGCAGCAGCGTGCGCGCGTCCGCGAAGCTGCCATCGGGGTTGCGAACGCCGGCCACGACCGCGCCGGTGTCCGGGTCGATGATGTCGCCCACGGCGTTCACGGCAACGATGGCGCCCACGCTCAGGCCATTGGGCAAGGTGATGCTGTAGCTGCCGAGCCCGCCCTTCATCGCGCGGCCCGGCCCGCCGCTCTTCCCCACGGTCGCGCCGGCTCCCGCGCCGACCGAGCCCTCCAGCACAGGGGCCGATGACGCGGTGCCCGCCGCGCGGTAACCGCAGTCCGCCGTCGGGCGGATCTTCGGGTTGCCGCCGACCGGGAGGTCGAACAGGATGGCCGCCGGGACGATGGGCACCTTCGCGATGCGCACGTCCCAGCCGATGTCGTGCTCCTCGAGCCAGCGAACGGTGCCCGTGGCCGCATCGAGCCCGAACGCGCTGCCGCCCGACAAGACGACCGCGTTCACCTTGTCGACCATGTTGCCGGGATCGAGCAGGTCGGTCTCCCGGGTGCCGGGCGCACCGCCGCGCTGCGACACGCCGCCAACGGCGCCCTGGCCGTCGACGAGCACGACGGTACAGCCCGTGGGCCGCTCGGTGAGCGTGTGATGCCCGACCTTGATGCCCGCCACCGCGGTGAGCGTCCGGTTGCCCCCGGCCGGCGCCGGCGCGGTCGATGCCGCCGCCGGCGTCGAGGCCGTCGTCGTCGATGCCGACGGTGCCGGGGTCTGGCCGTTCACGCAGGCCATGGCCAAGAGGCAGAGGAAGCCAGGGGTCGCGGGCACGCGCATGAACGGAGATCATAACCGCAGAACCGTCAAGGATTGACCACGGCAGGCGTTCCGGTCACGATGGCTCGTCGTGCCTGCATCGTCACACCTGATCGATCGCGTGCTCGTCGAGGTGGAGCGCGCCACGGATGAGATCGTGGCGTTCACCGCCGACATGGTGCGCATCCCCACCGTCAACCCTCCCGGCGAGCACTACGAGGAGTGCGCGCGCTTCATCGGCGACACGCTGGCCCGCCTCGGCTTCGACATCGAGTACTTCGCCGCCGAGGGACGACCCGAACACACGGCCCGGCACCCGCGGCTGAACGTCATCGGCACGCGCACCGGCCTGGCGGCGCGGCCCACGGTCCACCTGAACGGCCACTTCGACGTCGTGCCGGCTGGCGAGGGGTGGACGCTGGATCCGTTCGGGGGCGTGGTCAGGGACGGGAAGATCTACGGCCGCGGCTCGTGCGACATGAAGGCGGGCATCGCGGCCGCGGCCTTCGCGGCCGAGGCCATCCGTCGTGCAGGGGTGCCGGTGCCCGGTACCATCGAGGTGAGCGGCACGGTGGACGAAGAGAGCGGCGGCTTCGCCGGCGTGGCCTGGCTGGCCGAGCACGGCCGCATCTCGTCCACGCGAACGGACTACTGCATCATCCCGGAGCCGCTGAACGTGGACCGGGTGTGCGTGGGACACCGGGGGGTGTACTGGTTCGAGGTGGCGGCCCGCGGGCACATCGCGCACGGCAGCATGCCGTTCCTTGGCGTGAGCGCCATCGACGGCATGGGCCACCTGCTGCAGGCGATTCGCGAGGAGCTGCTGCCGGCGCTGGCCGCCAGGCGGACGGAGGTGCCCGTCGTGCCGGACGGTGCCCGCCAGGCGACCATCAACGTCAACGGCATCTCTGGCGGCCAGCCCGTGGACGGCATCCAGACACCGTGCGTGGCCGACGTCTGCCGTGCCGTCTTCGATCGGCGATTCCTGCTCGAAGAGGGCTTCGACCAGACGAAGCGAGAGGTGCAGGCGATGCTGGACCGCGTGCGCGCGCGGGTGCCGCGTGTCGAATACGCGCTGCGCGACCTGATGGTCGTGCACCCCACGCGCACGCCGGACGACTCCCCCGTCATCGCGGCCATCGAGGCGGGCGTGGGCCGCGTCCTCGGCCGGAAGGCCACGCGCGTCGCGAGCCCCGGCACCTACGACCACAAGCACGTGGCGCGCATCGCCGGCGTCCCGCACTGCGTGGCCTACGGCCCCGGCCAGCTCGAGCAGGCACACCAGCCGGACGAGTACTGCCGCGTGGACGACCTGGTCGCTTCCACGAAGGTGCTCGCCCTGGCCATCCTCAGGCTGACGGGAGCTGTGGCGGGCTGAGCTGAGCCACGCGGTGGCTCATTGATGATTGCCGATTGGTGATTGACGATTCTTTGACGATTGGCGATTGAGCGATTGTGCATTCGCGAATGTGGCATTGACTGATCGATGCCCCAGTCGCGCGATTGTCAATGAATCGTCGATCGCCAGTCATCAAGCACCAAGGGACAGCTGATCTCTAATGCCATCGAAGTCGGGGTCCCGCGGCAGGCGCCAGCGCGTATACGGGCCGAGCTCGGCGAGCGGGCGCTCCAGGTGCTTCTGTGCGTGCTCCACGTCACCGCGCATCGCGTACAGCGCGGCCATGTAGTAGCGCGTGTACGGGTCGTCGGCGCCGCCGGCGAGGCGTTGATCGAAAGCTCTCACGGCGCGGTCGAAGTGGAGTTGCGCGTTGTCCCCGTCGCCCATCCGCTGGTACGCCGCCGCGAGCTTCTGTGAGAGCTCGATCGTCGTCCGCTCGCGGAGCGCGTGATCGCTCATCGAGACGAAGTCGAGCTCCCGACGGTACTCGCGAATGGCCTCCTCGTACTGGCCGCGCCGGTAGAAGACATAGCCCAGGCGCGAGCGGGCGCCGACGATCAGCAGCCCGCGCGTGCCCGACATGGCCTGCTCCTGCAGCACCACCGCCGCGCGCGCCTCGCGCTCGGCATCGTCCAGGTCGCCGCGGTAGGCGTACAGCAGGGCCAGCTGCAGGTGCGTGTAGCCCGCGTCGGGGTTGAGCGCGAGGGTACGTCTGAAGTGCGCGATGGCCAGGTCGATGTCGCCCTTCCCCATCCAGTAGTTCCGCGCCAGGCTGGCGTGGGCCTCGGGGTTGTCGGGCGAGAGCCGCAGGCCTTCGTGCATCTCGGCGATGCTCTCGTCCACCTGGCCGAGGTCGGCGAGCGTCTCGCCGAGGCGGATATGCGCCTCGGCCGAGTCGGGGCGGAGCGCCACGGCCTGCCTCAACAGGCCCAGGCTGCGCTCGAGCAGATCCGGCATCGAGAGAAACGTGCCCTTCAGGTCCAGGGCGCTTCCCAGGGCGATCATCGCCTCCACGTAGCCGGGCGAGAGATCCAGCGCCCGCTCGAACAGGCCGATGGCCCGATCGACCGAGTCGCGGCTGGCCATGCGGAGGTTCAGCATGCCGCGCGAGAACGCCTCGAAGGCCTCGACCGACACGTCGGTGTCGCCCTCGATGGCCTGCAGCTCCGCGGTCCCGAGATCGCGCTCCATGCCCGTGCGCGCCAGCTCCTGCACGAGCTGGTCCTGCAGCTCGAAGATCTGGTCGATCGTGCCATCCAGCTTGACGGTGGCCGCCGACCGCCCGGTCGGCACCTCGATCACCTGCGCGGTGACGCGCACGCGGTCCCGCAGGCGCTGGTAGGCACCGGTCACGACGAACGCCGCCTCGAGCCGGCGTCCGAGGTCCAGCGACTGGCGCTCGTCGGCGCCGCGGCCGCCGACTCCGAGGTTCCGCTGCAGCTCGAAGACGTGCTCGCGCGGGATCACCGTGAGGCCGCCAATCTTCGCGAAGTCGGCGGTGAGCGATTCGGCGATGCCCTGTCCGACCCACTCGTCCGCCGCGTCGCCCGTGATGTTGGTGAACGCCAGGACGGCCACCGAACGGTCGCCCCCGGCATGGCCGGCCTGCAGCACCGGCAGCGCCGACGCCGGGTCCGAGAAGTCGAGCGGGCCGCGCCACGCCGACGAGGCCGCGAAGGGCTGGTCGCGCTGGCGGCGGCGCGCGTTCGCCAGGTCCACGTAGAACTCGCGCGCGGACTGGTAACGGAAGTCGGGATCCTTCTCCAGCGCCTTGCGGACGATCGTCTCCACGTCGGAGGGGACGCTGTACGTGTAGCGCCCGATGGCCTCCGGCTCCCGGTTGAGGATGCGGTCCGCGACATCGGCCATCGACTCGCCGGCGAACGGCAGGTGGCCGGTGAGCATCTCGTAGAGCACCACACCGAGCGAGAACAGGTCCGCGCGGTGGTCCACCGGCCCTCCCCTCAACTGCTCCGGGGGCATGTAGTTCAGCGTGCCCACGACCATTCCGGCCATCGTCAGGGAGGCCTGCGTGACGTGCGCGTCGCGAGAGGGCACGTTCTTGGCGAGGCCGAAATCGAGGACCTTCACCAGCTGCCGCGACGTGATCATCAGGTTCGCGCTCTTGATGTCGCGATGGACGATGCCGAGCTGGTGGGCCTCGTCCAGGGCATCGGCCACCTGCATGGCGATGTCGAGGCTGTCGGCCGCGGAGAGCGGGCCCCGGGCGATGCGGGCGGAGAGGAGCTCGCCCTCCACGTACTCCATGGCGATGAAGAGGCCCCGGTCGTGCTCGACCAGGTCGTACGCCACGGCGATGTGCGGCGAGCGCAGCTGCGCGGCCACCTGCGCCTCGCGGACGAGCCGCGCGCGCGACTCGGGATTGGCGCCGAGCGCGGGGGCGAGGAACTTCAGCGCGACGCGCCGGCCCAGGCGCGTGTCTTCCGCGAGGTACACCTGGCCCATGCCCCCGCTGCCCAGGCGGTCGACCACGCGGTACTGAAGGATGGAGGCTCCCTGAAGGTCGGCGCCGTCAGGCACGCCTCGATTATAGTGCGCGCCCGCAGCCCGCTCGCACCTGTTCGCACCTGCCCGCACCCGCTCGCACCTGCCCGCACCCCTCTAGAACATCCGTGACTGACAGCCGTCCACGACGACGGTGGTGCCGCTGATCCAGCTGGCGCGCGGGGACGAGAGGAACGCCACGACGCTGCCCACCTCCTCCGGCGTGCCAAACCGCCCGAAGGGCAGCTCGCGCGCGATGAACTCGGCGATGCCCTTCGGATCCTCCTGCTGGCGCTTCCACCACGATCCGCCCTCGAAGAGGATGGATCCGGGCGCCACGCCCACGACGCGGATCCCGTCCGGGGCCAGCTGCTGGGCCAACGACTTGGTGAGGCTGATCTCGGCCGCCTTCACGACGTTGTAGGTCATGCGGCCGCCCGCTTCGCGCCCGTAGATGGACGAGATGATGACGATGACGCCGCCGCCCCGCTGCCGCATGTGCGGCAGGGCCAGCTGCGAGCAGCGGATGGCGGGAAACAGCGTGTGATCGAACGCCTCGCGCCACTCCGCGTCGGACGTGCGCTCGAGCGTGCTCCCGCGCCCGACGCCAACGTTGTTCACCAGCACGTCCACGCCGCCGCATTCCACGACCGCCGACTCGATGAGGTGATCCACGCCCTCGGTCGTGGACACGTCGCAGGTGACCGCGAGCACCTTCGTCCCGCGGCCGTGGCGTGCGCGAATCTGGTCGGCCGCCTCCGTCAGCTGCGCGAGACCGCGCGCGCCGATCACCACGCGGCACCCCTCCGCCGCCAGCGCATGCGCCGCCGCCAGCCCCAACCCCCGGCTGCCGCCCGTCACGACCGCCACCTTGCCGCTCAACCCGAGATCCATCTGTGCGTTGAACCTTTGTGCTTCGAACCTTCGTGCTTTGAACCGCCGTCTCTTGACCCTTCGTGCCCTACCTTCGTGTCAGATCGTTCAGCCGCCAGTCGAAGTCGTGGAAGGCCACACGGAAGCGGTTCGCCTTCAGGAACTCCGCCTCCGACCGCACCACCACCGGCGCGATGAGGCCGAGCAGGGCGCGCTCCAGGGGACTGCGGGCCGCAAACTCCGGCGCCGCCTTGCCGGCAAACGCCTCGATGAAGGCGCGCTCGCGCCACGAGAACATCGGGTTGACGCTGACGACCCCGTTCTGCGGGTCCACGAACACCAGCTCTCGGCGGTCCACGGCCTCGCGCAGCATCGAGTCGAGCTGTTCGTCCAGCCGCTCGGCCGTGTAAGCCTCGCTCTTCAGCCGGCCGCCGCCCAGAGCGCCGCGGCCGAGGGCCAGCAGCGCGCGGGCGTCGCCCAGGGGGACGATGATGTCCTTCTCGATCTGATCGAGGGTGACCATGCGGCGGGCGGCGCGGAACTGCCGGCGCTCGAACGCCCCGGGCACCTGGCGGATGCTGTTGGGCGGATACGCCGCCGCGCGGCCGCGGATGGGATAGTGATCGATGACCGTCCGCAGCACGAACGCGTTGTAGGCGTTGATCCAGAAGGCCAGCCGGCGCTTCTGGTCCCAGCTCTCGGGAACGTCGGTCTCGCCCAGGCTCGCCACGTACCGATCGAAGCGCGCGCGCTCGAGCTTGAGCGCCTGGTAGTACACCAGCCCGTCGCGCACGTAGATGTCCAGGATGCCGTCGAACGCGCGGTGCAGCGGATCCACGGAAGGCGGCGGCGCGTCCTGCGCGCCCGTGCCGGTCGCCAGGACGAGCGCGGCGAGCACGGCGAGCACCGCCGGGATCAAGGTCTTCATGAGAGTGAGGCCAGGAACGCGACCAGGGCGGCGTTGAACGGCCCGGGCTGTTCGAGGTTGGCGAGGTGCCCGGCCAGCGGGATGATCTCCAGGCGCGCCCCCGGGATGGCCGCCGCGATCCGGCGTGACTCCTCCACCGGCGTCAGCTCGTCTTCCTCCCCGACCAGGACCAGCACAGGAACCTTCAGCGACGACACCGTGGGCATCGAGTCGGGCCGGTCCATCATCCGCTGGATGGCCCCGCGGATGCCCTCGGGCGACTGCTGCTTGATGAGTCGCCGGACGGTGGATTCGACGGCGGTGTCCGTCCCGCGCGTCGTGCGGCCCAGGAGCTTCGGCATCATCTCGCGGGCCACGCCCGATGCCCCTTCCCGATCCACAAGCGCCAGCATGCTGCGCCGGTTCGCCCGGCCCTCGAGCGAGTCCGCGCCCGCTCGCGTGTCGGCCAGTACGGCCGCCTCGACCATCTCGGGCGCCTTCCGGATGACGGCGAACGTCGCGTAGCCGCCCATCGAGCACCCGCCGACCACGGCTCGCGTGATGCCGAGCGCGCCGAGCAGGTCGATGACGTCCCGGGCGTAGTCGTCCATCGAGGGCGAGGAGCCTCCCGCTTCCGAGGTGCCGCCGAACCCGCTGAGATCCGGCGTGATCAATCGCCACCCCTTCGGGATGCTGCGAATCTGCGGCTCCCACATACCCGCGCCCAGCGGGAACGCGTGCAGCAGGACGATGGTGCGGAGTTCCGAGGCGCCGGGAACCGAATCGAGGTACGCGATCGTGCGCGAGCCAACATGGCAGTACTGCCTGGTCATTGGGTGAGTGAGGCAATTGTATATCGCCCCTCACCCCTGCCGTGATGACGCTAGGACTCCCGCAGAGCCTCGGCCGGATCGACGCGCGAGGCGCGCAGCGCCGGCAGCGCGCTGGCCACGAGAGCCACGCCCGCGAATCCCGCGCCGGCCGCAAGGAACGTGAGCGGGTCGAAGGGCGTGACGCCGAACAGCAGGCCCTGCATGAGCCGCCCGGTCGCCGTGGCACCCGCCAGGCCCATCGCCAGGCCGACGACGGCCATCGTCATCGCCTGCCCGACGATCATGCGCAGCACCGTCCCTCGCTCCGCCCCCAGCGCAATCCTCAGGCCAATCTCACGCGTGCGCTGACTGACGGCGTGAGCCATCACTCCGTAGATGCCGACCGCCGCCAGCAGCACGGCCGCGACCGCGAAGACCGCCAGCAGCATCAGGAACAGCCGTGGCTGCGCCACGGCCTCCGTGGCGAGTTGCTCCATCGTGCGCACCCGGTAGAGGGGCAGATTGGGATCCAGGGTGGCCACGATGCCGTTCAACGTCGGCACGAGCGGGCCCGGATCGGACCGCGCCTTCACCACGATGGTGACGAAGTTCACGGGCCGCTGTGCGTGCGCCAGGTACACCGTCGGGCGAACGGCGCGGGCCGGCCCGAAGTCCCGCACGTCGCCCGCCACACCGACGACGGTCCCACCCGCGCGCGTCTCCCTGTACCCGAGACGCGTGCCGATCGTGAACGAGTGGCCGAGCGGATCCTGGCCAGGCCACAGCCGTGCAGCCGCCGTCTCGTTGACCAGCACCACCGGCGGCGCCCCCAGGCGGTCCGCGTCACCGAATGCCCGGCCGCGCCGGATGGGAATCCCCATCGCCTTGAAATAGTCCGGGGTCACGACCCGCACCTGGAGCGAGCGCTCCATGGACTCCTTGTCGTCCAGCGCCCGGTCGTCGAGCGTGGACATCGAGATCACGTAGCCGAAATTGCTGAGCGGCAATCCGAAGACGGCGGCTGCCGCCTCCACCTCGGGATGCGCGCGCACGCGGGACAGCAGCGTGTCGACCACGGCCGCCCGCGCCGACGGCGTGGGATACGTGAGCTCGGGCAGCGAGAGGTTGAACGTCTGCACGCGCTCGCGCGAGAAGCCGAGGTCCACGGCGACCAGGCCCAGGAAGCTGCGCATCAGGAGGCCCGCGCCCACCAGCAGCACGACGGCCAGCGCGGCCTCCATGACGATGAGCGCGCCGCGCAGGCGCTGCCGGGGGCGGTCGCCCGTGGTGCCGCCGCCCTCCGCGCGGATGCCCCGCGCCGCGTCCAGGCCCTTCGAAGCGTGCCAGGCCGGGACTGTCCCGAACGCCGCAGCAGCCAGGCCAGACACCGCGAGGGTGAACAGGGCGACGGTGCCATCCACGCGCGTCTGATCGAGGAGCGGAATGCCCACGCTGCCTTCGAGCGTCGCGATGAGCCTCGAGACCCACATCGCCACCACCAGCCCGGCGAGCCCGCCCACGGCCGCGAGGAGCCCGCTCTCCGCCAGCAGCCCCCGTACGAGGCGTGCCCGGCCGGCGCCAAGCGCCATGCGCACGGCCCACTCGCGGCGACGCCCGAGCGCGCGCGTCAGCACGAGGTTGGCCACGTTCACGCAGACGATGAGGAGCACGAGGCCGACGGCGCCGAGCATCAGGAGCATGGCGGTACGCACGTCCCCCACCAGCGCCTCGCGCATGGGATGCAGGGCGATGGTGCGGTCGTTGTTGGTGCGAGGGTGCACTTCCGCAAGGCGGCGCGCGAACGCCCGCATCTCATCCCGCGCCTGCAGCAGCGTCACACCGGGCGCGAGCCGCGCGATGACGTCGAGATACTGGGCTCCTCGCTGGGTCCGGAGATCCTCGTCCGAGAAACGCTGCGGGACCCAGAGGTCTGCACCGAGGGGATACGCGAATCCGGCGGGCATGACGCCAACCACCTGGAACGGCCGGCTGTCGAGGGTCATCGTGGAGCCGATGATGTCGCGGCGGCCGCCGTAGCGGCGCTGCCAGAGCGCGTGTCCCAGCACCACGACATCGGGCGCCCCCACGGGGTCGTCGCCCGGCTCGAGCGTGCGGCCATAGAGCGCGGGTACGCCGAGCACCTCGAAGAAGCTGCCCGTGACGTTGGCGCTCGGGGCCTGTTCGGCCGGACCATCGCCGGTGATCGCGCTGGCGCCTGCCACAATGGCCGCCATTCCGGCGAAGCCCCGAACCTCACGCCGCCAATCGGTGAAATCGGGCGGGGAGCTCGCGCCCCCCGCCGCGTCCGGTCTCTCCATCGTCGTGGTGGAGACCGCCACCAGCGCCTCGGGATTCGGAAACGGGAGGGGCCGCAGGAGCACGGCGCGCACGGCGCCGAAAATGGCGGCGTTGGCGCCGATGCCCACGGCCAGGCTGAGCACGGCCGCGACTGTGAAACCGGGCCGCTTCCGGAGCGAGCGCGCGGCGTACTTGAGGTCGTTCCAGATCACGTCCCACCTCCAGCGATCCCATCTGAGCCAGCAGGCGTGCACCACGGCACCGAGAGCCCTCGCGGAACGGGCGGCCCCGCTGCGGCCCCGACGATGTTCGACGGCCAACTCGGCCTCCCACTCGCGTTGCCAGTCGCGGCGGATGTCGTCTGGCACAACGGGTGCGGCCAGCCGGACGATGGCGAGGTCCACGCGCCGCATGGGTCAGGCCCGTCCCCGGGCGGGCCTTCTGCCGAGCGCCGGCAGGAGGGCCCGGTAGTGGCGGGTGGTCTCGGCCAGCGCGCGCACGCCGGGCGCCGTCAGCTGGTAGTTGCGTCGGGCCGGACGGCCCTCCGCGCGCGCGTCCTCATCGTCCTCCCAGGTGGATCTGACATAGCCATCGCGATCGAGCCGGCTCAGCGCGGGATAGACCGTTCCGCTGGGAAGGCCCGTCCGATCGATGATGTCGAACCCATAGACGGCGCCATCCACGATGGCCTGCAGAATGCTGACGGCAGTCAGGCTGAGGCGTCGCATGGCTGTGTAGTATTGCTACATAGCCTTGAACAGTCAAGGTTCCGGATCGGTTGGCGAGACCGGTCCCCTCCCAGTGCACAACGGCGTCGCCCGGCCCGCCGCTCGTCACAGGGCCGTTGACCCGGTGGCGGTCCGGGGAGATCGTGCGTGCATGCAAAGCACTGCCTCCCGAATCCTGCGCGGGTTCCTTCCTCTCGCTCTGCTCTTCGTAGCCGCAGCGGCTGCCGCCGATCCAATGACGGCCGGCGACCGCCAACGCCTCGTGTCGCACCTCGAGATGACCGAAAGCTGGCTCGTGAGCGAGCTGGAGGGCCTGACGGATGCCCAGCTTTCCTTCAGGCCGTCGCCCACGGCCTGGTCCATCAAGGACGTGGTCGAGCACCTGGGCATCGCCGAGCCGCAGTACTGGAAGCAGCTGGAGGACTCGCTGCAGGCGCCGGCGGCGGGCTACAAGGCCGAGACCACCGACGCGGCGATCCTGTGGTACGGCATCGATCGCACCAACCGCACGACCACGGGAGAGGCGCGCGTGCCCGACGGGCGCTTCAAGACCGCCGCGGAGGCCCTGGCGTCGTTCAGGAGACTTCGCGCCACGATGCTGGAGAAGGCGCGCACGTCGCAGGACGACCTCCGCGGCCGCAAGCTGATGAACGGGAACATGGATGTCTACCAGTGGTTCCTGATGATCTCGTCACACGCGCAGCGGCACATCCTCCAGATTCGCGAGGTCAAAGCAGGACATGGATTCCCGCCGACCCCGAAAGGATCCGCAGAGGAACGCAGATGAACACAGAGGGACGCAGACGCCGCAGATAACGCAGACGCCGCAGATAACGCAGACACCACAGATCACGCAGACACCACAGATCACGCAGACGCCGCAGATCACGCAGACGCCGCAGATCACGCAGACACCACAGATCACGCAGACGCCGCAGAACACGCAGACGCCGCAGATCACGCAGACGCCGCAGATCACGCAGACACCACAGATCACGCAGACACCACAGATCAAGCAGACGCCGCAGATCACGCAGACGCCGCAGATCACGCAGACGCCGCAGATCACGCAGATGCCGCAGACGCGGGGGCCGCAGAGGAACACAGAGGACGCAGAGGAACGCAGATGAGGCAGAGGAACGCAGATGAGGCAGAGGACCGCAGATGAGGCAGCGGGGTAATCGAGCAGGCGGACTCAAGCAGATAACGTTCCTGGAACTCGGCGGCTGCTCCTCCTGGCCCAGGGCCACGCGACCTTGATGTCTTGATCTGCGTTTCATCTGCGGCTTCTGCGTTGTCTGTTCAATGCCATTCGTAGTTGACATTGGGTGACGGTGCCCTGGTTTACGCGGCTGACGTCTTCTCCTTCGTCACATGCTGTTGCAGTGCCCACCTGCCGCAGCAGTGGCAAGGCCTGATAGTTCCTGATGCGGCGTAGCTGCGGCTCCAGGTCCAGGAGCGCCGTGGCGAGCCAGCGCTGCTCCTGGTCGCTGCTGCGCCAATGATCCACCCGCTGGACGCGCGTCTCCACCTTCGCGTGGATCGATTCGAGCAGGTTCGTGGTCTTCAAGCTGATCCCGAGCTCGCGAAAGACCCCGCCGCGTGGAGCCCTTTCGCGCCATCGGTGACCGCCAACAGCCCTTCCTCCGCGCGGAGCCCGCACTCCACCAGCCCACGGAGGAACGCCGCACAGACGCGCCGATTCTCCGTGGCGGCCTGGACGAAGCCAAGGACGACCTTCCGGCGTCGAGGGTCACGCCCACCGCCGTGACCATCCCGTCGTCCGCGAAAGTCTTCCCGTCGATCACGATCGCCAGGAACGTCTCGCTATCGAGCCGGCGCTCCAGCAGCGCCTGCACCTGGCGCGCACTCGCGCGGATGAACCGACGCGAGACGGAGGAGGCACTGAGCCCGAAGGCCGCGGGCACCGCCTCCGCGCACCGGGCATACTCC
Source organism: Vicinamibacterales bacterium (assembly GCA_050249615.1). Taxonomy (GTDB): domain Bacteria; phylum Acidobacteriota; class Vicinamibacteria; order Vicinamibacterales; family UBA2999; genus VFZN01. The sequence goes on from JBFWQE010000007.1 coordinate 31,824, forward strand.
CGCGTCGCGAGTCCCCCCAGCACTCGCTGCAGCAACCCCGTGTCCAGCTGCCGCGGCACTTGGAACTGCGGATATGTGGGCAGGGGCACTTCGCGATTGTGTCGGCGGTCGCGCACGCGCGGCACGGTGATCGGCAGCTTCTGGTCCGCCAGGTAGACCCGGCTCGCGGCGTCCAGCGCACCAGGCCGGGCTGCCGGCCCATGCGAGCATACCGCTCGCCGACCACGCTCACGAGCTCACGCTGCAGCTCGGCGTGGAAGGCCTCGAGGCCCACCGGGATCAGGGTCTGAATCAATGCGACGCGAGCATCGACCTCGGCTACGGTCGCCACAGCGACCGGCGCCACGGTTGCCGCTGTCCTCTCTTCCGGATCTGTCGTACGGCGCGTGCCCATGGGTGACGACTCCTTGAAGTGGGCCGTTCTGCCAGGAACAACACTCACTCGTATACGGGGGCGTCACCCGAATTTCAACTAACCGTGGCACTCACTCGCGTTGTCTGCGGCCCCTGCGTCGTCTGCGGCCCCTGCGTCGTCTGCGGCCTCTGCGTTGTCCGCGACCTCTGCGTTATCTGCGGCGCCTGCGTTATCTGCGGCCCCTGCGTGATCTGCGGCGTCTGCGTGATCTGCGGCGCCTGCGTGATCTGCGGCGTCTGCGTGATCTGCGGCGTCTGCGTTATCTGCGGCGTCTGCGTCCCAGTCTCCGGCGCGTGCGCTCGGCGTTCAGATCTCGATCGCCCCGCCCATCGATTTCAGGTGTGCGCGGAACGTGACGTCGGGATCGGCATCGCGCTTCTGCAGGTAGTCGGCCAGCTGCAGCTGGTCGCGGAGCAGCTCTCCTGCCATCAGACGCGCGGCCTGCGCCTGCTCACGGGCGGCGATGTCGCGCGCGGCGGCAATCACGCCTGCGCACTCGGCCAGCGCCACGAAGACCACGCCGTCCTCGTCCGCGAACACCGCGTCCTCGCGGGTGACCGTCGTCGGTCCGCAGGTGGCGGCCTCGAGGGCCGTCGCATGTCGCCGCCTGAGCTCGAGCGGGCCGGTGGGCGATGTGCCGCGCGACCAGACGGGGATGCCCATCGCGCGGATCGCGGCGCTGTCGCGGTGTGCGCCGTCCACGACCAGTCCCGCCAGTCCACTGACGAAGGCCTCGCCCGCCACGAGGTCCCCGATGCAGCCCTCGTCCAGCCGTCCGTTGTTGTCGATGACCAGCACGTCGCCGCGCGCGGCGAGGGCGATGGCCTCGAGGAACACGTCCGTGCTGCCCGCGTGCACGGCTGGCGCGACCCGTCCCGCCACACGGGATCCCGGGATGAGCGGCCTCAGCCCCGGCCGCCCCAGCCGCACGGGCAGCTGCAGCAGCACACAGGCGTCCGCGATGAAGGGAGTGGTCCAGTCGAAGCCGTCGAGGGTCGAGAGGGGGGAGGGCATGGTGATCAGTGTACTGCCGGGAGTCGGCCGTCGGGAGTCGGGAGTCGCAAAGACCTGATCGGGAGGGGTATCCCGTCAGAAACGCAACCGTGTCGCTATTCGGATCCCGACTCCCGTCTCCCCACTCCCGACGCGGCTCACTCCCCCTCCCGTCGCAGTTCCCTCCCGTCGCAGTTCAGTTCCCGTTGCAGCTCAGCTCCCGACTCCCGTCGCGGGTCGGCTCCCGACTCCCGAGGCAATCACGTCGAGCACCGCCGCCCCGAGATCCTCCGCCTTGCGCGTTCCCACGCCGTACACGTGCCGGAGCGCCTCCGCGGTCATCGGCTTGATACGCGCCAGCTCGCGCAGGGTGGTGTCGTGGAAGATCACGTAGGGTGGCACCCCTCGCTCCCGGGCAATGCGCAGGCGCAGCGCGCGGAGCTCCTCGAAGAGCGCGCGATCCACGCCCTCCCACGACTCGGCCTCCGCCTTCGATCGCCGGGGCGCACGGCCCTTCTCCGGCTTCCGCTGGCGCGCGAGCGACAGCGTCCCGGCCGCCGCGGGATCCCTCATCAGCGCGGCTCCCTCCGGCGTGAGGTGGAGCACCGGGTACTGATCCCCGGCCTGCTGCAGGAAGCCGTGCGCAATCAGCTGATCGATGTAGCCGCGGATCTCGTCCACCGATGCGTCCTTCAGCAGGCCGAACACCGAGAGCGTGTCGTGCCCGCGCGAGCGCACCTGCTCGCTGGCATGGCCCCGGAGGATGCTCCCGACGTGCGCAGCGCCGAAGCGCTGCCCGACGCGCGCCACTGCGGACAGGATCTTCCGCGCCAGCGTCGCCGGGTCGGCCACCGTTTCGAGCTCGCCCAGGCAGTAGTCGCACGCGCCGCAGTCGTCCTTCGCGTACACCTCGCCGAAGTAGCCCACCAGCCGCTTGTGCCGGCAGCCGACGCTGGCGGCGTAGCGCTCCATGTCGCGCAGCAGGGCCTGACGGGCCTCTGTGAGCTCCCCGCTCTTCGAGAGGATCTCGCGCCAGCGCAGGAAGTCCGCAGACGACACGATGAGCACGCACTCGGCCTCGAGCCCGTCCCGCCCCGCGCGGCCGGCCTCCTGCTGGTAGTGCTCCAGGGATTGCGGCGCGCCCGCATGAATCACGAAGCGCACGTCCGAGCGGTCGATGCCCATCCCGAACGCCACGGTGGCCACGACGATGTCGGTGGACTCGTTCAGGAACGCGTCCTGGTTGGCGTGGCGCTCCTCGTCACTCAGGCCCGCGTGATACGGCCGGACGCGCAGGCCCTCCTCCTGCAGCCAGGCCGCCGTGTCGTCCACCTCGCGGCGCGTCGGGCAGTAGATGATGCCCGCCTCTCCCTGGTGGCGGGACAGCACCTGCAGGATCTGCGCCTTGATGGTCGCGCGCGGCAGCACGCGGTACAGCAGGTTGGGCCGGTCGAACGACCCGACCAGCGTGACGGCGTCCTTCAGGCCCAGCTGCTGGACAATGTCCTGCCGCACGCGCGCGGTGGCCGTGGCCGTGAAGGCGTGGAAGCTGACCTGTGGAAACTGGGCACGCAGCGTCCCGAGCTGGCGGTACTCGGGCCGGAAGTCGTGGCCCCAGTGGCTGATGCAGTGGGCCTCGTCGATGGCCACGAAGCTGATGGGACAGGTGCTCAGCAGCCACGAGAACCACCCGCCACCCTCGCCCGCGATGCGCTCTGGTGCGACGTAGAGGAGGCGATATCGTCCCTCACGGAGGCCCACCGTCACCGCCGCCCGATCGTCGGCGGCCATCGCGCTGTTCAGGCACGCCGCCGGCACGCCGTTGGCGACCAGCGTGTCGACCTGGTCCTTCATCAACGAGATGAGCGGCGAGATGACCAGCGCCAGCCCTTCGCGGACCAGGGCCGGCGCCTGGAAGCAGAGCGACTTGCCGCCGCCGGTGGGCAGCACGAGCAGCGAATCCCGCCCCTGGACCACGGCCTCCATGGCCTCGCGCTGGAGCGGGCGAAACGAGGAGTAGCCCCAGTAGCGCTCGAGGATCGCGAGCAGGGAATCGGAGGAAGCAGCCGGCGCGGACATCGGGATGACATCCCATCCTGACACAGCCCGGCACGCGTCGGGTGAATCCTGCGCTGCGGTCAGCCTTCGGCGCGCAGGGCCGACGCGGGATCGATGCGCGCCGCCCGGCGAGCGGGGATCGCGGCCGCCGCGATCGCCGTTCCGAACAGCACCAGCGACACCGCCGTCAACGTCACGGGGTCGTGCGCCGACACGTCCACCAGCAGGTGCTCGACGAATCGGCCCAGGGCAAACGCGAGCGCGAGGCCCGCCGCCACGCCGACGGCGGCCCAGCCGATGCCCTCCATCATCACTCCGCGGGCCACCTGACCAGGTGAGGCCCCCAGGGCCAGCCGCACGCCGACTTCACGGACACGCGCGGCCACGACGACGGCCATCAGGCCATACAGTCCCAGCGCCGCCAGTGCCACGGCGGCCAGGGCGAACGCGCTGACGACATCGGCTGTGACTCGTCGCGACGCCAGCTGATCGGACAGGATGTCCTCGAGCGCGCTCACCTGCCCGACGGTGGCGTCGGGCTCCGCTCGGCGGATCTCCTGCCGCAGCTCGGCAGCCACGCGTCGGGTGCCGGCATCCGCGCGCACCAGCACGCTGGCATCGGTCAACGGAAACTGGAGTGTACTCAGGTACACAGCCGGCGCCGACGATTCTTCCAGGCCTAGGAATCGCTCGTTTTCGGCGACGCCGACGATCGCGTAGTCCGACGGCACGGACGGCCCCCACGCTGACGTCGCAGCGCTGGTGCGCAGCCGCCGGCCGAGGAGGCGCTCCCCATGAGCGGCGGCAAACGCCTCGTTGACGACCGCCACGCCGGGCGCGCGCCAGTCTTCGCGCTCCTCGAACGGGCGGCCATCGAGGATGTTCACGCCGAGCGTCTCGAAGTAGCTCGGGCTGACGATGCGCAACTGGACCTGGATCTCGTCGCTCGCGCGCACGGTCACATCGCCGTCCAGCGTCACGATCTGGGTCCAGTTGGCCTCCAGAGGATGGTCGTAGGCGAACGCCACGCCGCCGACGCCAGGCCGGGTGGCGAGGACGTCGCGAATCGAGCGCTCGAAGGCGGAAACGCGACCAGGCACGGCCGACTCGCTGGCCGTGGCAGACACGTCCGCGACGAGCACCCCGTCGACCGCAAACCCCGGTTCGCGCGCGCGAAGGGATGCCAGGGACTGGCCAAGGAGCGATGCGGGCACGGCCAGGGCCACGCCGATCGACACCTGTCCAACCACGAGCCAGCGGTATACGCGCGCCTGGCCGGAAACGGTCGTCCCGCGTGAAGATAGCGAGACACCGGACACACGGGCCATCGGCCAGAGCGAGAGCCCGAGCGCCACCAGCCCCGCCAGGCCGCCGGCGAACACGACGGCCGGCGCATCGAGCCTCGGCGACGTGACGAAGGGCATGGAGGCCGGAAGCTGCCCCGGAATCCAGGACAGCGCGACGTGCGCCAGCCAGATGCCGACCGCTCCGCCGAGCGCCGAGAGGAGCGCCGCATCCACGGCGAGCAGCCCGGCGACGCGCATGCGCCCCGCGCCGAGCGCGAGCCGCGTGGCCAGTTCCACCCGCCGCTGCTCGAACCGCGACACCTGCAGCGCCGCGAGGTTGGCGCACGCCACGAGCAACACGGCGATGGAGGCGGCAAACAACACCAGCAGCGGCACGCGCACGTCGCGCACGAACTGCTCTCGGAAGGATGTCGTCACGCCCACGTGGGGGTCGTTGCTGCTTGCCGAGCGCAGGGCCTGGAGCTCGGCATCGGCCACCGCAGCCGAGACACCCTCGCGCAGGCGCCCGACGACGCCGAACACGTGCGAGCGGAAGTTGGCGGCGAGCTCCGGGGTGCGAGGAATCGGTACCCAGAGCTCCCGGAGATCGCGCTCCACGGCCACCCGCGCGGGGTTCGTCGGCCAGCCGGGGGTGACGACGTCCGGCATGACGCCGACCACCTCGTACGGCTCGCCGCTCAGGCGAACGGTCCGGCCGATCACACCGGGGTCGCCGCCAAAGCGGCTGCGCCATGTCCCCTCCGACAACACGACGACCCGGTGCCGTCCGGGCACCTCGTCATCGGCCGTCAGGGTGCGGCCGAGCACCGAAGCCAGCCCCAGCGTCTCGAAGAACGACGCCGAGACGCGAACGCCCCTCACCGGGCGGCTGCCGTCGGGCCCGTCGAGCGAGAACCCGGCCGCTCCGAACAGGGCCATCGACGCGAACGACCGCGACTCGCGTTGCCACTCGGCGAACCGGCCCGCGGTCACGCGGAACGGGTCGGACGCGTCATCGCCCGACTCCCACACGAAGACGAGCCGCTCCGAGGCAGGGAACGGCAGTGTCCGCCACAGCACTGAAGCGGCCAGCCCGTACGTCGTGGTGACGGCCGCCACCGCGACGGCAAGCGTCGCGATGACACCAACCGTGGCCGCGGGCCGTTTCCGACACTGCCGAAGGCTCGCCCTGAAATCGTCGTGGATCGCGTCGGGAAGGCGCGCGACGGCATCGCGGAGGGACCACCGATCCGCCCGGCGCAGCGCCAGGCCCTGCCGCACCATGTCGGCAAGTTCCTGCATCAGGTACCGCCGCTCGGCCGCGGCGCCCCCGCGCGCCTGCGCATCTCGGGCGAGGGCGTCGACCACGCATGCCCACTCGGCACCGACACGCTCGCGAGAGCGGGACGGCAGAAGTCGCACCGAAGCGCGCACGAGCCAGCGAAGGAGCGTGGTCATGATCGCGCGCCTTTCGGCTGCGGCAGCAGGCGCTTGGCCGCCGCCCACCGCGTGGCCCGTGCCAGGCGCCCGGCCTCGCGCTCGAGCAGCTTCCGCCCGGGCCTGGTCAGCCGATAGCACCGCCGGCGCTCGAGGCCGGGTTCAGGCTCCAGCTCCTCGATGAGCCCGCCCTCCAGCAGGCGGGCCGCCGCGCCGTACAACGTGCTCGCCGTGAGGCGCACTTCGCCGTCCGTGCGCGCCTCGATATCCCTGATGAGGGCGTAGCCGTGCAGGTCCTGATCCACGAGCGAGAGCAGGATCTGGAACACCGGGACGCTGAGCGGCAGCTGATCGACAGGCGGCGGGGGCACGGGGGAACTATACCGTTTTACGGTATACCGTGCCACGGGTCATGGTGTATTGGCAGGGACGAAAAAAGGGCCGGGCTATGGCACCGGCCCTGGGCGCGCGGCGGCGCCGGGACTGGAGTCCCGGCGCTCCAGGCCGCACCCGCTCGTCGTGCCGCCCCTCGACGAGCTCAGCGCGGGAACCACATCAGGCACAGCCTGACGTGGTTCCGCAGTTGCTGCACTTGTAGCAGGAGCCGCTGCGCACCATGATGGACCCGCACGTCGTGCAGGGCGGCGCGTCCTCCTGGTTCTGCATCGCGGCGAACGACGACGAAGGGTTCGGCACGATGGCGCCGGTCGGGCTCACGGTGGCCGTCGGCGCCGGCGCGGCCTTCGGCGCCGGCACGGCGACCGCCGCCTTGCCCTCGGACACGTCGTCCCGGTTGTTCACGCCCGCGCGGAACTGCGCCTCGGGCGACAGGAACTTCGACGCCATCCACCGGAAGATGTAGTCCACGATGGACTTGGCGAACCGCACGTCCGGGTTCTTCGTCATGCCCGACGGCTCGAAGCGGACGTGGCTGAACTTGTCGACCAGCGCCTGCAGCGGCACGCCGTACTGGAGCGCGTAGCTGATGGCCTGCGCGAACGCGTCGGCGAAGCCCGAGATGGTGGAGCCTTCCTTGGCCATGACCAGGAAGATCTCGCCCGGCATCCCGTCCTCGAAGAGGCCGACGGTGATGTAGCCCTCGTGGCCCGAGATGTCGAACTTGTGGGTGATGGCCTGCCGCTCGTCGGGCAGCTTCCGGCGCATGGGCGCGCGGCTGGCCAGCGCCGCGGCCACCGCCGCGTCCACCGCCTCCTTCGGCGCCGTGACGGCGGCCTTCGCGTCCTTCGACGTGTTCAGCGGCTGCGTGCGCTTGCTGCCGTCGCGGTAGATGGAGATGGCCTTGGCGCCCAGGCGCCAGCTCTCCAGGTACGCCTGCTCGATGTCCTCGATGGTGGCGTCCTTCGGCACGTTCACCGTCTTACTGATGGCGCCGGAGATGAACGGCTGCGTGGCGCCCATCATCTTGATGTGGCCCATGTAGTGGATGGAGCGCTCGCCCCGCGCCGCCTTGAAGGCGCAGTCGAAGACCGGCAGATCGCGCTCCAGCAGGTGCGGGGCGCCCTCGATGGTCTCCTGCTCGTCGATGTACTTGACGATGTCGTCGATCTGGGCGGCGGTGTAGCCCAGGCGCTTGAGCGCCATGGGGACCGTCTGGTTGACGATCTTCATCATGCCGCCGCCGACGAGCTTCTTGTACTTCACCAGCGCGATGTCCGGCTCCACGCCCGTCGTGTCGCAGTCCATCATGAAGCCGATGGTGCCGGTGGGCGCGAGCACGGTGGCCTGCGCGTTCCGGTAGCCGAAGTCCTCGCCGAGCTCCACCGCGTCGTCCCACGATTGCTTCGCGGCGTTGTACAGGTCCGACGGCACGTGCTTCCCGTTGATGTCCTTGATGGCCTCGCGGTGCTTGCGCATGACGCGCAGGAACGGCTCGCGGTTCTCGGGATAGCCCGCGAAGGGGCCGCCGTGGTCGCGCGCGACGCGGGCCGACTGCGCGTAGGCCTCGCCCGTCATCACCGCGGTGATGGCCCCGGCGAAGTCGCGGCCGGCGTCGCTGTCGTAGGGCAGCCCGCGCGACATGAGCAGGGCGCCCAGGTTGGCGTAGCCCAGGCCGAGCGGCCGGAAGGCATGGCTGTTCTTCTCGATGGCCTTCGTCGGGTAGCTCGAGTTGTCCACGATGATCTCCTGGGCGGTGATCATCGTGCGGCAGGCGGCGCGGAACGACTCGACGTCGAACTCGCCGTCGGCGCCCACGAACTTCATCAGGTTGATCGACGACAGGTTGCACGCCGAGTCGTCCAGGAACATGTACTCCGAGCACGGGTTGCTGGCGTTGATGCGCGCCGTGTTCGGGCAGGGGTGCCACTCGTTGACGGTGGTGTCGAACTGCATGCCCGGATCGCCGCACACCCACGTGCCCTCGGCGATGAGGCGCATGAGATCCCGGGCGCGGTAGGTGTCCATCACCTCGCCGGTCGTCACCGCCTTGGTCTGCCACAGGCCATCGTCCAGGACCGCGCGCATGAACTCGTCGCTGGCGCGAACCGAGTTGTTCGAGTTCTGGAAGAACACCGACCCGTACGCCGTGCCCGTGAACGAGCCGTCGTAGCCGGCGTCGATGAGCGCCCAGGCCTTCTTCTCTTCCTCGACCTTGCAGTTGATGAACTCGACGATGTCGGGGTGATCGGCGTTGAGGATGACCATCTTCGCCGCGCGCCGCGTCTTGCCGCCCGACTTGATGACGCCCGCGAACGCGTCGAAGCCCTTCATGAACGACACCGGCCCCGAGGCCGTGCCGCCGCCCGCCAGCAGCTCCTTGGCCGAGCGAATCGACGACAGGTTGCTGCCGGTGCCCGAGCCGTACTTGAACAGCATCCCCTCGGTCTTGGCCAGCGTCAGGATGGACTCCATGGTGTCGTCCACGGAGTTGATGAAGCACGCCGAGCACTGCGGCGCCTTCTCGAAGCCGCAGTTGAACCACACCGGGCTGTTGAAGGCCGCCTTCTGCTCGACCAGCAGGTGCTTCAGATCGTCGCTGAACGCCGAGAGCGCCTCCTCGGAGGCGAAGTACTTCTGCTTGCGCGCCCACCCGGTGATCGTGTCGACCACGCGGCCGACGAGCTGCTTCACCGAGCGCTCGCGCTCGGGTGAGCCGATGTGCCCGCGGAAGTACTTGGAGACGACGATGTTGGTGGCCTGCTGCGACCAGGCCTTCGGCATCTCGACGCCGCGCTGCTCGAAGACGATCGAGCCCTTCTCGTTGCCGATGACCGCGTCGCGCAGCTCCCACTCGACCTGGTCGAACGGATCCCGCCCCGCCACGGTGAAGAACCGCGGGAACTCCAGGCCGGGGACAGACGCTGCCCGCGCCGCCTGACGCGTGCCCGCCGTCTCGCTCACTGCCGACGCCCCTGCCTGCTGTCCGGCGGCCGCCGCCGTCAGCTTCTGAGCACCATCCTGCATGCTCCCTCCAAACGCGAGAGGACACCCCGCCCCTGTGGGGTGGCCCACTCGGAATCGCTGAACCTTTAGAAAGCTTGTCGCGCGCGTGCGTCGTTCCGTGCAGTCCTGCTCATGGCTTCTGGCTCGAATCCGTCCGCGACCCCGGCCGCTGGGATGGGCCAACGTCACCGACTTCGTTCCCGCGCGCGAGGCCCAATATGCGCCCCCGACCAACCGTTGTCAAGCGTCCAACCACAAGATGTTGCGTTTTTGTTTTAGGTCGAACGCAAAATGTGGCAGTTTCTGGCGGCAAATCGAAGTTTCGCCCTATTTTCGCATGACGACCGAGCGACCGCAAGCTGACGAACGAGCTCGCTAGCGGACGAGCACGGCAGCCATCACGGCCGCCTTGTCGGCCAGCTTGCCCGCGTACACGAGATTGCGCGCCTTCAGCGCCTCTTCCGCCTGCTGGACGAAACGCCGCGCCGCGTCGAACTGCGTCCGCCCGTCGGCCGACAGCGCCGACGTGTTGACCTTCTCGAGATCGGACGAGGCCCGGGCCAGCAGCACGCGGATGGACGCCTCGGTCTTGGCTTCTACCCCCGGTGCGGGCGTCAGCGTCAGGGCCGGCGGAGGCGCCGCGCGCGGCTCCTCCGGCGCCGGTCGTTCGGGCGAGGGCGCGGGAGCCGGCGGCTTCGGCTGCGGCCGGTCCGGTGAGGTGGGCTCGGCCGGCGGCGCGGCCTCGACCAGGACCGGCCCGGCCGGCTCGGTGTAGATCGCCACGATCCGCGGCGGCGCCGGTGGAGGCGCCATCTCCGGCAACTCCGGTTCGGGCGCCGGGGCGGCCGCACGCGTGGCGCAGCCGGCTCCGCCCACGACCAGGACCGCCACGACGGCGAGGGGGGCCAGTCGCATCCCTTCGATCCTAACGCGCCCGGGGGAGTTTGATCACGAATGTTGTCCCCGTCCCGACCGTGGACTCCACGTCGATGTCGCCATTGTGGAGCTGAATCGTCCTGAACACGAGGGACAGCCCGATGCCGCTGCCGCGCTTCTTCGTCGTGAAGTAGAGGTCGAAGATGCGCGCCAGGTGCTCGGGCGCGATGCCCTCCCCGGTGTCCTGCACGCGGATCTCGACGCGCCCGTCACGGCCCACGGCGCACGCAATGCGGAGCTTGCCACCACGGGGCATGGCCTGGACGGCGTTCTGCGCCAGGTTCAGGAGCGCCTGCCGCAGCAGGGGCTCGTCGCCCTCGATGGCCAGGTTCGAGTCCTGGCACGCGTGCTCGCAGGCGACGCCCCCTTTCTCGCCCTCGACGCGCACCGCGTCGAGGACGCTGGTGACGAGGGGCATCGTCTTCACCGGCGCCAGCGTCACGTCCTCGGGGCGCACGAACTTCAGGAACCCCTGCACCACGTCGTCCAGGCGCCGGATCTCGTTGCCAATCACCTCGACGTGCCGCGTGGCCGATGCCGGGTCCGGGGAAGCGAGCTTCTGCTTGAGCAGCTCGAGGTGGATGGTCATCGCGTTCAGCGGGTTCTTCACCTCGTGCGCGACGCCGGCGGTGAGGCGGCCGAGCGAGGCCACGCGACGGGTGAGGTCGGCGAGCTGGGCCCGCTTGGGCCCGTCGCCAATCGCTGACTGCAGCTGAGCGGACACCTGGTCGAAGACATCGCCCAGGCCGCGGAACTCCTCGTCCTGCAGGTCGAGCCGCGTGACGACCTCGCCGCGGCCCAGTCGCGACAGCCCGCTCGTGATCACGTGGATCGGCCGCAGGACGATCTGCGCCAGCGCCATCGCGACGACCACCGAGATGAGCAGGGCCAGGCTCACCGCCACGCCGGCCGAGAGCAGAGGGCGCTCGAGCTCGCGGCGCACGAAGATGGTGTTGAGGCCGATGCAGATCTCCCCGAACGGCTCGTCGTCCAGGGCCAGCGGCTGGCGCCACTCGAACGTCCGCCCCTCCGCGTAGACGGCCCGCACCTGCTGGTAGCCCGAGGCGTTCACCAGCGCCATCAGATCCTCGCCGCGGGGCAGCGTCTTGCCGACCTGCGCGGGGTCGTTGGCTGCAATCACAGTGCGCGTCCGGTCCACGATGGCGGCGTACAGCACTTCGGGGGAGTAGATGGCCGTCTCGAGGGCCAGGCGGACCTGCGGGCTCGACCGGATGTCCTGGTAGGCGGTCTCGTGGCTGAGCACGGCCCCGCTGGTCTGGTGCACCACGCTCGACGCCACGAACTCCGCGCGCGCGGCGCTCTGCTCCAGCAGCACCCGCACGAGCGTCCCCACCTGGAGCACCGACAGCCCGATGACGACGAGCGCCACGATGGTGGTGACGCCGAGCACCTGCTTCTGCTTGATCGAGAGGGGCATGGTCGGGTGCGATCAGGTGCGATCAGGTGCGGGCAGGTGCGAACAGGTGCGGGCAGGTGCGAACAGGTGCGGACAGGTGCGGGCAGGTGCG
>JBFWQE010000007.1:43979-69586 GCA_050249615.1 Vicinamibacterales bacterium
GCTCGCATGATCGTCACCGCACGGGGGGCACGAGGCGGAGGGTCGCGACGCCCTGTGCCGTTCCTATGACGACGCGGAGCGTGCCCTCCTGCAGCCACGGGCGCTGGTACGGGGGGAGGACGATGGCCCCCCGGCTGGACACGGCGGCGGGATCGACGAGCCGGTGCAGCACCGGGCCATCGGGCCCGGGCGCGGCGCGGTGAATCGACGCCGAGGCCGTGCCCGCCGGCAGATCGAACGACAACCGGCCCGAGACGGGGTCGAACTCGAAGCGCACGGCCATCGGCGCCACAGCCGCCCCTTCCGCCGACGCCGTGAACGCCACCGGGCGCGGCGCCTGCCCGTTCACCAGCGGCGGTGTCGTCGGGGACGGGCGGCGCGGGCGCGCAGCCTGCTCGTACGCATAGGCCAGCGCGACCAGCCGCGCATCGCTCCAGGCCGGGCCGAGCAATTCGAAGCCGATCGGCACGCCGTCGGCCGTGAAGCCGGCAGGCATGGCCATCGCCGGGAAGCCGGTGGACGCGCTCAGCTGGCAGTTGGTCCCGCGCTGCGGCTCCTCCACGACGACGGGGCGGCGCCGCAGCGTCGGGTACGCGAGCGCCTCGACGCGATGCTCGGCGAACGCCGCGCTCACCAGCGAGGCCGCCAGCTGGCGCCGGCCCTGCACCTTGCGGATTTCCTCGGAGTCGGCGACGGCGGCATTGCGCAGCTTGAAGGTGGTTTCAAGGGCCGCGTGGAACGCCCCGCGGTCCAGGATCTCCTGCAGCGACTTCACGGGCGCGTTCGGGAACTGCGCCAGGTACTGCATGAGGTCGGTCTTGAACTCGAGGTTGATGAGGCTGGAGGCCCCCACGACCTCGTCGAGACCGGGGATGGCGATCTCCACGATCTCGGCGCCCTGCGCTTTCATCTGCTCCACCGCCCGCCGCACGATGCCCGACACCTCCTCGTCCTCGGGCGCCGTCCCGAAGAAGTTCTTCAGCACGCCGATGCGTGCGCCCTTCAGCGCGCCGCCGTCCAGGCTGCCGGCAAAGCCCTTCGGAAGCCGTCCGCGGCTGGCGGCCGTGGTGGCATCCGACGGGTCCTCCCCCACAGTCGCATCGAGCAGCAACGCCAGGTCGGCGACGGTGCGCGCCAGCGGCCCGCCGATATCCTGCGTGTGCGAGAGCGGGATGATGCCGGTGCGGCTCGAGAGGCCCAGGGTGCCGCGCAGGCCGAACAGGTTGTTGTTGGCGGCAGGGATCCGGATGGAACCGCACGTGTCGCTGGCCATCCCGCCGAGGGCGAAGCTCGCGGCCACGGCGGCGGCGGTGCCGCCGCTCGATCCGCCGGGCGTGCGCGCGGGATCGTACGGGTTGCGCGTCTGCCCGCCCAGCGAGCTGATGGTGATGATGCCGGCCGCCAGCTCGTGCAGGTTCGTCTTGCCGAGGATCACCGCGCCGGCGTCGCGCAGCTTCTTCACCTGGAAGGCGTCGCGCCCGGTGGAGAACCCGGCGAGCGCCACCGAGCCGCCGGTCGTCGGCAGGTCGGCCGTCTCGTAGTTGTCCTTGATGACGACGGGGATCCCGTGGAGGGGGCCGCGCGGCCCGCGCTCGCGGCGCTCGCGGTCGAGCGCGTCGGCCTCGTCCAGGGCGCGGGGGTTGAGCGCAATCATCGCGTTCAGCGCCGGGCCCTGCTTGTCGTAGGCCGCGATGCGCGCCAGGTGAGCGGCCGTGATGTCGCGCGCGGTGGCCCGTCCGGCGCGCATCTCCTCCTGGAGGTCCTGGATGGAGCGCTCCACGATGTCGACCACAGGCGCAGGCGCGCCCGCCTCAGGTCGGCGTGGCGGCTGGGCGTCCGGCGAGGCGAGAGCCACCAGCCCCGCGGAGAGGCACACGGCGACCGCGGCGCCGATGAGCACGGCCGGGTGACGGCGCGGCGCCCTAGCCGCTCTGCGCCGCATGCCCTTCGCCCTTCATCCGGTTCAGCTTGTTGTGCAGCGTCTTCAGGCTGATGCCCAGCATCTCGGCCGCGCGCGTCTTGTTGCCGCCCGAAGCCTCCAGCGTCGCGACGATGAGCTTCTGCTCCGCTTCGTCCACGGTCATGCCGGGCACGAGCGCCACGCCCGCGGCCGGCGCCTTCGCCGCGGAACGCGCGGCACCGAGCGGGGGCAGGTGCTCGGCCTCGATGTACTCGCCGCGCGCGAGAATCGTGGCGCGCTCGATCACGTTGCGCAGCTCGCGCACGTTGCCGGGCCAGTCGTACTCCGAGAGCATCTTCATCGCCTCGGGCGTCAGCGCCCGCACCGCCTTGTGATCGCGGACGTTGAACTCGTCGATGAAGGCCTGGATGAGCAGCGGCAGGTCCTGCTTGCGGTCGCGCAGTGGCGGCAGCTCGATGGAGAAAACGTTGAGGCGGTAGTAGAGGTCCTCGCGCAGGCGCCCGTCGCGCAGCGCCTGCTGCGGGTTCACGTTGGTCGCCGCGATCACCCGCACGTCCACGTCCTGCTCGACACGGCCGCCGAGCCGGCGGAAGCGCCGCTCCTGCAGGACCCGCAGCAGCTTCACCTGCGTGCCAGGCGCCATCTCGGCAATCTCGTCCAGGAACAGCGTGCCGCGATCCGCCAGCTCGAAACATCCGGCCCGCCGGTCCAGCGCGCCGGTGAAGGCGCCCTTCTCGTGGCCGAAAATCTCGCTCTCGAGCAGGGTCTCGGGGATGGCCGCGCAGTTCAGGCCCACGAACGGCGCGTCGGCCCGCGGGCTCAACTGGTGGATGGTCTGGGCCACGAGTTCCTTGCCCGTCCCCGACTCACCCAGGATCAGGATCGACGCCGGCGTCGGTGCCGCCTGCTCGATGACCCGGTAAATGGCGCGCATGGACGGGCTGTGCCCGATGATGCGGCCGAAGCGGCCCCGATCGGTCAGCTGCCGGCGGAGCGCCTGGTTCTCGCGCTTCTGCGCGTTGAGTTCCGTGAGCCGGTCGAGCAGCCGCCGCAGCTTCTGCGGATCCACGGGCTTGCTCAGGTAGTCCTCCGCGCCCGCCTTGACGGCTTCCACGGCCGTGTCCACCGTCCCCTGCGCGGTGAGCAGGATGACCTTCACGTGCTCCACGTCGTCGCGAATCGCCTTCAGCAGCTCGAGCCCGTTCATGCGCGGCATGATGAGGTCCGAGACGATGATGGTGGGACGAAACTCCGTGATGCGTTCGAGCGCCTCGACCCCGTCGGCGGCCTCGTCGGCGGCGTAGCCCCACGAGCGAACGAGCTCGGTGAGACCGCTCCGGGTCACCGCCTCGTCTTCCACGATCAACACACGCTCGGCGCTGGTCCGCGTCCCCTGGCTCACGGAATCGAGTGTACCATCCCTGACGAGCGATGACCCCGCGCCGCCCGTGGCAATCCCTCTGGGAAGTTGTCCTCTGCTCGGGGTATCCCACGCAGCTGGCGCTCAGCGGAATGGCCCGGCTGGCCGGCCTCACGCCGCAGTCCCCCGACGGGACGCTTTCCCTCTCCTTCGTGGCCGTGGTGTCCGCCGCCGATACGGTCGTGCTGGTGGGCCTCATCCTGTGGCTGCTTCAGCGCCGCGGCGAGTCGCCGCGGGAGGTTTTCCTGGGCCATCGCCACCAGGGTGTGGAGGCCGGGCTCGGCGTCATCCTCGCCCCCGCTGTCCTCTTCCTCATCTGGTTCACGTTGTGGCTGCTCCAGGCCGTCGCGCCGGCGCTCAGGACCGTGCCCGACAACCCGTTCGAGGCGTTCGCCGCCTCGCCCGGGAGCGCCTTCGTGCTCCTCGCGCTCTCGGTGGTCGCCGGAGGCGTTCGCGAGGAGATCCAGCGCTCTTTCCTGCTCCACCGGTTCCGCGACGACCTGGGCGGCGCCGGCTGGGGCCTGTTGGCCACCTCGCTCGTCTTCGGCCTGGGCCACGTCCTGCAAGGCTGGGATGCCGTGGTGGTGACGGCGCTGCTGGGCGCGGCGTGGGGCACGGTCTACCTCGCCCGCGGAAGCATCACGGCCAGCCTGGTGAGCCACGCCCTCGCCAACGCCGCGCAGGTCGTGATTGCCCACCTCCGATAACACCCTCGAACCCGAGAACCCGAGAACCCAAGAACCCGAGAACCCGAGAACCTGAGAACCCGAGAACCCGAGAACCTATTGAGGCAGTATGACCACCTCCGCCCGCCGCCTGAGGTCGCTCAGCCAGTCCGCGATGAGATCCGCGCGCCGTTCGTCGGCGACGAATCGCTGCTGCAGGTACGCGGCGATGCGCAGGTCGTCCCGGACCCAGGCGCGCAGGCGGCCTTCAGTGAATCCGCCCCGAGCCAGCACCCCGGCCAGGGCGTCGTCCCCGCCGGCACGCGCCCGCACTTCCGCCAGCCGTGCCTCGACGCGCTCGACCGGCGGCGCGGGCGGCTCGTAGCGATCGGCTTCGATGAGCATGAGCTGGCGATCGACGAGGCGCTGAGTGACGTCGGCGTCCACCTCGCCGCCTTCCACGAGGCCGAGCGCGAGGACGGTTCGCGCGTCCGACAGGGTGATGACGTGACCTGAGACGATCGCGATCGTCCGGTCCAGGAGCTCCGGCGCCTGGGCCACCACCAGGCAGGCGGCCAGCAGGAACGGCATCAGAAGGCCTGCCCCAATGAGATGTGCACGATCATGCCGCGCTCCCGGCTGCCGCTCGCCAGCGTGCGCGGGTTCACCTTGAACCCGAAGTCCACCCGCAGCGGTCCGATGGGCGACCGATAGCGCGCGCCGAAGCCGGCCGCGAGCCTCAGGTCGCCGAGATCGATGTCGCCGACCTGCTTGAAGATGTTTCCGGCGTCGAGGAAACCGACGAGTCCGACGCCTTTCCAGTATGGCGCCCTGAGCTCGGCGTTCACGACCACCAGCCCGTTGCCGCCCTGCGGAAAGCCCTGGGAATCGAGCGTGTCGGCCGTCCCGAGCCGATCCAGCGCGAAGCCGCGGACCGTGGTGTCGCCGCCCGCGAAGAACCGCTCGCTCGCCGGCAGGTCCTCCACCACGTCGACGATCTGCTGCCCGTCCTCTCCGAGGATCGGGTTGCCGTCCTGGTCCACGCGCGGGACCTCGCGCGCGAAACCGGTGGCGAAGCCGGCCCGCACGCCGCCGGCAAGGACGAAGCCCCTGCCCGGCAGCCGGCGGTAGAGGAACCCCTGCAGGAAGGTCTTGGCAAAGCCCACCTCCGACCCGTACGCCCGTGCCGCCACCGCGCCGTCGAGCCCGATGACCGCCCCGCGTTGAGGGTCCAGCACGTCGTCCCTCGAATCGCGCAGGAGCGCCCCGAAGAAGGTGGACAGGCGCACCTGCGGAAACAGGCGGTCGATGAGCAGCCGATCCTCGGCCGCGATCTGCTCGTCGAAGAGTTCGGTGAAGTCGTTCGTGTAGCGGCCCGTCACGGTGAAGCCCGCGCCGAACCGCCGTGCGTAGTCGGTGCGCACGCCGCGCCGGTCGAAGGTGAAGCTGGCGCGAATGCCGCGCTCGAGGAAGGCCGTGACCTGCGCATCACCAGGCGTCCCGAACGCCCGCGGCTCGCGGAACGTGCCGGTCAGGCGGTAGTCGTTGAAGCCGTATCCGCCCGTGTCGGTCGAGTCGGCGCTGTCGATGGCGGGATCGCGCGGGCGCAGCGAGACGCGGGAGAACAGGCTGAGGCTCCGGTTCTTGCCCCACAGGTTCCGGCGGCTCACCTCGAAGAACCCGCGGGGCGCCACCTCGACGCGCTCGTCCGCGACGCCGCCCGTTCCCTGCCGGAGCCGGCGCCCCACCTCGAGGCCGCCCCCGTAGGTCACCGCCGTCGCAGGGGCTTCCTCCACGGTCACGAGCACGTCGCGCTGCGGCGTGCCGGGGCGCGGCAGGTCCACGATGCGCACCCGCCTGAAGAGCCCGAGCTGGCTCAGGCGCTGCTGGCTCTCGGCGAGGGCGTCGGCGCCCAGCGGCACGCCGGGCCGGATGCTCAGCTCGCGCCGAATCACGTCGGCGCTGGTCCTGGTGTTTCCGGTGATGAGCACGTGATCCACCACGGCCTGCTCACCCGCCAGGATGCTCCACGCCACCGACACGCGCTGGTTCCCGTCATCGAACGCCAGCGTCGGTGTCACGCGTGCCGACACGTAGCCGAGGTTGCGATAGTGACGCTCGAGCGCATCGCGATCCGCCGCCAGCTGCGGCCGATAGAACGGGCGTCCGGCCACGAGCCCCAGCAGGGCGCGCAGGTCGGGCTCGGGCAGGCCCGCCGTCCCGTCCAGGGTCACGCCGGACACCGTCGTCCGTACGCCCTCGACGATCGTCAGCTGCACGTCCACGGGCCGGAATCGCACGCCGCCCTCGGCCTCCTCGGGCAGCACCTCGATGGACGGCTTCACCGCCACGCGCTGGTATCCGCGCACGCGATAGAGTTCCTCGATGGCCACGGCAATGGCCGCGACGCGGGCGTCCACGAAGGGATCCCCCCTCGTCAGTTTCAGCAGCGGCTCGATCTCCGCGGCGGGCACCGAGGTATTCCCTTCGAGGCCGACGGCGCCCATGCGGTGCAGCGGGCCCCGTTCGATCGTGAAGGTCAGGACGAGGTCGCCGCTCTGCTCGGCCCGGGCGTAGGTGGCCCGCGCGGCGCGATACCCGCGCTGGCGCAGGTAGGCCTCGATGCTGCGGCTCGCGTCTTCGAGCAGGTCCTCGTCCACCGAGCGCTCTTCGCGAACGGGTACGAGCGACTCCAGCACGCCGCGGGGCAGCGGGTCGCCGGCGTACTCGAGCCGCACGCGCGGCCCGGTGATCACGTGCACCACCACGCTCGCGGTATGGCCCTCGTCGTCGAAGGTCGTCGTCTCGCGGACCGAGGCCTCGTAGAAGCCGTCGGCGCGGAGGCGGCTCTCGTACGCCGACAGGCGCTCCTCCAGTTCCAGCCGGTCGAAGGGCTGGCCGGGATCGATGCGGAGGAAGCCCAGGATGCGGTTGGGCGCCTCGCGGGGGGTGCCCGTCACCGAGGAGGTGAGGACCACGGTGCGCGGACCGCGGTCGGCCGCCAGGGTCAGCCACACCTCGCCGGCCGTCTTCCCGGGCTCCACTCGCGGCACGACGGTCGCGGCGCGATAGCCGTGGTCGCGGTAGAAGTCGGTGACGGCGGCGGCCATCTCTGCCGCCCGCGAGGCGGGGGGCCGATCGCCGAAGCGCTCGCTCACCACCGTCCGCTGGGCGACGGACGACAGGCTGCCGCCCCCGTCAATCGTCACCCGGGTGATCTGACGGATGGGGCGCAGGAACCAGCGCAGGGCCACGCCGGCGCCGCCCGGCGCCGCGCTGGCGAAGACCCGGACGTCGTCGTAGCGGCCGAGGCCGACGAGGTGGTCCATCGTGTCGCGCACGCGCTCCATGGCCAGCGGCTGGCCGATGCGCGTCTCGATCAGCTCGAGCACGCCCGACTCGAGCACGGGGCCGTCGGCCGTCTCCACCAGGACGTCCGCGATGGGCTGGCCGATGAAGGCGTCGGGCGAGGCGAGGGCGGGCCGCGCGGCGGCGAGCAGGGCGATGGCCGCGAGCAGCAGCACGCGCATCAGAACGTGTGCCTCTTCCGTACTTCGAGCGCGTACGTGCGATCCTCGTTCTGCGACAGCACCCAGGCGAGCGTGTCGCTCTGATCGAACTCGAGCAGGACGATCTCGTCGCGCGCGGACGAGGAGAGGCTGCGGGCGTACGTGAGGTAGATCCGATCGGAGATGCGCTTGCCGATGGTCACCCGTGCCGACGGGTTGACGTTGAGCCGTGCCGACTGCTGGTAGGGATCGACGAGCAGCGGGGTGATCTGGAACGAGTCCACCCCGAAGGTCTCCTGCACGACCCGGCCCACCTCGGCCGACAGCGTGCCCGTGAGCGCACGCGTGGCCCGCGCCTCGAGCAGCCGCTGCTCGCGCTCGTTGGGACGCTGCTGCGCCGCCAGCTCGACGTCGCCGCTCGGCGTGGTGTCGCTGAACAGCATCGTCAGGATCTCGATCGGCGGCAGCGGCGGGTCGGAGGTGAACTCCGGCTGCAGCCGCTCGGTCGTGCCCGCCATGCGCAGTGTCACGCGGTAGGTCTGGCCCGGCACCCGGACCCGCGTCTCCGCCTCGACGTCGAAGAACGGCTGGATGCGATCGGGGTTCGTGAAGTCGATGCTGCCGCGCGTCACGAGATACCGCCGCCCTTCGAAGCGCGCCTCGCCGCGGTCGATGTCGGCGCGCCCCAGCACCACCGGGCGATCGAGCGTGCCGCGCAGGCTCAGGTCCGCGCTGGCCACGATGCGCGCCTGGTCGTTCTCGATGCGCAGGCTCGACGGGGCGATGAGGCGCACGTCGAAGCGGAGGGCGTTGGCGGAATCGGCCGCCAGCGCGCCCTCGACCGCCGGAATCCCCTCCGGCCCGGCGGACAGGTCGAAGAGCCCCGTCGAGGTATCGAAGGGCCGGGACCACGTGGCGCTCTTCACGACGACCTCGCCCGTCACCACCGGCGAGCCGACGGGACCGCGCAGGGCGAGCTCCGCATCGACCGTCGACCGCATGCCCTCCGGGTAGCGAAGCCGCATGTCGGTGCCGACGGCGGTGACGTCGTACTCGCTCAGCACGTAGCCCGACTGCCCCAGGCGCCCGCCGAAGCGGACCGTCCCGCCGCCCACGCGCCCGCCGAGCCCGTCGAGCCGGATGCCCGACGCGTCGAACGTCACGATGCCGTTCAGCGCCTCCAGGGCATGCGGGAACCCGAAATGCCGCAGGCGGCCGTTCGAGAGCAGCGCGGTGCCGGACACCGCCGGCGACTCCACCGTGCCGCCGATCCGCGCCGACACCTCGGCGCGGCCGCTGCTGCGCACGTCTGGCACGAAGCCCTGGAGCACCGCCAGGTTCGCCGCGCCATTCGCCGTCAGCGCGAGCGCCTGCTTCGGCAGGTCCACCGAGCCCGCCAGGTCGAGTTCCGTGTCCTCGCCCACGAGCCGCAGGGCCGTCACCTGCAGCACCTGCCGGTCCACGCTCATGCGGATGGCACCGGCGTTGCGCAGGTGGTAGTCGAAGAACCGCAGATCGACGGCGTCGACCTCGACGTCCACGCGCAGGGCGTCGGGGTTGTAGAGCTCGCCGACGACCCGGATGGCGCCGCTGGCCACCGCGGAGGTGAACGGCGAGAGCTGCGGCTGGAAGGCGCGGAGATACGGGTCCAGCGAGGTGTCGGTCACGCGGAACGACAGCTCCGCGTCCATCTCGTCGGTGAGGGCGATGCGTCCGGTTCCGGATGCGGCCAGGCGGTTGGACGCGACCTCGACCTCGTAGGTCATCACGGTGTCGCGCACCGAGAGCCGCCCCGACACCTCGCCCACGCCTTCGTCACCGTAGAAGAGGTCCCGCACGCCGAACTTCACGTCGTAGCGCGGCGCCTCGAACGTGCCGCTGCCATTGGCCGAGAAATCCAGCAGGCCGGTGAACCCCGGGCCGCTGGACGTGGCCGCCACGGCCAGCGTCTCGACGGCCATCCCGCGCGCGTCGGCATTGAAGGAGTAGGTGCCGTTCCAGCCCACGTAGGCCGCCCCGGTCGTGGTCGTGCCGCCCTTGGTGACGGTCAGGCCGTCGAGGCGCACGCCCGCGCCCTCGAACCGCATCGCCGCCACGCCTTCGGCAAACGGCTCCCCGTAGGCCGTCCCCTGGTGTATGGAGAGCCGCCCGAACCCGAGCGGCTGCGTGTACTGCCCGTACAGGTGGAAGTCGCCCGAGACGATGCCGTCGACGTCGTAGTCCTCGAGATCGAACGCTCCCAGGAAATCCTTGACGCTGCGGTTCGCGATGCTCACCCGCGCGTCCAGCTCCTCTCCCCCGTCCCGCCGGGGGTAGCCGAGCGAGAACTGGCCGGTCACCTCCATCCGCGAGAAGCCCTCGGTGATGACCGCGCGGCTGACGTTCGCATACGCGTTCTCGACGACGAAGTCGCCATCGACGGCCCCCCAGGTGACGCCCCAGGCCCGGATCGCCTCGCCGACGAAGCGGCCCTCGATCCGCGGGCTGCGAAACGCGCCGAGCATCACGCCGTCGAAGCGCCCGACACCGTCGATGGGGATGGCCATCGTCCGCGCGCCGAAGGCCGTCATCATCCCGGCCAGCAGGCGGTCACCCTCCTGCCAGTTCGCGCTGGTCACGCGAAACGGCAGGTTCGATCGCTCGCCCCAGGCGGTGGCCCCCTCGAAGGTCACGTACGTGTGGCTGGTGGCGAGCTCGCTCGGCTGGAGCCGGAGGGCCGCGCCGTCGAAGCTGTACGCCATGTGGCCGCCGATGCCGACGGGCTCGAGCGGCGTGTGGTTACTGAACGGGCCGTAATCGAGCGCGCGGCGCTCGGCCTCGGCTGCCGCGCCGGCCGCGAGGCGCGGGCCCATCAGGCTGGTGCCCGGCGGCGCCGCGACGACGAGCTCGCCATCCCCTGCGCGATCGGCAAAGCGTCCCATGGGCCACTCGAGCCGGTTGCGTCCCGTCGCGCGGCCCGCCACGCGTATCCCCTCGGTCTGGAGCACGTTGGTGAGGTCGAGCAGGTCCACCTCGTCGTACTGCACGTCGAAGCGCGCGCGCGTGGGCTGGTCCCGCAGGCCGAGCGGCGCCATCTGGTAGGTGAACGCGAGTCGCCCGCCATTGAAGCCGGACGTGGCGCGCGTGACGTCGAAGCTCCGCGGCACCCACACCAGGGCCCCTTCGAGATCGGGAAACCGCAACTGGTTGAGGCCCGCCTCGCGGCTGTGGAAGTCGCCCTTCAGCTCGCGGCCGCCCTTGAAGAGGTGGAACGTGCCGGTGAAGTCGCTTTCGCCGTGCAGGCTGAACGTGTTGCCGGCGAAGAAGAGCTCGCGCATGCGCGGCAGCTGGATGCGCGACTTCACGTGGTAGGTCTGCTCTGGCCACTGCGCCAGCTCCACCGCGCCGGTCACGTCGCTCACCGCGCCGTCGGTGACGAGCTGCATCTGGTCGAACACCACCCGGCTGCCCAGGATGCGGAACGACGCGCCCAGGTCGGCCGCCATGGGGACGTAGTTCTGGATGGCAATGGTGCCGCCCGAGAACCTGAGCTGCCCGCGGTACTCGACCAGCTTCGAGACCGTGACGTCGAGGTTGCGGGCGACGGCGCTCCACGGCGTGCCGTGATCGCGGTAGACCACCTCGCCACGGCTCGCCCGCACGTACTGCACGGTCGTCCGCACGGGCGAGGGGCCGGTGCGGGGCGGCCGGGGCGGCCCCGTCACGCGCGGGAACGTCTGCCGCCCGTCCGGGAAGCTCTCGATTACCATCCGCCAGTCGCTCATCTCGATGGTATCGAGCAGCACCTCCCGGTGGATGAGCGCGCCCCAGGTGAGCGACACTTCCACCCGCCTGGCGGTGAGCCAGGGCTCCTCGCCAGGACGCTGGCCCTCGATCACGAGGTCTTCGAGAACGAACCGACCGCGGCCAAGCTGCACGCCGAGCCGCCCGATGCGCATCGTGCGGTCGAGCCAGTTGCCACCGGCCCGCTCGGCGCGCGCCTTCAGCGCCGGGCCGAGATCGATGCTGACCACGCTCACGAGCACGACCGCCAGCGACACCGCGACGACCATGACAATCGTGCGTGCGTAGCGATAGGCCGCGGCGGCCAGTTTCCTCACGGCCTACTCCACGGTGACCAGCAGCGCCCCGGCCTCGACCGACTGGCCTTCGGCCACCTTGACGGCCTTGACTCGGCCCGCGCGCGACGCGCGGAGCTCGTTTTCCATCTTCATCGCCTCCATGACGACCAGGCCCTGGCGGGGCTCCACCACGTCGCCCGGCGCCACCAGCAGCTTCACGATCTTGCCCGGCATCGGCGCCACGACCTGCTGCGGCCCCGAACCGCCGGCGCCGGCCACGCCGCCCCGCCGGCCGAAGCGCGGCACCAGCGCCGCCGACAGCGTGTGCCCGTCGAGCAGCACGTCGAAGCCGGCCCCGCCGGGCCGCGGCGTCACCGTCACGTCCACGCTGCGCGGCGGTCCGCCGTGCTCCCGGACGAGCAGCGAGACGCTCTCGCGTCCCACGCCGCGGTGATCCACGTCGAAGACGCGATCGTCCACGGCCACTTCCATCCCTCCGTCGCGCGCGGCGACGCGCACGCGCCGCACGCGCCCGCCTACTTCAAGATCGAACACCACTGGTCTGGTTCTCGGGTTCTCGGGTTCTCAGGTTCTCGGGTTCTCGGGTTCCGGCCTTCCCGCGTCTCACTTCCCCCGGAGGGCCGCCACGCGCGCGTCCTGGCGCCAGCGGCTGGGTGCCGAGCTCGCCGCCGGCGGGGGCACGGCGCCGGCCGTCATCTGCCGCACCGCGACGGCCACGGCCGCCAGCACGGCGTGCCCGTCGTCGGGCGCGACAAGAGGCTGGCCGTTGCGCCCCGCGAGCTTGCGATCGATGAACGTCGTGTCGAACCGCGCGGCCCGGAAGTCCTCGTCGTCCAGGATCCAGCGGAAGAAGGGGATGGTGGTGCGGATGCCCCGCACTTCGTACTCCGCAAGCGCCCGCTTCATGCGGGCGAGGGCGCCCGGGCGATCCTCGGCCCACGTGATCAGTTTCGAGATCATGGGGTCGTAGTGGATCGGCACCTCGCCCCCCTCGTACATGCCGCTGTCATCGCGCACGCCCGGCCCCTGGGGCACGCGCAGGCCGCAGATGCGTCCCGGCGACGGCATGAAGTTGGCGTCGGGATCCTCGGCGTAGATGCGGCACTCGAGGGCGTGCGCCCGCGGCACGAGCAGCCCCTCGGGATCGAGCGTGAGCGCCTCGCCGCGCGCGATGCGGACCTGCCACTGCACGAGGTCCACCCCCGTCACCATCTCGGTGATGGGATGCTCCACCTGCAGGCGCGTGTTCATCTCGAGGAAGTAGAACGAGCCGTCCTCGTCCAGCAGGAACTCGATGGTGCCGGCGTTGGTGTACTTCGCCGCCCGGGCCACGGACGCCGCGGCTGCGGTGATGCGGCGCCGCAGATCGGGCGAGACGGCCAGCGAGGGGCTCTCCTCCACGACCTTCTGGTGGCGGCGCTGGATCGAGCACTCGCGCTCCACGAACGGCACGACCGTGCCGAAGTGATCCCCGAGCAGCTGCACCTCGATGTGCCGCGGCGCGAGAATCCGCCGCTCGAGATAGATGGCCGAGTCGCCGAAGGCCGACCCCGCCTCGGACCGCGCGGCGCGCAGCGCACCGGGCAGCTCGGCGGGCGCCGACACCATCCGCATGCCCTTCCCGCCACCACCTGCCACGGCCTTCAGCATCAGCGGGTAGCCGATGCGATCGGCGACGGCGAGCACGTCCGCGTCTGCCACGTCCTCGCCGAGGGGCTCCTCGGTGCCGGGCACCACCGGCACGCCGGCGGCGATGGCCACCTGCCGCGCAGCGGTCTTGCTGCCCATCAGGGTGATGGCCTCGGGTGTCGGGCCGATGAAGATGAGCCCTGAGTCCCGGCAGGCGGCCGCGAAGTCCTCGTTCTCGGCGAGGAAGCCGTAGCCGGGGTGCACCGCGTCGGCGCCCGACCGTCGCGCGACGTCGAGCATGCGGTCGATCCGGAGGTAGCTCTCGCGCGGCGCATTGGGGCCGATGTGGTACGCCTCGTCGGCCATCCGGACGTGAAGGGCGGCGCGATCGCAGTCGGAGTACACCGCGACCGCGGCGATCCCGAGGTCGCGGCACGCGCGGATGATGCGAACCGCAATCTCCCCCCGGTTCGCGATGAGAATCTTCTTCATGAGGCCGAAACTCTTATGATTCTAGCATTTACATGGTGAGGCAACGCCCCGCATGACCCCTTATCTCGTGCATATCGGTTACGTGTTGATGCTCGTCGCACTCGTGGCGCGAGATGTCCTGTGGCTCCGCGCGATGATGGTGGCGGCCCAGGGCGTGCTGGGCGGCTACGCCTGGCTCATGAAGGTGCCGGCCATCACCCTGTGGAACAGCCTCTTCGTGGCGATCAATCTCGCCTGGGTGATCCGGATCCTGCACGAACGGCGCGCCGTGCAGCTGCCGGCGGACCTGGCCGCCCTCTACGAGCGCCACTTCAGTGCCTTCACCAGGGCCGAGTTCCTCCGCTGGTGGCAGACGGGCCGTCGCGAGCGGATCTGCGACCGCCAGCTCACCTGGAACGGCCAGCGACCCGAAGCCCTCTACTTCCTTCTCGGCGGCCGGGCCCGCGTCAGCCGCGGCGGCGAGGATGTGGTCGACCTGGCGCCCGGCCAGTTCGTCGCCGAGATGAGCCTCATCACCGGCGATCCCGCCAATGCGGACGTCGTCACGCTGGGCGAGGCCGACGTCATCTGGTGGCCCACCGCGGACCTGCGGGCGATGCAGACCGCCCAGCCGGCCCTCTGGGCGCGGCTGCAGTCCGTGATCGGCCGCGACCTCGTGGAAAAAATCCGGCGCGGCGACACCCGATCCGCGTGACGGAGCAGGTCCATAATGCATAGAGGAGGTGCGGCCATGAAACGATTTGCCGCCCTTGTGTCAATCGTGCTGGCCGCGTCGGCGCTCTGGACCTGCGGCGGCGCCATTACCGCCGAGTCGCAGGACCGAACGGCCGATGCCCGGCGCATGGTCGACAGCCAGCTGCGCGGGCGCGGCATCCGCGACGAGCGCGTGCTGGCCGCCATGTTGAAAGTGCCGCGCCACCGCTACGTCCCGCCCGAGATGCAGCGCTCGGCATACGCCGACAGCGCGCTTCCCATCGGCTATGGCCAGACCATCTCGCAACCCTACATTGTCGCGTTCATGACCGAGGCCCTGAAGATCGAGCCATCCGACGTGGTGCTGGAGATCGGCACCGGCTCCGGCTACCAGGCCGCCATCCTGGGCGAACTGGCGCGCGAGGTGTACACCATCGAGATCGTGCCCGAGCTCGCTGATCGCGCGCGCCGGACGCTCGAGGCCGAAGGCTACCGCAACGTCCACGTGCGCGCGGGCGACGGCTACAAGGGCTGGCCCGAGCACGCCCCGTTCCCGAAGATCATGGTCACCGCGGCGCCGGAGGAGGTGCCGCCGGCGCTGGTCGATCAGCTCGCGGTCGGCGGCACGATGATCCTGCCGGTCGGCCCGCGCATGGGCGATCAGGAACTGCGCATCCTGACGAAGGGGGAGAAAGGCATCATGACCGAGCGGAGCCTTCCGGTGCGGTTCGTGCCGATGGTGAAGCCGCCGGGCGGGCCCGAGCCGTGATCCCTGTCCAGGACCTGCTCCACCGGATCCGCTGGGATCCCGCCATGGGCGCGTCGCGTTTCGAGGTCGCGTTCCTGGATCGGGTGGCGCATCGGCTCGAGCGCGTCCCCCTGACGGCCGTGCGCTTCGACCCGGAGGAACCCTTCGGGTTCGAGGCCGTGGCGGCCGACGGCGTCGAGCACTTCGTCCCGTACCACCGCGTGCGAGAGGTCTACCGGGACGGCGTGCTCATCTGGAGCCGCCCGCCGCACGAGTAGGGCCCGCGCTTCGCGCGGGGGCTCGCGATTCGCGCGACCGGCCCATCGCCGGGGTGAGGGCAAGCCCGTGCTCACGAACGGGTGAGCGGCGAAGCCGCCTCCCGGCTCCCGGTTCGCTCGTCACCCCTTGATGCACACCACCGGCTCGAGCCGCGCCACCTTGCGCGAGAGCCCGGCTGCGTCCGCCGCGTCCACCACGCGGGTCACGTCCTTGTAGGCCGCCGGCGCCTCTTCGGCGATGCCGCGCGACGAGGGGCTGCGGATGATGATGCCGCGCTCGGCCAGATCGTCGGCAATCTGTCGCCCCTTGAACCGCCGGAGCGCCTCGTTCCGGCTCATGCTGCGCCCGGCGCCATGGCACGACGAGCCGAACGCCCGCTCGCCCTTTCCACCCGTGCCCGCGAGCACGTATGAGGCGGTGCCCATCGTGCCGCCAATCAGCACGGGCTGTCCCACGTCCTTCCAGACGGCAGGCAGTTCCGGATGGCCCGGCCCGAACGCCCGTGTCGCACCCTTCCGGTGGACGAACAGGCGCTTCTCCTCGCCGTCCACGACATGTGCCTCCATCTTGCAGGTGTTGTGCGACACGTCGTAGAGAAGCGGCAGCGTCGTGCCCGGGAACAGCCGCGCGAACGCGTCGCGCACCAGAGCCGTGATGATCTGCCGATTGGCGAGCGCGCAGTTGATGCCGGCGCGCATGGCCCCGAGATAGGCGCGGCCCAGCGCCGAGCGGATGGGCGCGCACGCCAGCTCCCGGTCCGGCAGCTCGATGCCGTGGGCAGCGGCCTCGATGGCCATCCGCCGCAGGAACTCGGTGCCGATCTGGTGGCCGAGCCCGCGCGACCCGCAGTGGATGGTGACGACGAGGTCGCCCTCGCGAAGCTGGAACGACTCGCCGATCGCGCGATCGAATACCGCGGTCACGCGCTGCACCTCGAGGTAGTGGTTCCCGGACCCGAGCGTGCCCATCTCGTCGCGCTGCCGGCGTTTGGCCTGGTGCGACACCTCGGCCGGATCGGCGTCTGCCATGCACCCGCGCTCCTCGATGCGATCGAGATCGGCGACGGTGCCGTACCCGCGATCCACGGCCCACCGCGCGCCACCGGAGAGCATGGCGTCCATCTCGGCCTCGTTCAGGCTGATCTCTCCCTCGCTGCCGACACCCGCCGGGACCGCCCGCGCCAGGGCGTTCGCCACATCGACCTTGCGCGTCTCGATATCACGCAGCTTCAGGCCCGTGTAGAGCGTGCGGACGCCGCAGGAGATGTCGAATCCCACGCCGCCCGCGGAGATCACCCCGCCTCGATCCGGATCGAAGGCCGCCACGCCGCCGATGGGAAATCCGTAGCCCCAGTGCGCGTCGGGCATGGCATAGGACGCGCCCTCGATGCCCGGCAGCATGGCGACATTGGCTACCTGCTCGTACACCTTGTGGTCCATCTCCGCGACCAGGGCTTCGGAGGCGTAGATGATGCCCGGCACCCGCATGCGCCCGTGCGGCTCGATCACCCACTCGTGATCGGAACGGCGGATCAGCAGCGACAGGTCCATCGCGTCCTCCCCCTCTCACACGTCAACGACGCACTCGACCGTCCATGCGCCGGCAGCATCCTGCGCGACGCGGAGGGCCGTCTGCGTGGCGCCCTTCACCTCGACGGCCGGCTCGTGCCGTCGGGCATCCACGCGCTCGCCCCAGGCCGTCGCCCGCAGGTGCCGGTCCACGTCAATCGACACCTCGAAGCGCGCGAAGAGCATCCGGCGCGTGGCCATCTCGAAGACCAGCGCGTTCAGCCAGTCGACGAGCAGCACCTCGTCGGTGGGTGCCTCGCAGGCGATGGGAACGGCTGTCTCGGGTCGGACGAGAGAGGGATCGGTGATGACCCCGGTGAGGGCAATCGCGGCCTGCTCGAACGCCTCAGCCATGGTGGGACCGGTTCCGCGGACGCCGATGTCGGCGCCGTGCTCGAAGTGTTCCCAGCGACGCTCCATGCCAGACGACCCACCCTTATCTTGGCACAGGCCGACGAGGGGACGCGCGGTCCGGAGCCCGGGCACCCCTGCGGCGCGCCCCCGGACGCGCGCCGCAGGTGCAGGGACGGGCTCAGGCCCGCACCTGGCCGATCTGTTGCCGAACGATGTCCGCGCGCTTCGCGATGCCCTCCGCCTTGGCCCGGAGCAGCCTGCGATTCTTCTTCACCGTCTCGGCGTCCTGGAGCATCGGCGCCTTGTTCGCGAGCAGCACCAGGAGGGTATCGGACGCGCGCCTTGCCCGATCGAGAGCCGCCACCTGCGTAGACGTCAGATCGGCTCGGGCTGCATCCACGGCGGCAATCGCATCCCTCAGGGAGCCCGCCTGCGCCTCGAGCGTCGCCACCCGCTCTCGCACCAGCGCAAAATCAGGCCGCCCGCCGCGCAGCAGCTGCCGGATCTCCCGGGCGTCCGCGCTCACCCGTGCGGCATGCGCGGCCACCTGTTCGATGGCCGGCCCGAGATCCGCCGCGGCGGCGGGGGCGGGAGCGGCAGCCAGCGCGATCCCGAGAACGAAGGCAGTGGTCATGACCGTGGTCGTCATCGTGTTGCACCTCCTGCCGCCGAAGGTAGCCGGGCAGGGACCTGCTCGAAAAATAGAAAGTTCAAGACGTATTCTTTGAATTATCCGAATCACCGGCGCGCTCGGCGCCATGGTGTGATCCCGGGATGAGCGATCAGGCGGAGGTCCTGGCGTTTCTTTGCGATCCGGCCAGCTACGAGGGGCGGCCCGCCACGGTCGAGCGCATCGACACGCACAGCGCGAGCGTGTTCCTCGCAGGCGAGTTCGCCTTCAAGCTGAAGCGCGCGGTGCGCTACACGTTCCTCGATTTCTCGACCGAGGAACGCCGACGCCACTTCTGCGAGGCCGAAGTGCGCCTCAATCGCCGGACGGCACCCGGGCTCTACGTCGGCGTCACCCCCGTCACACGGGAGGCCGATGGCCGCCTGGCCTTCGGTGGTCGGGGTGTTCCCGTGGACTGGCTCGTGGTCATGCGCCGCTTCCCGCAGGAGCAGCTCCTCGATCGCTTGGCCCTGTCGGGCGGAATCTCGCCGGAAATCGCGCGACGGCTCGCGGACAGGATCGCCGACTTCCACGCCGTGGCCGCGCCGGCGCCGCACCGCGGCGGGCGTGCGGGCATGCGCGATGTCGTCGAGGACAACTCGCGTGCCCTGACTGCCGCGGGCGACGTGCTCGACCCCACGGTCGTCCATGCCGTCAACACGGCGTGCGAAGAATCCGTCGCCCGCCTCGGTGCCGTGCTCGAGACCCGCCGTGCCGGCGGCTTCGTCCGCCAGTGCCACGGCGATCTGCACCTCCGCAACATCGTCCTCGTCGACCAGGTGCCCACGCTGTTCGACGCGGTGGAATTCAACGACGACTTCGCGTGCATCGACGTGTGGTACGACGTCGCGTTCCTCTTGATGGACATGTGGGGACGGGCGCTGGCAAGCCAGGCCAACGTGGTGTTCAACCAGTACCTGCTGCGCACGAGCGATCTCGGGGGCCTGCCGCTGCTGCCGCTGTTCCTGGCCTGCCGCGCGGCGATCCGATCGAAGACGAGCCTGGCGAGCGCCTCCCTGGAGACCGATCCGGGGCGGCGCCACGAGTTCGAGGCCCGCGCGCGGGACTACCTGGCCCTTGCCGCCCGGCTCGTCGTCCCGGCGGCTCCGCGAATGGTGGCCATCGGCGGCCTGTCAGGGTCCGGCAAGTCCACGTTGGCCGCGTACCTCGCGCCGCTGATGGGCAACCCGCCCGGCGCCGTCGTCCTGCGAAGCGACGTGCTCCGGAAGGCGCTCTTTCACGTCGCGCCCGAGGAGCGTCTGGGACCGGAGGGCTATCAGCCCGAAGTCACGCGCGAGGTCTACCATGCCCTGGCCGGCCGTGCCGCCGACGTGCTGGACGCGGGCGGAAGCGTCGTGGTGGATGCCACGTTCCTCGACCCGGAATGGCGAGATGGCGCTGCCCGCGTGGCGGCCATGGCAGGCGTGCCCTTCACCGGCATCTGGCTGGACGCGCCTCCCGCGATGATGGCCGAGCGCCTGAGCCGCCGAACCGGCGACGCCTCGGATGCCACCGTCGAGGTCCTCCACCAGCAACTGCAACGGCAAACAGACGGAATCCTGTGGAATCGGATCGATGCCACGGCGCCGATCTCGCAGCTGGCGGCCAGAGCACTGGCCGTGGTCCACGATCCAGCGGTGGTGGCGGACACGCCGGATTCCCGGCAGTGTCCTCCCCATCCCTGATCAGCCGGTCCCGGCTGGCGGCTTCACGTCCGAAAGACGCGACTGGCTCGTGGAACGCGAATTGCGTCGGGTCATCTCAGTTGGGCGTTCGCCATGAGACACACGCACCCGACCACCGGTCTCTTCGCAGCCGTAATCGCGGTCGCGATTCTCGAGGGCGTCTCCGCCGGGCGCCAGACGACCGGACCGACCACGCCGCCGCTGGTCATCAGCTCGATGGCCGGAGCGGACCTCTACCAGGCCTACTGCGCGTCGTGTCACGGTCGGGGCGGCAAGGGCGATGGTCCGACCGGTCCCGCGCTCAAGTCGATGCTGCCGGATCTGACGACCCTGGGTCGCCGGAACGGCGGAGTGTTCCCGGGCGAGCGGATCGCCGCACTCGTGGCTCACGGCGAAGAGCTGCCGTCGCCCGCTCACGGATCACGCGAGATGCCGGTCTGGGGCCCCCTGTTCCGCGCGCTCGACCCGAGTGACACGCGCGCCAACGTGCGGATCGCGAGCATCGTGGAGTTCATCCGGTCGATGCAGGTCCGATGACCGAGGAGCCTGCCATGATTTCCGCACGGCTGGTCGAGTTGATTCAGAACCACGCGCCCCGCCTCACCGAGGACGTCGTCACCGACCTCGTGTCGAACCCGGAGACGACGGGGTTCCGCGCGGTGCCGCGACTCGAGCTGGAGGCGCGGATCTTCGAGATCTGCCATCACCTCGGCGACTGGATCGCCGCCAGGGCCGACGAGGCGGTGCAGGCCGAGTTCGAGCAGTGGGGTGGCAAGCGGTTCGGCCAGGGCATCCCGCTGAGCCAGGTCGTCTACGCGGTGATTCTCCTGAAACGCCACCTGCGCCGCTACATTCGTGACCACGGCCTCGTGGAGTCGTCGTTCCCGCGGGTCGAGGGCGACTACGTGCTGCCCATGCACCTCCTCAGCCTGCAGGAGCTCGACGGGATGGTGAGCGAGTTCTTCGACAAGGCGATTCACCACCTCACGCGCGGCTACGAGGCCGCGGCCAGGCGCGCGGGGTGAAGGCCGAGGTCCCCATGAAAGCCGTCCTCTGGAGCCTGCTCGTCATCGCTGCCATCGTCAGCGCGGTCTACTACTACCGCGCCGACGTCGGGGCGGCGCCCCCGCAGCTCGTCGTCGCCACCGTCTCGCGTGGCGATGTCGTCTCGACGGTGGATGCGACAGGCACCCTGCAGACGGTGGACACCGTCGAGGTGGGCACCCAGGTGAGCGGCACCATCGCGACCCTGGGCGTGGACTTCAACGACACGGTCAAGAGGGGGCAGGTCGTGGCGACGCTCGACCAGGCCATCTTCCTGTCGCAGATCCAGCAGGCGGAAGCGCAGGTGTTCCGGCTGCGCGCCGAGCACGAACGTGCGCGCGTCCAGGTGCTCGATGCGGAGACGAAGCTGAAGCGGGCCCGGATGCTCGGCGACAAGCAGCTCGTGGCCGCGACGGAGGTGGAAACCGCCGAGGTGAACGCCGAGCTCGCGAAGGCGTCGTTCAAGGCCGCCGAAGCGCAGCTCACGCAGGCCGAGGGCGCGCTCGCCCAGGCGAAGGTCAACCTGTCCTACACGGTCATCCGCTCCCCGGTGGACGGCATCATCCTGAGCCGGAACGTCGACGTCGGGCAGACAGTGGCCGCGGGCCTCCAGGCGCCGACACTCTTCGTCATCGCGCGCAGCCTCGACACGCTCGAACTGGCGGCAAGCGTGGCCGAGTCGGACGTGGGCCGTGTGCGGGAGGGTCAGCCGGTCGCCTTCACCGTGGATGCCTATCCCAGGGAGACCTTTACCGGCACGGTCCGGCAGGTTCGCCTCCAGCCCACCGTGCAGCAGAACGTCGTCAGCTACACGACCATCATCGACGTGCCCAATGAGGGCGGGCTCCTCAAGCCGGGTATGACCGCCACGCTCGCCATCGAGGTGGCGCGCGCGGACGGCGTGCTGCGCGTGCCGGCGTCGGCGCTGCGGTTCCGGCCCTCGAAGGAGGTACTGGCCGCGTACGGCGGCGATGAGGACGCCACGACCGATGGGCAGGCCGAGGGCGCCGCGGGCCAGCGGGCCTGGCCGCGGACGCCTGGCAGCGCCGCGGCCAACGGCAGGCAGTGGGCCACGGTCTGGCAGCTTGCGAACGGCGAGCTCCAGCAGCTTCGCGTGCGCACCGGCCTGTCGGATGGCACCACCGTGGCCGTGCTCGATGGCCCGCTCGTCGAGGGCGCACAGGTGGTCACCAACACCACCACCGTGACGACGGGCACCACAACGGGCACCGGCAGCGGCTCGCCGCTCGTCCCCTCCATGCCGCGCCGGCCGGGAGCCCAGAGGCGCTGAGGCGGCCATGCGCACCATCCCCGTCCTCGGCGTGGCCCTCGAGGCGCTGCGGCGCAACATCCTGCGGTCGGCGCTCACCTCGCTCGGCATCATCATCGGCGTGGCGGCGGTCATCGTGATGATGGCGCTCGGCGACGGCGCTCGGCAGTCGATCACGTCGCGGATTCAGAGCCTGGGCACGAATGTCATCACGGTGATGGCCGGGTCGTTCAGCATGGGCCCTGCACAGATGGGCAGCGGGGCCCTTCGCACGCTGACGGCGGCGGATGCCGAAGCCATCCTCGACGAGGTGCCCGGCGTGAAGGCGGTGTCGCCGGGCCTGAACTCGCGCGGGCAGATCGTGGCACCGTCCGGCAACTGGCAGACGCAGATTCAGGGCGTGGGTGAGGCGCTGCCCGAGGTCCGGGAGTGGGCGGTCGAGATCGGGATGTTCTTCGAGGCGTCGGCCGTCGCCCGCGCCGACCGGGTGGTGGTCCTCGGCGCCCTGGTGCGCGATCGGCTCTTCGGTGAGAACACCGATCCGGTCGGCGAGGTGGTGCGCATCTCCAACCAGCCGTTCCGGGTCATCGGCGTGCTGAGCCGCAAGGGGCAGTCGGCGATGGGCCAGGATCAGGACGACGCGGTCTTCGTGCCCTACACGACCGTGCAGAAGCGCATCCAGGGCGTGCAGCACGTGTCGAACATCTCGGTTCTCCTCGCCCCGGGGGCGAAGTCCTCCGAGGTCTCGGCCGGGATCAGCGAGGTGCTGAGACGCCGCCACGGGCTGGGGCCCGCCGCCGAGGACGACTTCATGCTGCGCACGCCGGAGGAGATGGCCACCGTGCTGACGCAGACCACCAACACGATGACCTACCTGCTTGCCAGCGTGGCGGCGGTGTCATTGCTGGTCGGCGGCATCGGGATCATGAACATCATGCTGGTGTCGGTCACCGAGCGCACGCGCGAGATCGGCCTGCGCCGTGCGGTCGGAGCACGCCGTCGCGACGTGCTGGGCCAGTTCGTGATCGAGGCGATGGCGCTCACGCTGGCGGGAGGGCTGGCGGGCATCGCGGTCGGCGTGGGCGGGGCGTGGGCCGTGAACCGGCTGCTCAACTGGGCGACCGTCGTCTCGATGCCCGCGGTCCTGATCTCGTTCAGCTTTGCCGCCGTCGTCGGGATGGTCTTCGGCTTCTTCCCCGCGCGCCGCGCCGCCGGCCTCAACCCGGTCGACGCGCTGCACTACGAGTAGGCCTCAGAGCGGGATGTTCCCGTGCTTCTTCGGCGGGTTCCGGTCGCGCTTCCCTTCGAGCGTGGCCAGGGCCTGGACGAGCCTCCGGCGTGTCGTGCGCGGCAGGATTACCTCGTCCACGAACCCCTTCTCGGCCGCCACGTACGGGTTGGCGAACTTCTCGCGGAACTCCGCCACCTTCTGCGCGCGCATCGCCGCCGGGTCGGCGGCCTTCTCGATCTCCCGCCTGTAGAGGATGTTCACCGCCCCCTCGGCGCCCATCACCGCGATCTCCGCCGTGGGCCACGCGTAGTTGAAGTCGGTCCGGATGTGCTTCGAGGCCATGACGCAGTAGGCGCCGCCGTAGGCCTTGCGCGTGATGACGGTGACCTTGGGCACGGTGGCCTCGGCGAAGGCGTAGAGCAGTTTCGCGCCGTGCCGGATGATGCCGCCGTATTCCTGGACGGTGCCGGGCAGGAAGCCCGGCACGTCCTCGAAGGTGACCAGCGGGATGTTGAAGGCGTCGCAGAAGCGCACGAAGCGCGCGCCCTTCACCGAGGCATCGATATCGAGGGTGCCGGCCAGGTGCGCGGGCTGGTTCGCGACGATGCCGACCGGGCGCCCGCCGAGCCGGGCGAAGCCGACCACGATGTTCCGCGCGTAGTGCTGGTGCACCTCGAGGAAGCAGCCTTCGTCCGCGATCGTGTGGATCAGATCCAGCATGTCGTACGGCTGGTTGGGCGAGGATGGCACCAGCTGATCCAGCGCCTCGTCTTCCCGGTCCAGCGGGTCGTGCGTGGTCCGGCGCGGTGCATCGTCGAGGTTGTTACCGGGCATGAACGACAGCAGCTCGCGGATGAGCGCGAGGCACTCCTGGTCGTTCTCGACCGCGAAATGGGCCACGCCGCTCTTCTCGTTGTGCGTCATCGCGCCGCCGAGGGCTTCCTTGGTGACGTCCTCGTGCGTCACGGTCTTGATGACGTCGGGGCCCGTGACGAACATGTAGCTCGACTCCTTCACCATGATGGTGAAGTCCGTGATGGCCGGCGAGTACACCGCGCCGCCCGCGCAGGGCCCCATGATGGCGGAGATCTGCGGCACGACGCCAGACGCGAGCGTGTTGCGCAGGAAGATGTCGGCGTAGCCGCCGAGCGACACGACGCCCTCCTGGATGCGGGCGCCGCCGGAGTCGTTCAACCCGACCACGGGGCAGCCGTTGCGGACGGCCATGTCCATGATCTTGCAGATCTTCGCGGCATTGGTTTCAGACAGCGAGCCGCCAAACACCGTGAAGTCCTGCGCGAAGGCATAGGCCACGCGCCCGTTCACGCGGCCGTGGCCGGCGACCACCCCGTCGCCAGGGATCACCTGCGCATCCATCCCGAAGTCGCGGCAGCGGTGGGTGACGAGCTTGTCCACTTCCTCGAACGTCCCCGGGTCGAAGAGCATCTCCATCCGCTCTCGGGCGGTGAGCTTGCCCGCGTCGTGCTGCTTCTTCAGGCGCTCGACGCCCCCGCCTTCCTCGGCGCGGCGCTCGAGCTCGTGAAGTCTGTCGATCGGGTTCATCGTGTCTCCGCGCACTAACCCGCCACGCACGGGTTGCTCAACGCGCCGACGCCGGCCACCTTCACCATCACCCGGTCGCCCGGCGTCAGCGGGCCGACGCCCGAGGGCGTGCCCGTGGTGATGATGTCGCCCGGCTGCAGCGTCATGAAGCGCGTGACGTGCTCGACGAGGAAGGGCACGGGGAAGATCAACTGGTCGGTGTTCGAGTTGTGGCGACGCTCGCCGTTCACCCAGCCCTCGACGGCCAGGTTCGACGGGTCCAGGCCCACCGCGATGCACGGCCCGATGGGTGCGAACGTGTCGAAGCCCTTGGCCCGCGAGTACTGCACGTCCTTCGCCTGCAGCTCGCGCGCGGTGACGTCGTTCAGGCAGGTGACGCCCAGCACGTGCTGCATGGCGTCGGCGGCGCTCACGCGCGAGGCGGTCTTGCCGATGACCACCGCCATCTCCGCCTCGTGCTCGATGCGACCCGCCCACGCCGGCAGGCGGATGGGCTCGTCCGGCCCGATGACCGACGAGGACGGCTTCAGGAACACGAGCGGCTCGGCGGGCAGCTTCTTGTTCATCTCCGCCGCGTGGTCCTTGTAGTTGAGGCCGATGGCCACGACGATGGACGGCCGGACCGGTGCCATCCACGTGAGCTTCTCCTCCCGCGCGATCTCCATGCCCGGCCAGTAGTCGCCGAAGATGTCGCCGCCCAGCCAGTAGTAGGTCTCGTCGCGTTCGAGGACGTAGCGTCCTCCCATGCCCTGTCGTGCGCGGTAGATACGGTCCATAGGTTCTC
>JBFWQE010000007.1:69686-84666 GCA_050249615.1 Vicinamibacterales bacterium
GGGTTCTCGGGTTCTACGGCGTCCGGCTGGTTTCTTCCACCCTGTTCGACTGACCGCTCACGTTCTGGGGCGAGGCCGTGTCCACGGCCACCACCGCATAGGTATATCGCACGCCGGGTGTTGCGGCCTCGTCCCGATAGGTCGTCTCGCGAATCGGCGTGGGCGTGATCGCCTGCAGGGCATCACCGGGCGCCACCCCCCGCAGCACGATGTAGCCGGCAAGATCGGCCTCGGCATTCGGCTCCCAGATCAGGTTGATCACGCCCACGCCGGCGATGGCGGCCAGTTGCCCGGGCGGCGCCGGCGGGAACGTGTCCACCGGTGTGACGCACGCGGGCATCGACGCGGGCCCCACGACCACGGCGCCCGCCACGGCGTCGGTCGGTCGCACGACGAAGCAGCGCTCCTCGCCGTACCGCACGGGGCCGGGGACGGCAAAGGTGGTCGTGCCCAGCGGCTGGGGCGTCAGCGGCGCGGGAAGCGTGATCGAGTACGGGTCCGGCGCAGGCAATGCGGCCCTCGGCACCTCGAACACGTGGTATCCGGTCGGCGGCGGCGGAGCCAGGAGCGGCCTTGAAGGCAGCAGGTCGGGGGCCGGCTCCGTCTGGGCGGGCCTGGCGTTGCCCGGTGCCGCCCAGGCCAGCGTCATCCCCGCCTCCGTGTAGTCGATCCTCAGGTCCATTGGCGCGCTGCTCGCATCGTCCACCGGCACCGACACGACCTGTGACGGCGCGCTCCTTCGGCTGCGAGGCCCGACCGCCACCGCGAAATAGAAGCGGCGGAGCAACGCCGCGTCGCCCGGCCACACGAGCGGGCCAGGCAGGAGCTCGTCGACCGTCTCGTCGGCGGGCGGCTCCCGCTGCGCGGTCCTTGCCGGGAGCGCCGTAGCCACCCGCAGTTCAGGCGACAGTGTCTCACGCACGACCGCGACCGCCCCTTGCGCGAACCCCGGAGGCAGCGCGATGGCCGGTGGCGCGGGGCCGCCCTCGGGCACGGGAGGCGGTGGCGGGAGGACCGGCCGCACGGCGTACGTTCCGATCTTCACGGCGGCGTCGGTCAGATCCTCCCCGCTCGGCGGCTCTGTCGCCGTGACGGCATACAGGTCTATGGCTGACACGTCCGCGGGCGACTGCCCGCTGATGTTCGCCGACGGCACCGTGAACCACACGTACACGTCGTCGCCCACCCGCGCGGCCTGAGGATTGGCCGGCGGCGACGGCACGCGCGCCAGCGGCGCCAGCGGCGGCCCTTTCTTGCCGCAGGCGGCGAGCCCCGCGCAGACGACGAGCGACAGGAGGACCGCGCGTCCCCGGCGTGGCGTCGTCACAGGATGTAGCGGGACAGATCTTCGTTGCGCACGATGTCCGCGAGCATGCGCCGCACGTAGGCGGCGTCAATGGTAATCGACCGGCCGGTCAGCTCCGGCGCGTCGAACGAGATCTCGTCGAGCAGCCGTTCCATCACGGTGTGCAGGCGCCGTGCCCCGATGTTCTCGGTCTGCTCGTTGACCTGGGCGGCGAACGCGGCGACGAGCGCCACCGCCTCGTCCTCGAAGGCGAGCGTGACGCCCTCGGTGGCCATGAGCGCCGTGTACTGCTTGATGAGCGAGCTCTGCGGCTCGGTGAGGATCCGCACGAACTCGGCCTGCCCCAGCGCCTCGAGCTCCACGCGGATGGGGAATCGGCCCTGCAGCTCGGGAATCAGGTCCGACGGCTTCGAGACGTGGAACGCCCCGGCAGCAATGAACAGGATGTGATCGGTGCGCACCATGCCGTGCTTGGTGTTCACCGTCGTCCCCTCGACGATGGGCAGGATGTCGCGCTGGACACCTTCGCGGCTGACATCGGGGCCGTGCGAGCCCTCGCGCCCGGCCACCTTGTCGATCTCGTCCACGAAGATGATGCCCGCGTCCTCGACGCGACGAACCGCGATGCGCGAGACGGCGTCCATGTCCACGAGCTTCTGCTCCTCGTCCTTGCAGAGGCGATCCTTCGCCTCGGACACGGGCACGCGCTTCCGTTTGGAGCGTCCCTGGAAGAAGCCCGGCATCATCTCCTTCAGGTTGAGGCCCACTTCCTCGATCGACGAGCCCTGGATGATCTCGAGCGACGGAAAGCTCCGGTCCTGGATCTCGATCTCCACCTGGCGGTCGTCGAGCCGCCCGGCGCGGAGTTGCTCGCGCATCCGATCGCGCGTGGGCTGCTCGGCTTCGCGCACCCGGGCCGCGTCCTCGTCGGGCGCCACCGGTCGCGGCGGCAGCAGCAGGTCGAGCAGCCGCTCCTCGGCGGCCTGCTCCGCCTTCGCCCGCACGTCGCGCAGCTGTTCCTCGCGGACCATCTCCACGGCCAGCTCGACGAGGTCGCGCACCATCGACTCCACGTCTCGGCCCACGTAGCCCACTTCGGTGAACTTCGACGCCTCGACCTTGATGAACGGTGATTGCGCCAGCCTGGCGAGACGCCGCGCGATCTCCGTCTTGCCGACGCCCGTCGGGCCGATCATCAGGATGTTCTTCGGCGCGACCTCCTCGGCGAGATCCGGCGGGAGTTTCTGGCGGCGCAGCCGGTTGCGAAGTGCGATGGCCACGGCGCGCTTGGCCTTCCCCTGCCCAACGACGTACTTGTCGAGCTCGGCGACGATCTCCCTGGGCGACAGCGTGTCAACCGCGCTGGCCGAACGTTCTGGAAGCTGGATCACAGTTCTTCGAGCGTCAAATTGCCGTTGGTGTAGATGCAGATCTCGGCGGCCACGCGCATGGCGGCCTCCGCGATCGTGCGGGCATCGAGCGTGGTGTGACGCGCCAGGGCCTTCGCAGCCGACTGCGCGTACGCCCCCCCCGATCCGATGCCCACGATGCCCTCGTCCGGCTCGATGAGATCGCCGGTCCCCGACAGCAGGAACATCGAGCGGTGATCGAGCACCAGGAGCATGGCCTCGAGCCGGCGCAGCGCCCGATCCGTCCGCCAGTCCTTCGCCAGTTCCACGGCGGACCGCTCCAGGTTGCCGCGATACTGCTCGAGCTTCGATTCGAACCGCGAGAACAGCGCGAACGAGTCGGCTGCAGAACCCGCAAAGCCGGCCAGCACCTTGTCGTTGTAGAGGCGCCGGATCTTTCGAGCGCCCTGCTTGACGACGGTGTCGCCGAGGGTCACCTGCCCGTCGCCGGCCAGCACCGCGCGGTCGTCGCGGCGCACGGCCAGGATGGTGGTGGCGTGAAAGGTCGGGAACGTCGAGGTCATGCCCGTCTCGTTAGTCTCTCACGAGGACAGGCCGTGGGGGCAACAGGGGACACCGGGGCGCGAAGGCTGAGTTTATCGCGAGATTCCCGGTGAGCGGCGTGGCAGCACCCTTGCACGCCGTGGTCATGCCTGCCCTTGTCCCCCGAGGATTCGTCATGACGCCATACCTCGCCGCGATTCTGCTGCTCGCGGCCATCGGGATGGGCGCGGCTGCGCCCGCGCACGCGCAGGAGCCCGAGCCCGCCACGCCGGTCGTCAGGGTGACGCCGGACCGTGGAACACCGGTGGAAGCCGGCAAAGCACCGCGACGAGCCGGCAGACCTCCACGCGCCGTCGAAACCGAGCCGGCGCCGCCGCCCGTCGCGTCCACGCCGGGAGTGGTCGCCGGTCGCGAGGACGGCAAGGCGGACGTCTCGGAACTGCGCCGGGGCAGTGCCCGCGACGGGGGTGGAAGGCCGCCGGGCCCCGCCAGCGGCAGGCGGCCGGGCGGCGGTTTGGACAGAGGTCGCGGAGCCGGCGCTCCGGTCTACGTCTGGCGTGGCGCGCGGTCCGGCACCGGGTGGTGGGGGGCGCCACCGGCCCGCTTCGCCCACCCGTGGTACTACGACCCCTTCTGGGCCAGCGGCGCCTTCGGGTGGAGCCCGATGTACTACGTCCCATGGTCGCTGATGTGGGGCACCGCTGGTCTCGGACCGTTCCCGAGCTTCTGGGGGACGACCACGTTCGACACCGGCGGCCTGCGATTGAAAGTGCGCCCCCGCGACGCCCAGGTCTTCGTCAACGGCTACTACGCGGGCATCGTGGACGATTTCGACGGCCTGTTCCAGTCACTCCGGCTCGCGCCGGGCGGCTACAAGCTCGAGATCCGGATGCCGGGCTACGAGCCGTTCACCCTGGACGTGCACATCCAGCCCGACCGGACGATGACGGTGAAGGAGACGCTACGCGCGCTTCCGTGAGAACCACAAGAAGAGCGGCAGGCCGAGCGCGATGACGAAGAGGCCGGCGGCCGACGGGCCGAGCGGCTGTCCGCTCGCGAGCGGCCGGGCCAGGTCCGTCCAGAGCGCATTCAGCACGATGAGCAGGCTGGTGACGGCGAAGATCCCGGGCGCGAGTGGATAGCCCAGGGCCTTGAACGGGCGCGGGGCGTTGGGCTCGCTCGCGCGCAGCACGAACACGGCGGCGACGGCCAGGCCGGCGAACAGCACGACCGCGAAGCCGGTGTAGGTGGTGAGGGCCGTCGCGCTGCCCGAGAGGACCAGCAACGTCGCCCATATCGCCTGCGCCACGATCGACGTGGCCGGCGTCTTGTAGGTGGGATGCACGGTCGCGGCGGGCGCGAAGAAGAGCCCGTCGCGCGCCATCGCGTAGTACACCCGCGGCCCGGCAAACGTCATCGCGCTGATGCTGGCCAGCAGGCTGATGATCGACACGACGCCCATGATGTCGCCCGCGGCGGCGCCGAGGAGCCGCTCGGCGATCACGTCGAGCACGCTGCCCTGCACGCCCGCCAGCTCGCCCACCGGGAAGACGTACAGGTACAGGAGATTCAGGAAGAAGTAGATGCCGATGACGGCCAGCGTCCCGATGGCCAGCGCTTTCGGGACGTTGCGGCCGGGATCGCGAATCTCCTCGGCCACGTACCCGGCAGCGTTCCAGCCCGAGTAGGTGAACATCACCGGGATGAGGGCGAAGAGCCACGTCGTGGGGAGCGTTTGCCCGCCGCTCTGCCCGAGGTTGGCCGGTGTGCCGGTCCCCAGCGCGAAGCCCAGGACGATGAAGAGCAGCAGGGCGGCCACCTTCAATGCAGCGAGCACGTTGCTCACGACGCGCCCGGGGCCAACGCCCCTCAGGTGCACGAGCGACATCAGCCAGATGGCCGCGACGGCCGTGATCGCCTGCGGCGACACGGTGAGGGGCACGAGCGGCAGCGGCACGACGAAGTAGGCCGCATCGTTCGACGCCCAGGGGACGAAGCGTCCGAGGTAGAACGCGAGGACCACGGCGCTGGCGGCGATCGCGCCGGCGAACCCGGCCACGAACGACGTCCAGCCCGTCAGGAATGCGGCCAGCCGGCCGAAGGCGGCCTGCAGGTAGACGTACTCGCCCCCCGCCCGCGGGCGGAGAGCGGCAAGCTCCGCGTACGCCATGGCGCCGGCGAAGGCCAGCGCGCCGCCGGCGATCCAGGTGGCCAGGAACCACCAGGGATCGGGCACCATCGCCGCCACCTGGGGCGGCGTGAAGAGGATGCCCCCGCCGATGACGTTGGAGACGATGATGGCCGCGGCGTCGTAGGGACCGAGGCGGCGCTCGAGCGTGGTCGGAGCGGAGGCCATGCGCGCGAGTATACGCGGCAGGGCGCGCTTTTCTTTACCGCGTCGTGGAGATGGGTGCCATCACCGCGTGAGCAGCTGGCGCTGAATCGGATACTCGGCGAGCTTGGCCCAGACCTGCGAGCCCTGTTTGAGGTACAGCTCCACCTTCGCGTCGACGAACTGGCTGTTCTGCAGCATCTGCAGGCGCGGCTGGTCACCCGTGTAGCCGAGCGCCGACTGCAGCACCATCTCGCCCGTCACGGCGCCCGGCGCGAGCTCGTCGCGCTGGACGGCCCAGCCGAAGTGCTCGCCCCACATCTCGGCTTCACCCACGCGGCGGAAGATCGCGTTGATCTGCACCGACCGCACGGGGTCGGCGCCCTTGTTTCGCAGCTTGAGGGACACGCTCGGCACGAGCTTGTTCTTGCCGCCCTCGACGATGCCGGCGTCGAACCAGCCAGTGACGACGTCGACCGGCTCGAGCACAGCCACGGGATCGATCGATTTTCGGCAGGCGGCGGTTGCACCGATGACGGTGGCCAGGGCCAGGACGATCGCGATGCGGGCAGGGCGCATGGCAGTCATAGCGTTGGTAGTGTATGACACCGGCCTCCGCGAATGGTTCCCCCGGGCCCGGGCTTCAGAACTCGCCGACCCTCACGCGCTTGCGCGCCTCGGCCTTGTCGATCTGGCGGGAGCGGTACTCCCGCAGATCCGATCCCTTGATCCGGAGGAGGACCGTGACGACCTCCTCGTAGGGGTCCTGCGGCGCCAGCGTGTCCCGGCGCTCGTTGTCACGGGCCGCCACGGTCAGCCATTCGTCGTCGCCAAGG
This sequence comes from Vicinamibacterales bacterium, assembly GCA_050249615.1. Lineage (GTDB taxonomy): Bacteria > Acidobacteriota > Vicinamibacteria > Vicinamibacterales > UBA2999 > VFZN01. The sequence goes on from JBFWQE010000007.1 coordinate 76,074, forward strand.
TTCATCGGGGCGCTGAAGTCGATCATCGCGTCGATGAGTGCACGCTGCACGGCCTCTGTGTAGACGCGGTTGGTGTCCATCAGCCAGGGCACGTCGGCGGGCACGGGGGCCTGCGGGCCCGCCGCCGGTGCGATGGCCTGGGGCGTGGCCGGCGCGCCGGGCTCGGCCCCACCGGAGGTCAGCACGCCCGGACCGTTCGTCGGCCCCGGCGATGCGCGTCCCACCACGCCAAACGGGGAGGCCTGCGCCTCGAGCCGGGCGATCGCCGACTCGAGCGAGCGCCGCTCCGCCGGATCGGTCTCGGACTGCACGTGGCGCCTGAGATCCGCAATGGCCTTCTGGGTGCTGGTGGTGTCCTGCTGCAGCATCATGCGGAGGCTCCACATCATGCTCTGGCGCAGCATCGGCACGGCCACGTCGAAGAAGATGCCGTAGCCCTCGAGGTAGACGCCGCGAGCCTGCGCGTCGCCGGCCAGCAGGAACATCTCGGGGGCCACGGTTCGCAACTCGCGGTTGAGGCGCGAGGCGCCGAACTCGACGGCGCGCGCCAGCGCCCCCTCCATCACGTAGATCTGATGGCGCAGCTCGGACCGATCCGCCGGCCGGGGGGCCGGCGTCGCCTCCTGGGCCCATGCCGGCGTGGCCGCCACGAGTCCCAGCACCACCAGTCGTCCTACCACGTTCTTCGACATCGCTCAGACTCCCTGCCTCTCAAACCCCTCGGCCAGCACCCGAGTGTCACTGCGGCGGCGGCTGGGCTGACACGCGCATGATGTAGTCCAGCATCTGGCGCTGCCGCGCGATCTCCGCGCCCGCGCGCCCTTCGAACTGCCCGAATCCCTGGTTGATCCGCACGAGGTCGGACCGCCGCTGCACCTCGAGGTCGCGCCCGAACTGCGTGAGCCGCAGCGCCAGCTCCTGTCGCTGCCGACGCTCGCTCTGCTCGATCAGCTCCGCGATGCGCTCCGGGGTCAGGCCGTTCCCCCGCGCGGCCGGGGTGCCGGCCGCGACGGCGCCCGACCGTGCCGCCTGGATCTCCTCGCGCAACGACGCCTCGAGCGCTGCCAGCGCGGGGCGCCAGTCCGCGGATGCGGCTGGCGCCGCCGCGGTCGAGGCCGGCGTGGCGGCAACAGCGGCCGTGGTCGGGGGAGGCGTTGCCGGGGCCATCCAACCGGTCGTGATCACGAACCCCTCCGCACCGTAACGGACCTGCAGGTTGGCAATCGACAGGCCCGCCGCCAGCACGAGCACCGCGGCCGCGGCCCGCGCCCATGCGGGGGCCGAGGATGGCGCCCACCAGCGGGCAGGCCGGCGCACCTGTGGCGGACGGTCTGCGGTCCTCGCCGTGGGAACAATCGTGAAGCCGAGGTCGGCGGCCGGGGGCGCCCAGGCGGCCAGCTCCTCCCGCACGTGCGTGAGCCCCGCCACTTCGTCCGCGCACGCCGCACAGATCCTCAGGTGCTCGGCGACCCGGCGACGCGCGTCCTCGCCCAGTTCGTCGTACAGGAAGGCGACGAGCTGGTCCTTGTCGTCGCAGGTGAACGTCTCGCTCATGATGCTCTCTCGGCCGCGCGCGCCCTCGTCATTCCCTGCGACTCGAGGTCGCGACGAAGCACGCTGAGGCCCTGATACAACCGTGTCTTGACCGTGCTCAACGGGCATCCCTGGAGGTCCGCGATCTCCTGGAAGGTCAGCCCGTGGTACTCCTTCAGGATGACGGCGGTCCGCTGCTCTTCCGGCAGCTTCTGCATCGCCACGGCCACCGACGCGCTCAACTGGTTGCGGGCGACCAGGTCCTCGATGGACTCCACCGGCCCCTGCTCCGCCGCCAGCTCGATGACGTCCACTCCCTCCGGCGCGGCCACGACGGGCGTGCGTTTCTGACGACGAATCCAGTCGCGGCAGAGATTGAGGGCGATGCGGTAGAGCCAGGACGAGAACTTCGCCTGGCCCTTGAACCCCGGGAGCGCCCGGAAGGCCCGCAGGAAGGTTTCCTGGACGACATCCCGGGCGTCTTCGTCCCGGCCGATGACCCGGTACGCCAGGGCATAGATCGGCCGTTCCCATCGAAGGATGAGCTGATTGAAGCTGTCCGCATCGCCCGCGACCGATTTGGCCACGAGCTCTTCGTCCGTCCACGCCATGTGCGGGAGCACCCGGGTTTCTCTCGCCTATTGTCTAAGACGGCGGCTATCTGTGGATAGTCGGCTCGCCCACGGGGATCCGAATTCACTTCGGGAGAAAAAACAGGTAAACTAGCGGACACTAGAGACACTTAGTGGCCACCAACTTCCCCAGCGACGAGATCTTTCTCACGACGGAAGAAGTCCTGGAGTACCTCCAGGTGAACCTGCGGACGGTCTACCGGCTGATCAAGGCCGGCAAGATTCCCGCGGTGAGGGTGGGTCGCCAATGGCGGTTCCGCAAGCGGGATATCGACGCCTGGCTGGACTCCCAGCGCCCCCGCAGCGACCGGCCCCTCGCGATGCCGAGCGAAAAGCCGCTGCCGCGGACGGGCCGCCCGCGCATCCTGGTCGTGGATGACGAGGCCAGCATCCGGGAACTCCTCTCGAAGACGCTGGCCCTGGCCGAGTACGACGTGGACACCGCCCCTGACGGGCGGGCCGGCGTCGAGCGGCTGCGCCTCGGCCACTACGACCTGCTTATCGCCGACCTGAAGATGCCTGGGATGGACGGCCTTCAGTTGATCCGCGAAGCCAAGCGCCTGAAGGCCGACCTGCCCGTGATCATCATCACCGGCTTCTCCACCGAATCGAGCGCCATCGAGGCGGTGAACCTCGGCGTCGCCGGCTACCTCACCAAGCCGTTCCGCGTCCCGCAGGTGCTGGCCGCAGCCGCAAAGGCCCTGGGCGAGTAAGATCGAACCAGCGGTGGCCCCCGGCCCGTGGCGAAGACACCGGCGTGCAGGCCGACACGCGCACATGCGCGAAGCTCGGACGTTGCCTCGCGACAACCCGGTGTCCTGCGCCATCTGCGCCATCTGCGGCCATCCGTGTCATCTGCGTCATCTGCGTCATCTGCGTCATCTGCGGCATCTGCGGCATCTGCGTCATCTGCGGCATCTGCGGCATCTGCGGCATCTGTGTAAGCGGCATCTGTGTCCATGATTCAGCTGCAATCCCTCACGAAAGCCTTCGGCGACCGCATCCTCCTCGACAACGTCACGTGGCAGATCGGCGATCGGGACCGCGTCGGGCTCTGCGGCCCGAACGGCGCAGGCAAGACGACGCTGCTGAAGATGCTGGCGGGACTGGACGAGCCCGACGCCGGCATCGTGCAGCGGCCGAACAACACGACGCTGGGATACCTGCCGCAGGACGGCCTGACCCACCGCGGGCGGACCATCGTGGACGAGGCGATGCAGGCCCTCAGGCCGCTGCTCGACATGAAGGCCGAGATGCACGCGCTCGAGGAGAAGCTCGCCGACGCCGGCGTCCCCGAAGCCGAGCACGAGGACATCCTGCACCGTTATTCGGAGCTCCAGGACCGCTTCCGGATGGCCGATGGCTACCAGATGGACCTGAAGGTCGGCAACGTGCTGAACGGCCTGGGCTTCGAGCCCGCGCAGTTCCACGACATGGCCGAGCACCTCTCCGGCGGCTGGCAGATGCGCCTGGCCCTGGCGAAGCTGCTGCTGCAGGCGCCGGACCTGCTGCTGCTGGACGAACCCACGAACCACCTGGATCTCGACGCGCGCAACTGGCTGGAGGACTACCTTGTCGGCTATCCGCGCGCGGTCATCGTGGTCTCGCACGACCGCTACTTCCTCGACGCCGTCGTCACGCGCATCGCGGACCTGTCACTGCGGACCATCACCGACTACCACTGCAACTACTCGACGTATCTCGTGGAGCGGGACGCGCGGCTCGAGCGCCTGCGCGAGGCCAAGCGCCGGCAGGACGAGGAGATCGAGCGCGTCCAGGCGTTCATCGACCGCTTCCGCTACCAGGCCACCAAGGCCGCCCAGGTACAGAGCCGTATCAAGATGCTCGAGAAGGTCGAGCGCATCGAGGTGCCGCCCGAGCGCAGGCGCATCCACTTCCAGTTCCCCGCCGCCGCCAAGAGCGGCCGCGTCGTGCTGGAGCTGAAGCAGGCACGGAAGGCCTACGGCGACAAGGTGGTGCTGAAGTCGGTGGACCTGCACATCGAGCGGGGCGACCGCATCGCCCTCGTCGGGCACAACGGGGCGGGGAAATCGACCCTGATGCGCCTGCTCTCCGGCGCCGAGGCGCCCGACTCGGGCGAGCGCATCGAAGGCCACCAGGTGGTGATGCAGTACTTCGCGCAGGACGAGGCGACCAGGCTGGACCCGGCGCTGACGGTCTACAAGACGCTCGCCGCGGGGTCCCCGAACACGATGATCCCGGCCATCCGCAACATCCTCGGCGGGTTCCTGTTCTCGGGCGACGACATCTACAAGAAGGCCGCCGTGCTCTCGGGCGGGGAACGCACGCGGCTGGCCGTCGCCAGGATGCTGCTCCGTCCCTCCAACACGCTGCTGCTGGACGAGCCCACCAACCACCTCGACATCGATTCGAAGGAGGTGCTGCTGGACGCCCTCGTGGACTACGGCGGCACGCTCATCTTCGTCTCGCACGATCGGTACTTCGTCGATCGGCTGGCGACGAAGGTCATCGACGTCGGGAACGGGCAGGCTCTCCTCTATCCCGGCGACTACGAGGCGTTCCTCTGGCGACAGAAGCAGGCCGCGCTGGCCGCCTCGGGCGCGCCGGCGCCCGCCGCGGGCCGGATCGCCCGCCCCGCGCCGGCCAGGCCGGCGACCGGACCTGGTCTACCCTCCAAGCCGGCGGCGCCCGCCCCCGCCCGCGACTACGCAGCCAAGAAGCGGGACGACGCCGAGCTGCGGAAACGCGAGAAGGCCCGAAAGGCGTTACAGGATCGCATCGCGGATCTCGAGACTCGTATCGCCGAGGCCGAGCGCGGCATCAAGCAACTCGAGGCCAGGCTGGCCGACCCGGCCTTCTACGGCCAGCCGGATGCCGCCAAACCCGTCATCGACGAGCACCAATCGCTCATGTGGAAGGTGGGCGAGCTACTTTCCCAGTGGGAAATGCTCACAGGAGAGCTGGAACAGAATCGTACGTGACTGACGATTTTGTAATCTGCAGCTCGTCCGGGTAATAATCCAAATTCTGTAATCGCAAGCACTTAGAGCGTCCGGTCCCTGGTTTGAAGAGGGTACGGCGTTTGCGGTGCATTGAGGAGGCTATGCGTACAGCCACCGATTCCCCGTCGCCGGCCGGGGCACCCGTGTCGGCCGAGTTCTTCCGGTGCCTTGTCGCCAACATGCGCAGCGGCGTGCTGGCCATCGACCGTGCCGGGGCGGTGGTGCTGATGAACGAGGAGGCCCTGCGGCTGTTCCGGCTGCCGGTCGCGGATTACTCGGGGCAGCGGCTCGAGGTGGTGCTGCGCGAGCATCCGGACGTCCTGCGCGTGCTGAGCGGGGTGTTCGATCGGCCCACGCTGCCGAGCCGGGCCGAGATCCGGATGAAGTCCACCGACACGGTCGTGGGCTACAGCCTGTCCCTGGTCCAGAGCGAGTCGGGCGAGGTCATCGGGGCGACGATGTTCTTCAAGGACCTGACCTACGTCGAGCAGATGGAGGAACGGGAGCGGCTGCGCGACCGGCTGGCGGCCGTGGGCGAGATGGCGGCGGTGATGGCTCATGAGATCAAGAACCCGCTCGCCGGAATCGAGGTGCTCGCGGGCCTGGTCCGCCGCAAGACGCCGGACAACCCGGACGCGCAGGCGCTGGTGGCCGACATCATCAGCGAGGCGAAGATGGCCAACGCCATCGTGCAGCAGGTGCTGGACTTCGTGCGGCCCGTCCGGCTGCAGGTGGAGCCCACGCGCGTGGCCGACGCCATTCAGAGCGCGCTGGCGCTCGCCGAGAGCCAGGCGCGGCGCGGGAATGCGGTCGTGCGGGTCGCACTGCCCGACTCGCTGCCCCCGATTCGCGCTGACCACAACCAGCTGACGCAGGTGTTCGCGAACCTGGTGATCAACGCCTTCCAGGCGCTCGAGGGGAAGGGCGAGGTGCGCATCGAGGCGCGCGAGGCCCTGACCGCGGACGATGGCGCGCTGGTGCCCGACACGCAGCATGCCGTGCCGAGCGTGGTCATCGACGTGATCGACACCGGGCCGGGCATCCCGGCGGACCGCGTCGAGAAGATCTTCCAGCCGTTCTTCACCACCAAGCCCCAGGGGTCGGGCCTGGGGCTGGCCATCGTGCGCAAGATCGTGGACGCACACGAGGGCCGCATCGATCTCGCGCCGGGCGATGGAGGCACGCGGTTCCGCGTGACGCTCCCCATGGCGCCGGCCTCGCACTGACGGGAAGGGTTCTCATGGCACGGATTCTGGTCGCAGACGATCACGACGCGCTGAGGCGCGGGCTCGCGCTGGCGCTCTCGACGGCGGGCCACGAGGTCGAAGAGGCCTCGAACGGCAACGCCGCGCTCGAGCGCCTGCACGAGAGCTACTTCGACGTCGTGGTCAGCGACCTCAAGATGGGCGGCTCGGACGGCCTGGACGTGCTCCGCACGACCAAGTCGCTCCACCCCACGGTCTCGGTGATCCTGATGACGGCCTTCGGCACGGTGAACACGGCCGTCGAGGCGATGAAGCACGGGGCGTTCGACTACGTGCAGAAGCCCTTCGAGATCGAGGAGATGGAGGTGAAGATCGAGAAGGCGCTCGAGCTGAAGCGCCTGCGCCACGAGCTCGACTACCTCCGCAACGAGCAGCAGGAGAGCTACGACTTCGAGAAGATCGTCGGCAACAGCGAGGCGCTGCAGCGCGTGCTGGGCGTGGTCCGGAAGGTGGCCAAGAGCAATTCGACGGTGCTCATCAACGGCGAGACCGGGACGGGCAAGGAGCTCATTGCGGGGGCCATCCACCACAACTCCCTCAGGGCCGCGCGCAACTTCGTGAAGGTGAACTGCGCGGCCCTGCAGGAGAACCTGCTCGAGTCGGAGCTCTTCGGGCACGAGAAGGGCGCGTTCACGGGGGCCGACCGCCAGCGCATCGGGCGCTTCGAGCAGGCCGACGGCGGGACGCTGTTCCTGGACGAGATCGGCGACATGAGCCCCAGCACGCAGGCCAAGATCCTGCGCGTGCTGCAGGAGCACGAGTTCGAGCGCCTGGGCGGCACCCGCACGATTCGCGTGGACGTGCGCCTCATCGCCGCGACCAACCGCGACCTGCCGGCGATGGTCGCCGCCGGCAACTTCCGCGAGGACCTCTATTACCGCCTCAATGTCGTCTCGATCCAGACGCCCCCGCTGCGCGAGCGCAAGGAGGACATCCTGGCCCTGGCGATGTCGTTCCTGCGGCGGTACGGCAACGAGCTGAAGAAGCGCCTGGACGGCATCGATCCCGACGCGCAGAAGCTGCTCATGCGGTACAACTGGCCCGGGAACATCCGGGAGCTCGAGAACGCCATCGAGCGCGCGGCCCTGCTGGCGGAGGGCGCGGTGATCACGGCCGACGATCTCCGCCTGGGCGACTCGGCGCCCGGCAACGGCCTCCACAAGGAATCCTCGGTCGTCCGCATCCCGCCCACCGGCATCGCTCTCGAGGACGTCGAGCGGCAGGCGCTGACCGAGGCGCTGAAGATGGCCAACTGGGTGCAGAAGGACGCCGCCGACCTGCTGAGCATCAGCCCGCGCGTGATGAACTACAAAATCAAGACGCTGGGGATTGAATTGCCGAAGCGACGGTCGGCGCTGCTGTCAGGGTGACAGCCGACCGCTGCCCGGAGTCGCGACGTCAACGTTCACGTCGAGCGCGGCTCAGGCACACTCGCGGCGTCGAGTAGCAGGAGCGGCCCTGCGGAGATCAGCAGACGCGGACGCAGGTGCGCCGTGGCGCAGTTCCGCTCCAGCTCCCGGCGCGTCGAGAAGGTGAGCTTCCAACCCCGCCGTCGCCACCACAGCGCCCGTGCCGGCGTCCTCAGCGCCCACCGGCGCGGGAACGAAGCGATGACCTGGCCGCGGGAGAGCCGAGCCAGGTGTCCGAGCACCCGCACCTGATCGTCGATGTAGTCGAAGAAGCCCATCGCGACGACAATGTCGAAGCCGCTGGTGGCCCAGGCGCCCGGCTCCATGACATCGGCCCTGACGAAGGTGCAGCGCGCCTGGACACCGGCGGCGTCAGCGTGAAACCGGGCGATTTCGAGCATGCGCGCCGAGACATCCAGCCCCACGACCTCGGCGGCGCCGCGGCGTGCGAACTCGACGCAGTAGCGCCCCGACCCGCAGCCGACATCGAGCACGCGTTTGCCCGAGACCGACCCGGCCGCGCGCGTGGCGAAGTCGAGGCGCTGGCGGATATTCCGGCGCGTGATCCGATCCCAGAGCCGGGCGGACGCCCCGCCGGCACCTGAGTAGATGGCGTCGAAGCGCTCCGCGCTGGCGTCGAACAGCCTCCCAATCCGCTCAGCTTCGCTCACAATCGGAGGGCCTCGCGAAGCGTCCCGAAGCAGAAGGTTCGGCACAGCCGCTCGAGCCGGTGTGCCGTCCGGTCGAGGGCCCAGTAGTGGCGGGCGCGC
>JBFWQE010000008.1:0-73090 GCA_050249615.1 Vicinamibacterales bacterium
CCAGCGCACCCGCGGCGTGCTGCGTCTGATGGCAGCGGTAATTCACAGCCTGTGGGAGAAGGGCGACCGCAACCCGCTGATCCTGCCGGCGAACATCCCGATTGATGATCCCAGGGTCCAGTTCGAGTTGACGCGCTACCTGTCGGACAACTGGGTGCCCGTGATCGAGAAGGACGTGGACGGCCCCTCCGCCCTTCCGCTGCGGCTGGACGGCGAGGTACCGAACCTCGGCAAGTTCGCGGCGTGTCGGCGCGTTGCTCGCACGATCTACCTGGGGTCCGCGCCAACGGCCACGGCCGCCAACCGCGGGCTCGAGGATCGCCAGATCAAGCTCGGGTGCGTGATGCCCGGCGAGTCACCCAGCATCTTTGGCGATGCGCTTCGGCGCCTGAGTGCGGCGGCGACGTACCTGTATCAGGACTCGGCGCGCTACTGGTACTCGACGCAACCGACCGTAACAAAGATGGCGGACGATCGCGCCGAACAACTGAAGCGCGACCCTGTTCCCGACTCGGTGGTTCAGGAGATCGACAAGCGGCTGCGCCTCGACTTGCGGAAGGTCGGCGACTTCAGCCGCGTTCATCCGCTGCCACAGTCTGGCCAGGACGTCCCGGACGATACGGACTCCCGGCTTGTCGTGCTCGGGATCGACCACCCGTACGCGAAGGAGCCTGGCACTCCGGCGGAAGTGGCGGCCAAGGCCATTTTCGAGAGCCGGGGGACGGCGCCCCGCCTCTACCGGAACACCCTGACGTTTCTCGGAGCGGACAAGTCGAGGCTTCAGGACTTGCTCGACGCGGTTCGGCGTTTTCTCGCGTGGGAATCGATCCTCGCTGAGCGCGAAACCTTGAACCTCACGCTCCAGCAGGTCAAACAGGCGGAGAACCAGCGTGACGCCGCGGACGGTGCGGTGACGGCTCGCATTCCCGAGACGTATCAGTGGCTCCTGGTCCCCGTCCAGAACTCGCCGCAAGCGCCTGTCGAATGGCAGACCGTGCGCCTGTCTGGTCAGGACGCCCTCGCCGCCCGCGCCAGCAAGAAGCTCCGTGGCGACGAACTGCTGGTCACCGGCTTCGCGCCCTCGCGGCTCCGGATGGAACTGGACCGCATCCCCTTGTGGCGTGGCGACCACGTCGAGATCCGACAGCTCGTTGACGACTTCGCTCGCTACCTCTACTTGCCGCGCCTGCGCGATTCGGAAGTGCTCCTCGGCGCGGTGCGAGACGGCCTCGGCCTGCTCGTGTGGACGAAGGACTCCTTCGCCTACGCCGACAGCTTCGACGAAGCGGCGGACCGCTATCGGGGCCTGCGCTGCGGCCAGTTGGTCAACGTCACGAAGGACAACATGACGGGCCTGCTAGTCCGGCCGGATCGTGCGGTCAAGCAGCAGGAAGAGGATGCAGTCCCAGTCCTCCCTGGAGGCAACGGCGGCATCTCGCCCGGCAGCGGGGGCACGGCCGTCACGCCGCCAGGACCGGGCGGCACGGAGCCCCCAGGCCCGGCCGTCGCTGCCAGACCCAAGCGCTACTACGGTACGGTCGTCCTCGATTCGACCCGAGTCGGCCGCGACGCCAGCCGCGTGGCCGACGAGGTGATCTCGCACCTCTCGGGCTTGGTCGGCGCGAAGGTCAGGGTGACGCTGGAGATCGAGGCGCAGATGCCTGATGGGGCCTCCGAGCAGGTTGTACGCACGGTGACTGAGAATGGGCGGACACTAAAGTTCAGTAGTCAAGGATTCGAGAAGGATTGACGGTGCATCAAGCTACGACCGACTACGTAGTTTCGGCGGGGTGGCGCAATGGTTGAGTCTGGGGCCGTTGCCCACAGGGTGAACTTCCCGATCTTCGACCGCCTGACGATATCCGGCTACGGCCTCTACCCAGGTCCATCTGAGGCCGATCCAGGACTTCGCATTGAGTTCATGCCTGGCTTGACGCTCGTCGTCGGTGCAAACGGGCTCGGGAAGTCAACCCTCGTTGGGATCCTTTTCCGGCTCCTCACTGGCCCGTACGACATCAGCGGGTTGAGCGGGCGCACCGAGCTTGGGAACACCAATCTGACGCCGACGCGCCTCTCGCCTGCGACCTCGGCGACGTTTGCGAACCGCGTCGTTGACGGCGCCCGCAGTGCATCAGCAGAGCTTCGATTCATCCTCGGCGCCAGGACTGTTGTAGTGTCGCGGCGCCTCAATGATCTGACACTTGTCGCGTTCAGCGTCGACGGCCAGCCGCGGGGTGTATCTGAGGACACGTACCAGGCGGAGATCAGTGCGCTCGTCGGCGTGTGGTCCTTCGGCGATTGGATTCTTCTCCTACGGCACTTGGTCTTCTACTTCGAGGACCGGCGGTCACTGGTGTGGGATCCGAGCGCACAACGCCAGATCCTTAGATTTCTGTTCTTGGCTCCGGAGCCCGCTCGGAAGTGGTCGGAGGACGAGCGTGAGATTCTGCAACTCGACAGCCGGGCGCGCAATCTCAGCGCCGCTCTGACCCGAGAGGCACGGGCTCTCTCCAAGAGCGAGGTTAAGAGTGAACAGGGTGTCGACGTTCGGAGAGAGCTGCAGACGCTAGAGAAGCTGAACGAGATCGATGACGATGAGCGCGCGAGGCTTGAAGACCAAGTCGCCGAAGTAGACAGTGGCCGTCAGGTCGCCCGTCTCCGCTTCATGAAGGCCGAGCAGGAGCACGAGAGTCGGTTTCGCGAGCTTGAGAGAGCGCGGCTCACGGCGATTTCTGCGCGGTTCCCCACGCAGTCAGAGACGGCACGATACATCCTGGCACAGCTCATGACCGAACACCGCTGCGTCGTGTGCGGCCACGATGCGCCTGACGCGTCTGTCGCCTACATGCAGAGGATCGAAACCAACCACTGCGTGGTCTGCGGGTCTGATGTCTCGGGCGGGGATCGCGCTCACCCGACGGAACTGGCTGACAAGCGCGTCGAAAAGACTGCTGAGGAGCTGGAGGCAGCTGCGCGCGAGCTCTTCGAAGCGCGCCGCACTCTGGAGGAGGCAGAGAAGCGCCACCAGCTCCACTTCACCGCGATCCAAGAGCTCAATCTGAAACTGGCCGAACGGTCAGCTCGAATTGACGGCCTCATTCAGCGCCTTCCCCCTGCCGAAGCCGACCTTCACAAGCAGCGGCATGACCTCGCGTCCATGCGCGCTCGTGTTGGACAACTACAGGAAGAGCTAACGGCAAAGCGACAGTTGTTCAAAGTGTTCGTTGACGACACCACTCGCCAGGTCGCTGCAAAGTCCAATGCCGTAAAGATCGCCTTCGACGCCTACGCGGAGGGATTCCTGCTTGAGATGTGCCACCTCACGTGGTCTCCTCACCGAACGCGGCTCGGCGAGTCGGGAGAGACGTTCGAGTTTCCTGCGTTCGAACTCGAGTTGAGCGGTACAGACTTCCCATCGCCGGTGCGCAGGACGGGGCCTGATCAGGTTTCGGAGAGCCAGCGAGAGTTCATCGACCTGGCGTTCCGAATGGCCCTGATTGCGACAGCCGGCGAGACTGCCGCAGGCACGCTCGTGATCGACGCACCAGAGTCTTCGTTGGATGCGGTATTCGTGACCAGAGCCGCGACGGTGCTCTCTAGATTCGCCGACCCAGCAAAGGGCAACCGGCTGATGGTGACGTCGAACTTGGTCGAGGGACAGTTGATCCCGGCATTGCTCGCAAAGGCGGCGCCGAAAGCTGATCGAGGTGAAAGGATCGTCGACTTGTTTGCGATCGCAACGCCGACGGCTGCGATTCGCCAACTGAAGGACGAGTACGACCGGGTCCGGCAAGCGCTGTTTGACGGAGCACACAAGTGACGACCGGCGTTCGATCACTGGGCGAGGACATGGCGACGCTGCAGCGCCAGGTACGCCTTGTCGTACTGCTCCAGGCGTCTGAGCGGGCCGGGCTGACGCCTATCCCCGTCCTCAGACTTCACACATTTGCGTTTCTCTCGAATGTCTTAGCACCCGTCTGGCGCCTTTTGCCGATGGACGGTAAGCTCCTGAAGCGCCGCGGAGGTCCTTTTTACCCCGCCCTCCAGCAGGATCTGGACCGCCTCGTGGGTATGGGACTGGTGACGATCACCGGTCTGAGCCATGCCAGGGACGAAAGCAACCGATGGCGAATCGAGGGCGCGTATCAGCTCAATGACTCTCTTGCGAGAGCTGCGCTTGCTCGGATTGGTGAAATGGAAGAGGAGCGCCGCATATTCACGTTTGTCCAAGAGCTGGCGTTCGCTCTGTCGGCATTGACAGACTACGAACTTGACTCAGCGATGACGGAGGACGCTACGTACGCGGATCCCGTTGTTGGCGTAGGAAACGTGATCGATTTTGCCGAGTGGCAAGACAAGAACTGGAGCGCTGGAGCGGCTGGCTACTTCGCTCGTGTGATGCCTAACGGGATTACCGCGACGCCAGGCGAGAAGCTGCACATGTACGTTCGGCACCTACACGCCCGCCTGCAGCACGTCAGCTAGAGACATCGAGGAGAGACGTGGCTTCGTTTGGAGCTTGGACTGCGGCGGACCTCGGACAGACGGCAAGCGCTTACGCAGGTCTTGGTGCCGACGTTGGACTCCCCGCGCCGGTACGCTTCTTGGGAGGCGTTGCGAAGTTGATTCGTCGCCGACTGGCAGAGGCTGGTGTGGACCTTGATCCAAAGCGGCCCGCGGTATTTCTGCTTGAACCTCATGGATCGGCGATAGCGCCTGGACAGGAACCCTTGCGCGTGCCGATGCTCGACAACGGCTTGACTCCGGTCACCGGGCGTCTCTGGTTTGTAAGTGAGGTGGTCGCAAGCGGCAAGTACGTCGACGTGGATGTTGCAGACGATGAACTGTTTCGTATCGTCACTGAGACCCTGCAGTTGGGCGACGTTCCTGCCGTCTTGTATGATCCGCGAACGGCCATTGGGACCATTCGCTTCTACTCGCAGGGCCTCTCGCACCTCGAGGCGTGTGACACAGCGACAGTGCATGGCGCTGAGGTGTCTTTGGATCGGGTCCTGGAAGCGGTCGAGCATGTCTACCAAACGCAGCTAATCACTCCGGACGCGCAGCCGAAGGCCGGAAAGCTCTGGCAAGATGCTGACAAGTGGCGGCCGACGAAGGACGCCGAAGACCGAGTGCTCCTCTATCTCAATGTTGGCCTAGCGACCGCGTTCCCGACTTGCACAGTGAGGCACGAGCAGACCGGCGTGCCGGGGAGGTTAGACCTTGAGATCGAGGAGCGTGATCCGCTGGATCGCTCTAAACTCACAAGGCACGCAGTACTGGAGCTGAAGGTGCTCCGTAGTTTTTGGAGCAGCGGCGCGCCGGTAACTGACACCGAAACTCGGGACTGGGTCGAATCTGGAGTCAAACAAGCCGCCGCTTACAGAACCGATCGTTCAGCGGCGGCTGCTGCCTTGTGCTGTTTCGATATGAGGAAAGAGTGCAGCGGCGACCAATGCTTCGCGCATGTCAGCGACTTGGCGAAGACGTTGAACGTGCGGTTGCGCGTCTGGTTCTTGTTTGCCACTTCAAGGCTCTACAGGGACTCGATTGCCCCGGACGCCTGACTGCGTTCAGCGTTGGAGCACGAGCAGCGTCTCGGAAAGCTCGCGCCGACCGCCCTGCTGAGCGGAGGCACGCATCGACCTGCAGGGCTCCACCGCCCGAAGTGTCCAGCCGTCGCTCTGTGCGAGCTCTGCCAGGATGCGACCCGTGCGAACTCTGACGGTCGAGTACCGACTGTCGCCGACCACGATCCACGCGAGGCCTTGATTGGCGAGCGCTTCCCGCACGCGCTTTAGCACGAGGGCCATGTCCGCAAAGTACCCGCCCACCATTTCAGGAATGCGATGATCCCAAAGGAACGGCCGCTGCCGCACGAGGCGGGCAAGCATTCGGTCAAGCGTGACGGAGCCGACTGGCGGGGACGGGAACTGACGAGCGATCTGGACGTGGGAGCACAGGGTAGCTGTCCGGAGAGTCGTGTTGTCAGTGCGGCTCGAGAGGTAGCCAAGGGTCCAGAGTTCTACGTTGTAGACGTCAGTGTAGTCGAACGAGTTTGGATACGGTGGGGAGAACACCGCAAGGTCGTACGTCATGCGACGCGTCAGTAGTTCGCGACAGTCGCCCCGCAGCAAATCGTATTCTGTGCAAGCCCGCTTCGAATAGCGATGAATCTCAGCAATGGCGCGCTGAGCCGCTTCTGAGAATCGCTGCTCAACGACTCTGGGATCGAGCTCGCGCTCGCTCCAACGACGTCGATAACGCCGGCCCTTGCCACTTACAACGACATTGCTGATATCGATCAAGATTCCACCGAGGAGAACCCTAAAAAGCCGCACGTGATCGACGTTCGTGAGTCGACCTATCGCGTCGAGCAGCGCGGAGATGCGAGTCGCGACGGCCCTGTCGAAGATCCATCGTCCATTGTGACCTGGCTCGATCAACGTTGGTGGCGCATCTCGGAACAGAAGCGGTGTCGACCGCGTGGAGCGGTGCAACGCCTTGACGACCTTGCCCAGGCTGTCGGCGAGGGCATCAGAGTCGTAACACGCTAGCTTGGCCTCTACAAGATCTGCCAAGTACGGATTGAGCTCGATTGTTGTGGGGCGTACGCCCAGAAACTGGCACGCCAGGGCCGTCGTGCCAGAACCTGCGAATGGATCAAGGCAGCGACTGACGGGGATGGGACTTTCGTTCACGGCACGCTGGACAAGCTCCGGAGCGAACGCTTCCTTGAAGTGTCTCCACCGCTGGAATGGCAGGATCTGGGAGCCGGCGTTTGTACCAAAGGATACGAGGCGTCGGTCGCGAGTCCAGTCTCGAAAGCTGACTACTGATGTGCTTTGCGTACTGAGCATACGAACGCCGGCTCCCGGGGAGGGTGATCAGGATCTGGATGGCTTGACGAGCGAGTCGGCGACGCGCACTTTGATGAACGCTTGTCGTGTGACGCCTAACCGCCGTGCCTCTTGGTCGATCTCACGCAGGAGATCGACTGGGAAGTCCACGTTGACACGTTGAACCGATCGACCGGGCCGAGCTGCCTTTTCGACCTCCATATGCTCCGACAGCGGGACACCGATGTCGTGCATCGCGTCCAGTGACGCCGCAGGCACCTTGGTCTGCGAGGGATGCTGCTGTTTCTTCTTCATCGCGTGCTGGCCTGATGGAGATGACGCGAAGGCGATTACTTCTGACTTCGACCAACGCTGCTCGCGCTCGGTCGTCGGACTCCCAGCCTGAGTATAGAAAATATACCACAAATGGCTGGGGCGGGAGCAGTCGAGACAACGACTGGGGTTGGCGCCAGCTCAACTCGGCGGCGCCAGCGGTCAGGAGCTCGGTGGGTCTCGGGCGGGCGACCGCGAATCGAGTTGGACCGGTCGTGCAGCGACGACGGGCCTGCCATCATCGGGCACGACGCAGCGTCAGCCCAGGGGGAACAGCACTTTGGTCGCAGCCGCAACGCCATCGCGGATCAGTCAACGGGACCTAGCCGTCGGCGCGGCGTACAAAACTCGTACGCGCACTGAGAATGCATATGCTAAACACAATGAATACAGTTGTTTAGATGTGGCGGAGAGGGTGGGATTCGGACTGCGTCCACCTGTTGAAAACAAAGAACTTAGCGGAATTCGACTTCCTCCAGATCCGCTAGAACCGCTCAAAGGCCCGGGTAGACGCACGTATTGCGCACGTGGCGCCATATACAAATCGTATATGGCATAATCGCTTCGGGAGGCACCCTGATGGCACGAACCGCCAAGGTCTTCATGACCAACCGCAGCCAGGCCGTGCGCCTGCCGAAGGAGTTCCAGTTCGCCACGGATGAGGTCGTGATCCGGAAGGTCGGCGACGACGTCATTCTCTCGCCGCGGCCTCGCGACTGGAAGTCGTACCTGGAGTCAGCGCCGGTCGCGTCCGACGCCTTCATGGCGGACGTCGAGGACCTGCCCGTCCAGGAACGGGAGATCTGATGCCGCGCTTCATGCTAGACACGGACACATGCTCGTACATCATGAAGCGGTCGCACCCGCTTGTCCTCAAGCGGCTGCAGTCGGTGCCGGTCGGTGACGTCTGCATGTCGGTGGTCACCAAAGCTGAGCTGCTGTACGGCGTCGAGGTCTCACCACGGCGGACGCAGGATGCGGCGGCTCTGGCGGCATTCCTACCGTACGTGGAGCCGGTTGCGCTCGATGAGGACGCGGCGCTTCACTACGCTGAGATCCGCGCCGACCTGACGCGCCGAGGAACCATGATCGGGGCCAACGATCTGTTCATCGCGGCCCACGCCCGTGCGTCCGGGCTGACGCTGGTCACGAATAACTCCGCAGAGTTTGAGTGCGTGCCCGCCCTGAGGCTCGAGAACTGGACCCAACCTCTTCGGCGCAAGCGCTGAGCTGACGTCGTAGCCGGTCGACGCACGTTCCTCTCCCTGTCCGCAGCACAGCTCATCGTCGATCCGGGAATCGCTCAGGAGCATCGGGCAACCGAGCAATATACTCAGCGATCCCGCCTTGGTCGGTCGGTCCGGTCACCGCTGACCGGGCACATCGCCCTTCGTGGCTGCCACCGCGATGAACGCGGCACCCACGGTCGTGGCCGACCCGATCCAGCGATCCAACCTCGCGAGCGGCTTCGCCAGCAGGCCCAACGGCGGGTAGTACACCGACCCGCGCACCGTCTCGACGGTCAGGCCGGCCCGCTCCAGGAGCCGCGTGAGGTCGGCCGCCGAAGTGAAACGGGCGGATCGCCACAGGCGTGACCCGAACCAGCCCTTAATGCGGCGTCGCACCGTCCACGCATTCCATCGGCCCAGGTCACCGATGACGATCCGGCCACCCGGTCGCAACACCCGCGCCGCCTCGCGCACGGCGACCGTTTGGTCGGGCACGAGGCACAGCACGGTGACAGCCACGACGACGTCGAACGAGGCGTTCCGAAACGGCAACTGTTCCAGCCGGCCCATGACGAACCGGGCAGGTGGACCTTGACCACGCTCCGCGCGCGACGTCGCCGCGAGAAGCATCGAGCGATCGATGTCGATGCCCACGGCCAGTGCACCCTGGGTCGCGAGGGTGTGGGTGAGCAGGCCGTCCCCAGCGCCAAGGTCGAGCACGTGCTTGCCGTTCACCGGTCCCACCAGTTCAAGGACGCAGAGTTGCTCGAGGGCCTCGGTAACCGCGCCCAATGTCGTGGCGCGCCACTGCGCGTACGCATCGGGACTGGTGCCGCCGGCTGCCGCCGACGTTGGCGGGAGCGCCAGGGCCGACTTGACGTTTTCCTGGTCGTCTGCCATTGTTCAAATATACTTTTGATTACTTGACAGTATGCCCAGCAAATCCCGTCCCGCGTCACTGAAGACGGCGATCTACGAACAGATCGCCCGGATTGGCCAAGCCACCGGCAGCCCGAACCGCCTGGAGCTCCTCGACCTCTTGTCGCAGAGCCCACGGACGGTCGACGCCCTCGCCCGTCAGACCAGCCAGAGTGTCGCGACGACCTCGCACCATCTGCAGGTGCTGCGACGCGCGCGCCTCGTCGAGGCCCAGAAGGCGGGCCTCTACGTGACGTACAGCCTCGCCGACCCGCAGGTCGGTGAGTTCTTCCTCCAACTGAGAGGTCTGGCGGAGTCTCGGCTGGCGGAGGTCCAGCACGTCACACGCCAGTACTTGGAGGGGCGTGGCGCGCTGGAGCCTGTGGGCAATGACGAACTCGTGCGGCGTGTCCGCGCCGGCGAGGTCACGCTCATCGACGTCCGTCCCCGCGAGGAGTACGTGGCGGGTCATATTCCTGGCGCGATCTCCGTGCCACTCGCCGATCTTGGGAAGCGCGCGGGCACGTTGCAGAAACGCCGCGACGTCGTCGCCTATTGCCGTGGCCCGTACTGCGTGATGGCGCTCGATGCCGTCGATCTGCTCCGCCGGAAAGGCTTCCGCGCCTACCGCCTGGAACACGGCGTGCCTGAATGGCGGGCGCAGGGATGGCGCGTGGACGCGGGTGATGACCGTCGCGCGGGTGGACGGCCATGACGTTGCTCGCGCCGCAGCCCGGTGCGACTGCCGTGCGCTTGGGTTTGCGCGAGAACCTCGCACAATTCGCGCTATTGGTAGTCGTCAATGCATTCGTCGGTGCCATGGTCGGCCTGGAACGCAGCATCTTGCCGGCGATGGCCGAGCAGGAGTTCCACCTCGCCGGGCGCACGGCCATCCTGTCGTTCATCGTCGTGTTCGGTGTCGCGAAGGCGCTTACCAACTACGGCGCCGGTCGCCTGTCCGATCGTCTCGGTCGGAAGCACGTGCTGGTCGCTGGGTGGGTGGTCGCCATCCCGGTGCCCTTCCTGCTGATGTGGGCGCCGAGCTGGACCTGGGTCCTCGTCGCCAACCTTCTCCTCGGAACCAGCCAGGGTCTGACCTGGTCGACGACGGTCATCATGAAGATCGACCTCGTCGGCTCGCGGCAGCGCGGGCTGGCCATGGGGTTGAACGAGTTCGCCGGATACGTGGCGGTGGCCGCCAGTGCGCTGGCGACGGGCTGGGTAGCTGCCCGCTACGGCATCCGCCCGCAGCCGTTCTATCTCGGCGTGGTGTTCGTGGCTGTGGGGCTGGCGCTCTCCGCGATCCTCGTGCGCGAAACACGTCATCACGTCTCGCACGAATCCGCGCTCCTCGGGACCCTGTCGGCCGACGCCATACCCACGCCTGGCGAGGTCTTTTGGCGGACCACCCTGTTCGACTCCAACCTGTCGAGCATTAGCCAGGCCGGGCTCGTCAACAACCTGAACGACGGCATGGCCTGGGGCCTCTTCCCCCTGGTGTTCGCCGCCGCCGGCATGGATCTGGTGGAGGTGGGACTGCTCGCGGCCATCTATCCGGCCACGTGGGGTCTCGCGCAGCTGGTGACCGGAGGGCTGTCGGACCGCACCGGGCGGAAGCCGCTCATCGTCTGGGGCATGTGGCTTCAGGCCGCTGGTATCGGCGTCGTCGCGCTGGCGCACGTGTTCGCCGGCTTTGTCACGGGTGCGATACTGCTCGGCATCGGGACGGCGATGGTGTATCCCACGCTGCTCGCCGCGATTGGCGACGTCGCGCACCCGTCGTGGAGGGCCTCTGCCGTCGGCGTCTATCGGCTGTGGCGCGATCTGGGATACGCGATCGGTGCGCTGCTCGCCGGCGTCACGGCAGACGCGTTCGGACTGAACGTCGCGATGTGGGTCATCGCCGCGCTGACCCTTGGGTCCGGCGTCGTCTCGGCGACTCGGATGGCTGAGACGCTGTCGGCGACGAACGCCACAGCGGGACACGGGCGAGAGTCACCGACGGCACTCCCTAGTTCGCGCTCACACCTCGCCGTCGACACGCACCGGCCGGAGTAACGACATGCCGAAGACACTCTTCGTCTTGAACGACCCACCGTATGGCACGGAGCGCACCTACAACGCGCTTCGCCTCGCGGGTTCACTGTCCAAGCGCGACGGCGAAGAGGTCAAGGTGTTCCTGATTGGGGATGCTGCGGCCTGCGCGAAGAAGGACCAGAAGGTCCCGCAGGGGTTCTACAACACGGAACTCATGCTGCGAGGCGTCGGGCGGGACGGAGGTGAGATCGGCGTCTGCGCTACATGCATGGACGCTCGGGGGATCGCCGACTCGGAGCTCACAGCCCCCACGCATCGGAGCACGCTCGAGGAGCTCACCAACTGGGTGCAGTGGGCGGATCGCACACTCGTGTTCTAGCGAAGGACGGAGGACCCGTGGCTGACTCGAAGACCATTCTCATTCTGGGCGGCGGCGTCGGCGGCGTCGCAACCGCACGGGCCCTCCGGAAGCGCCTGCCGACGACACACCGTATCGTGCTGGTCGATCGCGAGCGTGATCACGTGTTCGCGCCGTCGCTGCTGTGGCTGATGGTCGGCCAGCGCACGGCTGACGCGATCACCCGTCCACTGGCGCGACTGGCGCGAAAGGGCATTGATGTCCGCGTCGGCAACGTCGAGCACATCGATCCGGACCGGCGGATGGTGACCGTGGCGGGCGAGACGATCGCCGCGGACTATCTGGTGATCACGCTGGGTGCCGACTTGGTGCCAGACGTGATTCCCGGCCTCGCGCAGGCGGGCCACAACTTTTACGCCCGAAGCGGGGCTGAATCACTTTGGAGTGCCCTTCGGAATCTGCGCGCCGGTCGCATCGTGGTCCTCACAGCAGCGCCCGCCTACAAGTGTCCGGCGGCGCCGTATGAAGGCGCGATGCTCATTGACGACTGGTTCCGCAGACAAGGCCTTCGCGATCGCGTGCACATCGAGGTATACGCCGCAGAACCGGCGCCGATGGGTGTCGCCGGCCCGCACGTCTCCCGCGCGGTGACACAACTGCTCGCCGCGAAGGGCATCCCGTACCACCCGGAGCAGCAGGTTACCGCAGTGGACGCCGACGGGAAGCGGCTCTCGTTCGCCAACGGTACGCAGGTCGACTTCGACCTGCTGGCGTATGTGCCGCCCCATCGAGCGCCGGCGGTCATCCGCGACAGTGGTCTGACGGGTGAGAGCGGGTGGATGACGGTGGATCGCCACACGCTGCAGACGCCCTGGCCGAACGTCTTCGCGATCGGTGACGTCGTCTCGATCCCGTTGGCGCTCGGAAAGCCGCTGCCGAAGGCCGGCGTCTTCGCCAACAGAGAAGCAGAGGTTGTGGCGGAGAACATCGCCCATGCCATCGCGGGCCAGGCCCAGCCGGCGCGCTTCGATGGTCATGGCGAATGCTTCATCGAGATTGGCGGCGGCAAAGCGGGTTTCGGCGGCGGCGACTTCTACGCGGAACCGAAGCCAGCCGTGGCCTTGCGTCAACCCAGCTGGCGTTGGCATCTCGGCAAGGTATGGGTTGAGAAACGGTGGCTCTACACCAAGCTGTGAACGCCGGACGGAGGAGTGTGATGGAGAAGCAGATTGAGGCGGACAGCTTGCGGGCGTGGCTCGACGGCCAGCAGCCCGTCACCGTGCTGGACATCCGCACCGACGAAGACCGGGCTCAATGGGCCATCCCTGGCAGCGTGCATGTCAACGCCTACGAGGCGTTGCGGGCGGGCCAGCCTGGAGCCCTCACCGGTGCGGCATTCCCGGCCGATCGCCCGGTGGTGACGGTGTGCAATGCCGGCCGCGTGAGCCAGACGGCGGCCGAGATGCTGGCCGATCGGGGCTTCGACGCCCGATCGCTGGCGGGCGGCATGAAGGCATGGAGTCTGGCGTGGAATACCGCGGAGGTGCCCCTGTCGGACGCGTCGGTCCGCGTCGTCCAGGTGCGGAGGACCGGCAAGGGGTGCCTGTCGTACGTCGCTGCCTCCGCTGGGGACGCCGCCGTGATCGATCCGGCGGTGGCGCCGGACGTCTACCTCGAGCTCGCGCGCCGGCACGGCTGGTCCATTCGATACGTGCTCGAGACCCATGTCCACGCCGATCATCTGTCGCGTGCCCGAGCGTTGTCCCAGCGAACGGGAGCAGCCCTCCTGCTGCCAGCGCAGAAGCGCGTGGCATTCCCGTTCACCCCGATCGCGTACGGTGAACGCGTGCAGTTGGGGAATGCCAGTCACACGGCCGTTCACACGCCCGGCCACACACACGAGAGCACGTCGTACGTCCTGGACGAGAACGCCGTCTTCACAGGCGACACGCTATTCACGAACGGCGTCGGCCGTCCGGATCTTCATGCCGACCCCGAGGCCGCGCGCCAGCGAGCCCGCGAGCTGTTCGCGTCGCTCACACGGTTACGCGCCCTCCCTCCCCGCGTCGTGGTGTTGCCGGCGCATGCCAGCGAGCCCATCGCATTCGATGGACGGGCCGTCGCCGCGCCGTTGGGCGACGTGGTGACGTGGTTGTCTGTATGGCTCACGTCGGAGGTCGCATTCGTCGAACGGGTCACCGGCAACCTACCGCCGACGCCGCCGAACTTCGCCCGGATCGTGGCGCTCAATGAAGCGGGCGAGTTCCCGGCAGGCGACCCGATCGATCTCGAAGCCGGCGCGAACCGATGTGCCGTCCGCTGATCGGGCGCACCACAGAACCGGAGGTGGACGATGGGGCCCTACATGTGGGGATCAATGGGTTGGTGGATGGTGCTGTGGTCGGTGGCCGGGATCGTGGTGCTGGTGCTACTCGTACGGCTGGTGGCTGGCTCGGTTGGCGGATTCGCTTCTCGAGCCGACGAGACGCCCGAGCAGATCCTCAAGCGGCGCTATGCCAAGGGCGAGATCGAGCGAGAGGAATACCAGCGCCGCCTAGAGGATTTGCGACGGTGAGTCCCCGCCACGAGAGGACTCGGCGGGGCGTGATGATCACCGCCAACGACCTGTTCATCGCCGCTCACGCAAGGGCCCTCGGCGTCACGTTGGTGACGAAGAACACGGCCGAGTTCGAGCGCGTGAGCAACCTCTCGGTCGAGAACTGGACCATCTCGCCGCGGCGCAAGAAGTAGGCCCTCGGCTCGTGAATTGACACTGCGGCGTTACGGGGAGTTGAAGGCGGCGGCAAGGTCCAACTCCCATCCTCGCAAACGCTTGGCATGAATCTCGTGGGCGCGTACCACCGCGCAGTCGTCGCGTACGATCGAGAGCAGGCTCGCCCGACCATAGTGGGTTGAGCGACCTGACAAACCTTCGGCTTGACTTGCCCACAATGGCCGGGTCTAATGAGAAGATAATGAGATTGAGTCTCAATATCTTGATGCCGAATCGTCGCCCCATGTCACGTCCGATTCTCGTCCTGTTCGCCCTGCTCCTTATCACCCCTGCGGCGCGCGCACAGTCCGCCCAGTCCCTGGCCGTCTCCGGGCGCGTCGTCGATGTGTCGGGCGCCGTGGTTCCCGGCGCGTCCATGGTGCTCCGCCGCCAGGGGGGCGCGGTGGTGCGCGAAGCCACGACGGACGCCGATGGCCGCTTTGCCCTGGATGTCCCCGGGCCCGGCGCGTTCACCGTCACAGCCTCGCTCGCCGGGTTCTCCGTCACGCAGGCCGACATCACGGTGACGGCCAGCGGCCCCACGCTGGAACTCGTCCTGCGGCCTGGCGGGCTGTCGGAAGACCTGACGGTCATCGGGTCGCGCCTGGCCGGCTCCGAGGAGATGCTGCGCCGGACGCCGGGGTCCTTCGACATCCTCACGACCAACACGTTGGCGGCCTCGCACGTCTTCACCACGAGCGAGGCCCTGCGGAAGGTGCCGGGGGTGACGGTCCGCGACGAGGAAGGCCTCGGTCTCCGGCCCAATATCGGCATGCGTGGTCTGAACCCGACCCGATCGACGAAGGTGCTGCTGCTGGAGGACGGTGTGCCGATCGCTTTCGCGCCATACGGGGACAACGCGAGCTACTATCACCCACCCATCGAGCGTTTCGACCGCGTCGAGGTGCTGAAGGGTTCCAGCCAGATTGGCCACGGTCCCGTCACGCTGGGAGGCGTCATCAACTACATCACGCCCGACGCGCCGAACCGGCCCTCCTTCGCAGTCGATGTGACCGGCGGCAACCGGGCGTATGCAAACCTCGGCGGATCATTCGGTGGCCGCTGGTCGGATACGGGTCTTTTCACCCAGGCCATCCGGAAGCAGAGCGACGGCGCCCGGGACAAAACGCAGAGCGACCTGCTCGACGTCATGGGTAAGGTAACGCAGGACTTCGGCGCGACGCAGCAGCTCTCCGCGCGCGCCAGCTACTACGGAGAGAACTCGCAGGTCACCTATAGCGGCCTTCGTGCGGACGAGTACGCGGCCGGGGCACGGCTGAACCCGTTCGCCAATGATCGCTTCGATGGCGGACGGTTCGGGGCAAGCGGCGCCTACCGCGCCCTGGCGTGGTCGCGGGTGGCGTTCACAGGCACGGTTTACGGCTCCCGTTTTTCGCGCGACTGGTGGCGTCAGTCGAGCAACTCCGGGCAGCGCCCGAACGACGCGGCGGACCCGCAGTGCGGCGGTATGGCGAATCTCAACACGACGTGCGGCAACGAGGGCCGCCTGCGGAACTATTGGCACGCCGGGGCGGACGGTCGCGGGCGCGTGGCCTATCGCGCGGGCGCCGCCCAGGAGACGGACTTCGGCGTGCGCCTGCATACCGAGCGCCAGGACCGGCGGCAGGAGAACGGCGACACACCGACGG
This sequence comes from Vicinamibacterales bacterium, assembly GCA_050249615.1. GTDB lineage: Bacteria > Acidobacteriota > Vicinamibacteria > Vicinamibacterales > UBA2999 > VFZN01. The sequence continues at coordinate 16,137 of JBFWQE010000008.1, forward strand.
CGCGCAGCGGGCGGCTCGTCGAGGACAACGAGCGGACCACCGACGCGCTCTCGGCCTTCGTGCAGCACCGCGTGCTGGCCGGCGGCTGGACCGTCACGCCGGGCATCCGTCTCGAGCGCATCGACTACGGGCGCACCAACCGCCTCACCGGCGTTTCGGGCACCACCGAGCTCACCGAGTGGATACCCGGTCTCGGCGTGTCGTACGGCCCGACGTCGGACACCACGTTCTTCGCCGGCGTGCACCGCGGCTTCGCGCCCCCCCGCGCCGAGGACATTATCAACAATACGACGGGCGGCACGGTGGACCTCGACCCGGAGCGGAGCTGGAACTACGAGCTGGGCGCGCGCACGCGCCTCGGCCAGGTGATTCGCCTCGACGCCGCGCTCTTTCGGCTGGATTACGAGAATCAGATCATCCCGGCGAGCCTCGCTGGCGGCGTTGGTGCGACGCTCACCAACGGCGGTGAGACGCTACACCAGGGCATTGAGGTCGGCGCAGACGGCGACTGGCGGATGCCACGCGCCCCGGCGCACACGCTCTACAGCCGGGCGGCGTACACCTGGCTTCCGGTGGCGGAGTTCACCGGCACCCGCACCAGCAACGTGCCGGGGTTCTCGACGACCAGTGTCTCAGGAAACCGGCTTCCGTACGCCCCGGAGACGACGCTGGCGCTGACGATGGGCTACCGGCACGACGTGGGGCTGGACGTGCAGGTCGAAGCGCAGCACGTGGGGGACCAGTACGGCGACGACCTCAACACGCTCCCCGGCACGGCGGATGGCCAGCGCGGGCTGATTCCTAGCTACACCTACTGGAACCTCGCGGCGTCGTGGCGCCTGCCGCGCGTGGGGGGCTCGGTCTTCCTCGCCGTTAAGAACCTGGCGAACAGCACGGTCATCGTCGATCGAACGCGGGGCATCCTCCCGGGGCATCCGCGGCTGGTGCAGGTGGGTACATCTTGGCGCTTCTAGCGCCGCTGGTTGCGATGTCCCTTGCGACGATTCACCGTAGCGGCGCGCGAGGGACGGGCCCATAGACGGAGGCGCGCCATGGTCCCGCCCAATTGTCCCGTACGTCTGCGCGGGTGGCCTGCTGCTCGCCAGCAGCCTTGCAGGTCGCCGCCTCCGCGTCGGCCCACGATTCGTGCGCTCGAACGCGGCTTCATGGCCGGCGCGGTCAACGCCGCTCATCGTGCGTCGGGCGAGGTCATACGACGGCTGAGTGGACCCGGCCACATTCGCGCACATCGCATCCGTGATCCGGGTTGGTGTGAGTCGGACACAGGCACGCCACCTGAACCGTGACGTCGGGGAGGGAGCCCGGCACCGGCCGCTCCAGCACCCTCACCAGCCCATCACGGCTCGCAGTGCGGTTTCGATGGCGGCGCTGGACGGAACTCCGCCCGGGTACAGCCGTCAGGTCGGCGAGGGCAGAGGTGGCGTGGGCTCAGGCATTTCGAACACATCGCGATCCTCGAAGAGAACCGTGGGCGTTCCATAGCCGCGACGGACATCAGAGTCTGGCAGACGGTCGACGTCGACTACCTGGTAGTCGGTCGGAACGCCGAGCCGATCCAGGGCCTCATCCAGCCGCTCTCGCATGGTCGCCGTATTCACACAACCCTCGCGTGTCAGGAAGACGATTGCGCGGGTCCGCTTCGTCTGTCCGGGCGCAGACGTCGGCGCCATGGTGAAGAAGAGAATCAGCACGGCGATTGTGAGCCATGTCTGGTGCGACTCGCAGTTCCACATACGGTAAGCTTACGAACCGTACCTGAGTACGGAGTCAACATCCGTGACGTCCGCGCCAGCGCTCACCATTGGTACGCTCGCCGAACAGGCCGGCGTCACTGTCGAATCGATCCGCTTCTACCAGCGGAAGGGCCTGGTCCCACAGCCGGCCCGGCCGCCTGGGGGCACGCGGCGCTACGCGGCGTCCGCCGTGGCCCGGGTGCGGTTCATCAAGGCCGCGCAGGCCTGGGGCTTCAGTCTCGCCGAGATCGCCGAGCTGCTGCAGATCGAGGACGGAATCCGGTGTGACGATGCACGGCGAATCGCCGAGATACGACTGGCGACCGTTCGTCGCAAGATCCGGGAACTGCAAGGCATGGCGGCGGCGTTGCAGGCAGCGGTCCGGTCCTGTCGGAACCGGCGAGGGGTCGTCTTCTGTCCCATCATCGCCTCACTCTGCGGAACCGACCCGCCACGATGCGGGTCGCAACGATGAGACATGGGGAGCGCTGCCACATGTCGCTGAGGAGCCCGCTCGCCGTCATCATTCCGGCTCTGGCGCGTGACGCCCACCTGCTGCACCGCCTGCTCACGGACATCGGCGCCTCCGAAGGCGTCGAACGGGTCGTCGCTGTTCCCGGTGACGAACTCGACGCCCTCGACGAGTTGCGGCGCGCCCACTCCGCCGTTCACTGGGTGGGGTCCGCGCGAGGCCGGGCGCGGCAGATGAATGCCGGTGCGGAGCGGACCCACGCGCAGTGGCTGCTGTTCCTGCATGCGGACTCCAGGCTGTCCGCTGGGTGGCTGGACGAGGTCGTCGACAAGGCGGCCGGACGCGGTGCCCTATGGGGCTGTTTCCGGTTCGCCCTGGACAGCCCGGCGTGGCAAGCGCGGCTTCTGGAGGCCGCCGTGCGCGCCCGAGTGGCGATGTGGTCGTTGCCCTATGGTGACCAGGGCGTCTTCGTTCGCCGCGATGTATTCGGAGCGGTCAGCGGCTACGCTGATCTGCCGTTGATGGAAGACGTGCGACTGGCACGCGATCTGGCGCGCCTGGCCAGGCCCTGGCGGAGTCGGCTGCCGTTGGTGACATCGGCTCGCCGCTGGACACGCGAGGGATGGCTGGCGCGAAGCCGACGCAATCTGTGGCTTCTCGTGCGTTACCTGGCCGGCGCGGACGCTGCACGGCTCGCCCGAGAGTACTCGCCGCCGGGCCCAGTGCTGGTCGTGGCTCCCAGGCCGATGGAGGCGGTATCGGCGAAGGAATCCGAAGGCTGGAACCGGGGGCTCGATGGCCTCAGCGCGATCGTCGCGTCGACCCGCGGACTGCGGGGCCTCGTGCCCCTCCGATGGGCCGACCTCAGGCCTGGTGTCCTCGAAGGGCTCGGCGCCGACCTCGAACTCCTGCCGCTATCCGCGCCCGCCCAGCCAAGCGACCTTGGAGCCCTGTGCGAGGGCGTCGCCGGCCATGGATCCATCACGCTGCTGCTGGGTCCAGGCGGCACGAACATCCCTGACGCGGTCATCAGGCACGTCAGCGCGCAGCTCGAACACGCCGGCGCCGATGTGGTGTTGGGCACAGATGATAAGGGATGCTGCCGACTGTTTGGCTTGGCTCAGGCCCTCCGGCCGTCGCTGCGCGGCCTGAACTGGGCCACAGCCGATCTGGCTGTGGCCGTCCGCAGTCGCGCGCGAGGCGCGGCCTGCTCGTTGTCGGAGGTGCCGATCCCTCCCCAACTGTCCTGACCGGCCTGGCCCTCAGCCCAACCGTGCCGGCCGCACGATCCCGGATTCGCCATCTCAGTTGACCAACCGGCTGGTAGTCCCTGGGATTGGTGCCTCTCCCATTCGGTCGGTGATCGTGGTTCGTGCGTAGACCTCGAGCGAGACCGGCCGTACCCTGCGCAACAGTGCTTCCACCGCCGCCCACGACGGCGCCTCCAGGTCCTCGCAAATGTCGAGTGCGGCCACGACGATCACGTCCTGCTGAACGGCGTCCAGCGTCCCGAACTCGTCGGTCTGGCGTACCAAGGCGTCCCGAACGGCGTCAATGATCTGCTGAGTGGTCATGATGAGGCTCCCGGCGCGTGACCGCACCCGGCTCCACAGCTGGCTGCCGCCGAGTCGACGGACCCGCACCGCCAGCGGCGCGAGAGAGCCCGGTCACGCCTCGGAGCGTGCCGGCATGACCGGGGCATCGACTCCGCGTTCAGTGAGGCGGGAACGTCACGACGTTGCGCACCGCCACTTGGATGCGACCGTCGGGAAGCACCTTGGGCGGCACCGCAACGCCCTCCGCGACGCCCTCGCCCCAGACCGGATGCCTGAGCGCGCATTGGAAGGAGACCACTCCATCGGCGCGGGAAATGATGGGCCGCTCGGACTGAAACCGCATGACGATCGGCTCGCGCGGCTGACCACTTTCGCCAGCGGTCCGGTGCACGACGTACTCACCGAAAACACCCGCGGTTCCCGGGGGCACCCAGAGACCGGCGGCCCCGCCGTATTGCCCGTGCAGCATGACGCCCGCGGGATTGGTCACCATGAACATCCACCCGCCTCCGTCCACCAGGTAGCCCTCGCTCGGCACGCGGTCTTCCGAGATCGTGTAGGCGCGGTAGTTGTTTCGTCTGGCGTCCATGAACCCGAAGAACACGGCCCCGGAATCGGCGTCCGTTCCCCTGAAATCGAGGCCGAACCGTGCGAGGAAGTACTCGGCCGCCTCGGCCCGGTGTTCCGCGATCTCGGCGTCGTTCCGCCCACGGATCTGCTTCTGATAGAACTCCGCGGAAGTCTCGGTATCGGGCGTGGCCGGGTCGAAGATCCCGTTCTGCATGAACACCATGTACTTCACGAAGCCGTCGGGTGTGGGGCTGGCGGCCTGTCGTCCCTGCGCCATCGCGGGCACGGCCATGAGCAGGGTGGGCAGGACGAGCAGCGCGACACGCGTGGAGATGCCCCTCAATCGATGCATGCGAACCTCCAGAGCAGCAAGCCGTGATGGCTTGTGGATGAGATGGACCGAGCGGCCGCGTCCATGCGGCCACCGGTGTAGTCTGGTCAGCGCGTCGAGCGTTACGCCGCACGCGCTGAGACACCGACTCGCCGCCGGCGGGCATCGCCCGCAAGATGCCTTCTGTGGGCTGCCTCTGCGCGGCCTCAGAAGTCGAACCGGAAGCCGAGCATTGCCGTGCGTGGGTCCAGCGAGGCGATGATCCGGTCGAACTGCGCGCCGTTCAACAGGTTGAAGTTCGAGACCGCGTTCGTATTGAGCAGGTTGAAGAGGTCCAGCATCGCGCTGACACGGTAGCGCCCACCGAACGTGAACGACTTGTCGACGCGGATGTCGACCAGCGCGACGGTGTCGGACCTGTTGTTGTCGATGTCTTCGAGGAAGAACGTTTGCGTGCCGGCGTTCGGCAGGGCGGCGCGGATGAGCCTCGCGAACTGCCAGCCGCTCTGGGCCCGGACGTTGCCGGCCACGCCGATTTCGTACGGGAAGGTATAGCGGCCCAGGACACGGGCCTGCCAGTTCGTGCTCTCCTGCCGATTCGATACGTCGGGGAAGACGTTCTGGAAGTAGTTGATGCCCAGCGGGTCGGAGTTGAGCGGGCTGGTGGAGGCCGAGTTCTGCCTCAGCTCGTCCCGCCACTGATAATCGAAGCTGCTCTGGACGAACAGATTCCGCCTGAAGCGCTTGTTGAAGGCCACCTGAACAGTGTCGTAGTTGTAGTCGCCACCGCCGACGCTTTCCGGAATGTTCGTCACGACGTTCCGCACCTGACCGCGGAGGTTGTCGGGAATGTCGAAGACACGGAAGGTCTGTACACCAGTCGTACCGTTGACGAAGTCCCCGATTGTGACCGGGATGTCGCGCGGTACCGTGAACTGGCCTTCGCGGACGATGTTGAGTGTGGTGAACTCGTCGCGGGTCATCTTGCGCACGTAGGCGAAGCGGATCGAGGATTCCCCCCAGAACTGCCGTTCGTACGACGCGTTGAATTCGTCGGCATACGGCGTCTCGAGATCGGGATCGAGGGTCGTGCTGCTGCCCCCCGCCGACGCCACGAGCGCACCCAGTTCCTGCGACCCGTCGTAGATGCGATTGCCATTCAGGTCGTTGAACCGGTAGTCGCGCGTGTTCGTGCCGCCGGGGTTCAGGTTGGCGAGGCGATCCGCGAAGTTGAAGTAGTAGCGGCCGTAGAACGCCTTCACCACCGATCGGCCCGCGCGATCGGGCGTGATGCTCACGCCGAGTCGCGGGGCGACCTTGTTGGAGACCAGGAGCGTCTCCCCCGGCACGGTCGCCGTCGCGAAGATCTCGCCGAGGACGGGAGTGCGGATCGAGTCTTGGTAGTGCGGCCGCTGCCGGTCGTACCGCACGCCCAGGGTCACCGTGACGCGGTCGTTCACGCTCCACTTGTCCTGCGCGAACAGCGAGTAGCGCTGGTTGCGGTCGTCGGCACCGGTCCACCCCGTGCCGAACGACTCGAACGTGCCGAGGTCGGTCAGCCGCACGAGGTCCACCGCGCCATTGAGGTCGCGGTACAGGAGCGGCCCCGACGAGCCGTTGTTGGCGAACTGCGACCGATCGTCCTGCCACTCGAATCCGGCCTTCAAGTCGTGCGACCCGGCCTTGCCGGGCAGGAAGTACGTCAACGTCGCGGTCACCTGCGGCTTGTTGCGATCGAAGGTGAACGGGCCGCCGGCATCACCCGCCAGCCAGCCCGCACCGGTCTGGACGCCGGTGCCGGTGTCCTCTCGCGGTGGGTTCGACTCGAACGGCACGGCCGGCTGCATCGGCCACCCGAAGCCGAACACGCCCACCTTGACGTCGGTGAACATCCGGTTGCTCCAGACGCGCTGGTGCTGGCCGTTGTACATCCACGACTCGCTGTCCTGCGCGAGGATGGAATCGGGGCCGACGGTGTTCGACAACCCTCGACGCGGCTTCAGCTTCTGGCCCCACTGGTAGTAGCCGACCAGCGTATCCGCCCCGCCGATCTTGCCGGTCACCTTCGCCGTGTAGTTGTCGAACTCGCCGAGGTCCGTGAAGGCGCGCGGGACACCTGAGATGGCCTTGTCGATCTTGAAGTGGTTGTAGGCGGTGTAGAACCACACGCGGTCCTTCCTGATCGGCCCGCCGATGTCGGTGTGCGCCTCCCAGAACTGCAGGTTGGGCTGGCCGGTGTCGCCGCGCCGCTCGTTGTCGGCGTCCAGGTTGTCGCCGACGAAGCTCTCGTCCTCCCACGTGATGTTGTTCAGCGATCGGAACTCGTTGCCGCCGCTCTTGATCGTCGAGAACACTGCCGAGCCCGGTGTCATCATCGTCACATCACCGCCCGCCGCGCTCACCGACATCTCCTCGTGGGCGAAGAAGTCCTGGTAGATGCCGGCGCCACCAGTGCCCTCGGTGGTGTCGATGCCATCGGTGACCACGCGGTTCTGGTTGCGGACACCGAAGCTCTCGTAGCCGACCTGCTGGCTCTTGTGGCTGCCCCCGACGTCGAAGCCGAGCATCCGCACCCCGGGCGACTGCGACAGCGTCGCCCAGATGTCGGTCGCCGAAGGGATGGTGGCGAGCTGCGCCGCGTTGAACTCCGACCCTACCGTCGTGGATGTCACGTCGACGACCGGCGAGTCTCCGGTGACGGTCACCGTCTCCTGCAGGGTGGCCACCTGCAGCTCCAGATCCACGCTGAGCGTCTGGCCCAGTGCGAGCACGATGTTCTCGCGGCGAACCGTCTGGAACCCGGCGAGTTCGAAGGTCAGGACATAGCGTCCGGGAGGCAGCGACGGGAACCGGTAGCGCCCGTCCACCTCCGTCACCGTCGTCTGCCCGCCAATCAGCGCGGGGGACTCGGCGGTCACGGTCACGCCCGGCAGGCTGGCCTGCTGCGCATCGGTGACCACGCCCTGCAGCCGGCCCTGAGCGATCTGCGCATGTACCGGGGTCACCAGCAGTGCCGTGATTAGAGAGAGTACCGTCAATACGCTACGCGCCATCTCGGACCTCCAGGTCGTCGCCACGATAAGTCAGGATGCTCGGTGACCGGCCCGCCGCCCCCGCGTTGGAGAGGGGCGACGGACCGATCGGCCAGGCGGCGCCACGCCCGGCGTCCGAGCGGGACACGGGCCGGCGGTGAGGAGAAGCGATGTCCGCCGGCCTGCGGCCCAATGGCTGCGTAGTCGCGCGCCGCAGGCGGGCGTTACAGCGGCGCGCCTGTAACACGCCGCCGGTCGCGCACGTAGTAGACAGGGTGTGAGCGTTCCGGCGGATCCCGAACTCGTCGCGGCCCTCAAGCGCGGCGACGAGCGACTGTTCGAGCAGGTCGTCGCCCAGTATCAGCGCTCACTGCTGAAGCTCGCGACCATGTGGGTCCGGACGCCTGCTGCCGCCGAGGAGGCCGTGCAGGACACCTGGCTGGCCGTCGTGCGCGGCCTTCCCTCTTTCCAGGGGCGCTCGTCGTTCAAGACGTGGCTGTTCACGATCCTGGCCAATCGAGCCCGGACCCGAGCGGTCCGCGAGAGCCGCTTCGTGCCCCTCTCGGCCGCGCTCGATCCCGGCGACGATGAGGCGGCTGGCGACGAGGACCGGTGGACACCGCGGGGACGATGGGCTCGGCCGCCCGCGGACTGGCGGCTCGATTCGGCGGAACATCACGCCATCACGCACGAGCTCGCAGGAGTGGTGGAGGCCGCCCTCGAGGACCTTCCCCCGGCGCAGCGCGCCGTGGTCGTGCTCCGTGACATCGAGACCGTCGAGGCCACGGAGGCCTGCACCATCCTCGGGATCACACCGACGCATCAGCGCGTCCTGTTGCATCGCGGACGCACGCGGCTCCGGGCCGCGGTGGAGGCACACCTCACCGGCTCGCGCACCGCCCACGGCTCCCACGCCACACGCGCCCGCGCGCCCGCGTAACGACACGGGCCCGGGCTCGGACTCACGGGCAGCATGCCGTTTTCCGCCCCCGACCCGTCCCACCGTGCCTCAATGACCTTTCCGGGCCCTGTCGTCTCCACCCCGGAGACCCGGATCGCGTGGGCGGAGAAGTTGCTCCGTGTCTTCGGCGACGTCAGGTCAGGGGAAGGGCAGCTCACGCTGCTCCTGACGCTGAACCTCTTCCTCCTCCTGGCGGCGTATTACGTGCTCAAGACCGTGCGCGAACCGCTCATCCTGACCACGGGCGGCGCCGAGATGAAGTCGTACGCCGCGGCCGCGCAGGCCCTGACACTCACGGGGTTCGTGCCGCTCTACTCCTGGTTCGCCGGGCGGGCGGGGCGCCGGGCGCTCCTCACGGGTGTCCTGCTCTTCTTCACCATCCAGGTGGAAGCCTTTGCCCTCGGCCTGCACCTCGATGCGCCGATGCTCGGGTTCCTCTTCTACGTCTGGGTCGGCATCTTCAGTCTCGCCAGCATCGCGCAGTTCTGGTCGTACGCCAACGACGTCTTCAACCGCGAGACCGGCGAGCGGCTGTTCCCGATCATGGCCCTCGGCGCTACCGTCGGAAGTCCGGTCGGCGCCTGGCTGGCGCGGGCGCTCTTCGAGTCGGGGACGACGACGGTCGACATGCTGCACCTCGCGGCGCTGATGCTGCTCCTGCACCTCGGGCTCTATTCCGCAATCGAGCGCCGCCTCTCGGGCCTCGACCGGGCGGGGCAGCCGACGCCAGCGCCACCTCGGCGTGGGGGTGGGTTTGCGCTCCTGTGGTCGAATCCGTTCCTGTGTTGGGTCGCCATCTTCCTGTTGTGCCTCAACGTCATCAACACGGTCGGCGAGTACATCGTGAGCCGGAGCGTACTCGAGGCCGCGACACGCGCGATTCAGGAGGGCCGGGCGACAGACGTCGGCACGTTCGTGGGGAGCTTCTACGGCGAGTACTTCTTCTGGGTCAACGTGCTGGCCGTGGCCCTCCAGGCCCTCCTGGCCTCCCGCATCGTCCGGTGGGCGGGCACCGCCGGCGCGGTACTGACGCTGCCGGTGGTCGCGCTGGGGGCGTACGGACTGATCGCCGCCGGTGCGGGCTTCGGGGCCATCCGGTGGATGAAGACGGTGGAGAACGCCACCGACTACTCGATCATGAACACGGGGCGGCAACTCTTGTGGCTGCCGACCTCACGCGACGAGAAATACAAGGCCAAGCAGGCCATGGATACGTTCTTCGTGCGCGCCGGTGACATGATCGCCGCGGGTGTCGTGCTGGCCGGCACCAGTTGGGTTGCCCTCTCGGTGAGGCAGTTCGCGCTGATCAACCTCGCGCTCGTCATCGGGTGGCTGCTGCTCGGATATCTGGTCGCCAGGTCCTACCGACAGTTGTGCGCGGAGTGCCCCTGATCGAAGGGCGCCGGCTACTCGAGACCCTCCCCGAGGGTCGCCACGATCGGTCAGGCGTCGGGCACGCGAGGCAGCGGTGACGATCCGTGTCCCGCGGCTTCCTGAGCGAGGTGCTGCCGGAATGCCACGGCCACCCACACCCAGAGAAGACCGCACGCGAGCAGCAGGCGACCCGCCCACACGTTCGCCGTGGCCACATCAGGGCCCGGCACGCTGCCGGACCAGAGGGCCCAGAGCAGCACAGAGCCGCCGGCGCCTTCCGCCAGGCGGGCGGCCGTGCCTTCCGCCAGGAGCTTCGCCGCCGATCGGTGCGCGGGTTCCACCATCGCGAAGGCCTGTTCCCAGGCGACCCTGTGCACGGAGGACTTGAGGCCCCCCTCCGTCAGCCGGAGCAGCGCCCTCACGGCGGGCGACAGGGTCCACAGCACGGCCGGCGTCAGGAAGAGGAGGGCTGCGGGAAGAACCAGGAGCGAGCCGCCAAGGCCGAGCCTTCTCTGGAGCGGCGGCATGGCGAAGGCGTACACGACCAGCGCCACCAGATTCAATCCCAGGTACACATCCGCAAAGAGCTGCAGCGGGGCCCCACCGGCCAACACGCTGCGAGTGGCCGCGGCGTAGAACAGGAACTCGACCAGCACACCCGCCAGGGCCGCTGCCATGGCCATGCCCAGGAGCATCGGCACGCGCGGTGCGGTCGCCGCCCGAAGCGGCATCGGCGGCGGGCTCGGCTGGCGTGGGGCAATCCGGCAGCGCGAGGGATACCGCGCCTGTGCCCGGCCCATCACGGCGGCGGCCGCCACCATGGCCGCAGCCGCCACCAGGAACAGCAACTGCGGCGTGACGTGGCCTGCCGCAAGCCTCGCCACGAAGGCGCCGCCCATCCCTCCGGCCAGCGAACCCGCCCCGACCCTGCCATACGCGCCGGCCAGCGCGCTCGTCGGCATCCCCCCCATCAGGTCGGCCACCAACAGCCAGGCGAGCGAGAACAGCACGCCAAACACGAGCGGAATGGACATGAATACGATGGTCATGCCCGGACCCGCGCCGGGCCGGGCCCAGACGGACAGCGCCGCAATGCCGGCGGCAGCCGCCAGCGGAGCAAGCACGCGCATCCGGCGCCCGCCCACGAGATGCATGGCCGACAGCGTGACGAGCGCCACGGGCAGCGACAGCGCCGCCATGCCGAGGTAGGCCCATGGCAGATCGGCGAGCTCACCCGCGCGAAAGTAGAGCGCGTCGCGCGCGGTCCTGCAGAGGATGAAGGCCGCCGTCATGAGCGCCAGGGCGGCGACGACAGCCTGAGTGCGCTGCCGGACGTCCAGCGCGGTGAGCGGCGCCGGGGCAGGTGGCCGGGCCGGTGGCGGCTCCGCCAGGAGCCCGGGCGCTACTCCGGCCGACACGTGGCTTCGTAGCCGGCCTCGAGGGCCAGTCCGGTCGCCAGCACCAGGCGATTCGCGAACGAGAAATAGGCGACCGTCAGGATCGCGTCGAGGATGGCCCGGTCGCTGAGGCCGATCGCCCGGAGTTCCTCGAGATCGGCCGCCGAGCACTGTTCGGGCGTTCGCGCCACCCGCGCCGCCCACGCCTCCAGGCGGGGGTCGAGCGGGTCCGGCGGCAGCTGGGCGAGGGCCGTGGCGTGATGCCCCACGCAGTACTCACAGCCATTCGCCCTGGAGACGGCGACGGCCAGGGCCTCCCGCTGCGCGCGAGACAGCGGGGAGGGCTGGAACATGATGGCCTTGTAGTGCTCGAAATGGGCCGCCAACACGCGGGGATTGAGCGATTGGACCTGATGGATGTCCGCCACCCCGCCTCGAGCGCCCGCGATCCGCCGGTACATCTCCGCCAGATCCCCCTGCGCGCGCGCTGGCGCGATCGTCTCAATCCAGGCCATGTCGGGCTCCTACTCGAACGTTCGCTTCTCGTGGGTCACAGCGGGCGCGAGAACTGCGGCCAACGCTTTTCGAGCGCCGACCAGACGCAGCTTCACGGCATTTCGCGTGGTACCGAGCCGCTCCGCCGCGTCACGGATGCTGAGCCCTTCAAAATACACCAGGGTCATCGCATCTCGGTGCGGCGCCCGGAGCCGGGCGACGGCGCGCTCGATCATGGACCACCGCTCCTGCTCGATCAACACCGACTCCGTGCCGGCGGCCGGGTCATGCCACGCGTCGGTGAGCGCCAGCGGGTCCACTGGCAGCGTGTCCTGGCGGAAATCCGGGGTCCGCGCCCGCTTCCGCACCACCATCAGCGCCTCGTTCGAGGCAATCCGGAAGAGCCACGACGAAACGGCCGCCTCGCCTCGAAATCGCGGAAGAGCCCGGAACGCCTTCAGGAACGCCTCCTGCACGGCGTCTTCAGCATCGGCGTCGTTCGGCAGATAGCGCCGGGCGACGGCGAGAAGCCGGCCGCGGCAGCTCCGCACGAGGTGACGAGCGGCCTCGGGATCCTGCCGCTGCAGGCCCTCGAGCAGATCCGCATCGGTGTCGAACGCCGGCGCTGGACCCACATCGGTCCCGGAGGTCGGTGCCATCCCGGAAAGGGTCTCGCGACCAGGCCAGTTCGTTACACCGCGCTCGATCAGCGAAACGCGTAACGTTCCCGCCCCGGCGCGGACTGACAGGCAGCCGCAGGGCGCGGCAGGGTGAGGCCTTTCATGCGTATCACGTACAAATTCATCCTTGGCCTTGGCGCGGCCGCGGCAATTCTTCTCATGGCACTGCAACTCCCCCTGGCGGAGTGGGCGGCCGGCCTGGTCACCTGGATCCAGGCCGCCGGGGCAACGGGCACGGCAGTGTTCGCCATGGCCTATCTCCTGGCGACACTGGGCATGCTGCCGGGCTCCGTCCTGACGCTGGGGGCCGGGTTCGTCTACGGGCCGGTGGGCGGGACGCTCCTGGTCTCCCCGGTCAGCGTACTGGCCGCGACGTGCGCGTTCCTGCTGGGCCGGACGGCCGCCCGCGGGTGGGTGGCGCATCGCCTGACCGCGTTCCCTCGGTTCGAGGCCGTCGACCGGGCGGTGGAAGGGGCGGGCTTCAGAATCGTGCTGCTCCTCCGGCTGTCACCGCTGTTCCCGTTCACGGTACTGAACTACGCGCTGGGCCTGACTCGCGTGCGGCTGCGCGACTACGTCGCGGCCTCGTGGCTGGGCATGCTGCCGGGCACCATCCTGTACGTGTATCTCGGGTCACTTGTCACCAGCGCGTCGGACCTGGCGCGCGGCGGTGCGGGCACGGCGACGAGCTGGACGTACTGGCTTGGCCTCGGGGCCAGCCTAGCCGTGGCGATCGTGGTGACCCGGACGGCGCGGACCGCGCTTTCCCAATCACTGTCGGCTCATGCCGCGAGCCTGGAGTCCCGATGACCGTCATGGAGTCCTCTCACGCTGTCACCGCGACCGACGCGGTCCCCGGGCTGCTGGCCGCCGACGATCACGATCGCCGGCTCGTCTCGCTCGTCCACCCCCCGGACTGGGTCAACCCGGATCCGCCGGGCACGTACAACCTCGTGGTGATCGGTGGGGGAACGGCGGGCCTCGTGTCGGCCGCCGGCGCGGCGGGGCTCGGCGCCCGTGTCGCGCTGGTCGAGCGGCGTCTCCTGGGCGGCGACTGCCTCAATTACGGGTGTGTGCCGTCGAAGGCCCTCATCCGCGCGGGACGCGCCGTGGCGGACGCGCGGCAGGCCGCCCTGTTCGGCCTGGTGCGGCCCCAGGACGACGGTGTGGATTTCCCGTCGGTCATGAACCGGATGCGTGCGCTCAGGGCCGACATCGGAGCCCATGACTCGGCGCGCCGCTTCCGCGATCTCGGCGTCGACGTGTACCTGGGCGATGCCCATTTCGCCGGGCGGGATGCGATCGAAGTCGGGGGACGCCGCCTGCGCTTCTCGCGCGCCGTCATCGCCACCGGTGCGCGTCCGGCGGCGCCGTCCATCTCGGGCTTGACGGAAACGGGATATCTCACCAACGAAACGCTCTTCGGGCTCACCGCGCTGCCCCGGCGTCTCGCCGTCGTTGGCGCCGGTCCCATCGGGTGCGAGATGGCTCAGGCCTTCGCCCGGTTCGGCAGCGTCGTGACGATCGTCAGCCTCGACCCCACCATCCTCCCGCGCGAGGATCCGGACGCCGCCCGTGTGGTCCAGTCACAGCTCGAGCGTGAGGGGATCAGGTTCCTGCTGGGTGCGCGGCTCACGACAGTGGAACGGACGCCGGGAGGCAAACGCCTCCACGTCGAACGCGTGCAGAGCGCGGAATCGCTCGAAGCCGACGAGATCCTCATCGCCGTCGGGCGCGCCCCAAATGTCGAGGGCCTCGGGCTCGAGACCGCCGGGGTGGCATTCACCCCGCGCGGCGTCACCGTCAGCGACACGTTGCAGACCACGAATCCGCGCATCTACGCCGCCGGGGACGTCTGCTCCGCGTACCAGTTCACGCACGCCGCCGATGCCATGGCGCGAATCGTGATCCAGAACGCCCTCTTCTTCGGACGCCGGAAGGCGAGCGCGCTCGCCATGCCGTGGTGCACGTACACGGACCCCGAGGTTGCCCATGTCGGCCTCGCCGAAGCGGAGGCGCGGTCGCGTGGGCATCGCGTCCAGACCCTCGACGTCGGCCTCGAGGACGTCGACCGGGCCATCCTCGACGGAGACAGGCACGGCTTCGCCCGCCTGCACGTGGATTCTCGCGGGCGCATCCTCGGCGGCACCATCGTCGCGGGGCATGCCGGGGAGATGATTGGCGAGCTCGCGCTCGCGATCACCGCGGGGCTCGGGGCCGCCGCGCTGTCCAGCACGATCCATCCCTACCCGACACAGGCCGAGGTCCTGCGGAAGCTGGGCGACGCCTATCGGCGATCGAAAGTGACGCCGGGGCTGCGCCGGATCCTCGAGCGGTTCTTCGCCTGGCGACGGTAGGCGCGGGCTGTAACGGCAGCGAGGTGCCGCGGGACTGAACGCCAGATGCCGAGCTCGGTTCGCGTGGCGCGGACCTTGCGGCCCGCGGCCCGCATGCTGCGTCGGCGTGAGAAGGAGTGCCCGTCCATGTTCAACACCCTCGTTCGATCCGCTCTCGTCTGTGGCCTCCTGGCCACCGCATCCATCGTCGCGGCCGGCGCACAGAGCGGCGCGCCGGCGGCCACGCAGGCGGGAGACGTCGCGCTTGGCGGCTACTGCCCTGTGGCCTACGTGGCGATGAACCAGGCCATGAAGGGCGACCCGAGCCAGAAGAGCACCTACAAGGGGAAGACGTATCACTTCGCGAACGCCGATGCGAAGAAGATGTTCGACGCCGCCCCGGACAAGTACGTGCCGGCCTACGACGGCTGGTGCGCCACGGCGGTCGCGCAGAACATGAAGCTCGCGTCCGACCCCGCGCTCTTCACCATCCACAACGGCCGCGCCTATCTGTTCTCGGACGCCGGGGCAAAGGCCATGTTCGACAAGGACAAGACCGGGACGATCGCGAAGGCGGACCGCGCCTGGACCACCCTCGCCAGCAAGTAGGTCCCCGGCCCGGCTCGCGTCGCCCGCGTGGCACGTGGGCCGGGCATCTCCCCTCGCCCTCGCCAGGAAAGGATCCCGACGTGTTCGCTCGTGCTCCGATCGTACTCCTCGCCTTCGCGGTCGCGTCGGGCGCCGCCCACGGAGAAGCCCGAATGGCCGCCTTCGACCACCACTATGGTCGGTACGCGTCGGTGCTCGCGAGGCACCTGCGGGGCCCGCGCGTGGACTACGCCGCGCTGAAGGCCAATCGCGCGGATCTCGACCAGGTCGTGGCCTCGTTCGCCGGCGTGACCGCCGCGGACGAGGCATCGTGGTCGCGGGCCGAGCGACTGGCGTTCTGGATCAACGCCTATAACGTGTTCACGCTGCGGGCGATCGTGGATCACTACCCCATTCAGGGAAGCTGGATGAGCCTGTATCCGCGCAACAGCATCCGCCAGATCGATGGCGTCTGGACCGACGTGAAGTGGATGGCGGCCGGCCGGGAGGTGACGCTCGACGAGATCGAACACCAGATCCTGAGGCCGCAGTTCCAGGAGCCACGTATGCACCTGGCGATCAACTGTGCCTCGGTGGGTTGTCCACCGCTGGCGGCCGAGCCGTATCGCGCGGCATCGCTCCACCAGCAGCTCGATGCCGCGACGGCACGGTATCTCGCGAGCCCGCTCGGCCTGGTCGTCTCGGGCTCGACGCTTCGGATGTCCAGCATCTTCAAGTGGTTTGGCGGCGACTTCGAGGCGCGGTACGGACCCGAGGGCCCCGCCAGTCGCTCGGGGACCGACCGCGCCCTGCTCGGCCTGATCATGAAGCACGGCCCGGTGAACGCCCGGACGATCGCAGGAGCGGGCAAGGCTCGCATCACCTTCCTCGACTATGACTGGTCCCTCAACGACGTCGCCAACGCGACCTCACGGTGATGGGTGATGGCAAAGGCCTCGTCTCCCCGCCGCCTCGAACGGGTCGTGCTGGCGATGGTCGCGCGGGCCCCGAGCGCGCCCGGCAAGAGCCGGCTCGCCGGCCAGCTCGACCGGGCGATGCACGAGGCCCTGCGTGCCGCCCTGTTCGATGACACCTTTGCTGTCCTCTGCCAGGTCCCTCGCACGTCGCGAGCGATTGTCTTCGAGCCCGTCGAGGCGCGCGACGAGATTCGGCGGCGCACGACCGGCCGCGTGGCGCTGGTGCCGCAGCGCGTCGGGGATCTCGGTGCCCGGCTGATTGGCGCGCTCGAGGACCTGTTGACGCCCGGGGTCGATGCCGTGCTCTTCATCGGTTCAGACCTTCCCGATCTCCCCGTCCGCTTCGTGCAGCGGGCCGTCGCCTGGCTCCGGCTGCCGGGCGACCGCGTCGTCCTCGGACCAGCCGAGGACGGCGGGTACTACCTGATCGGGTTGAAAGGCCTCCACCGCGAACTGTTCAGCGGCATTGCGTGGGGCACCAGTACGGTGCTCGCCGAGACCGTTCACCGGGCACGGGCCGCCGGGCTCGACGTCGAGTTGCTCGATCCCTGGTCCGATGTGGATGTCCCGGCCGATCTGCTGCGCCTCGCCGAGCGCCGAGGCGGCGCGGCGGCACGGACGCGCCGCTGGCTGGAGGACTTCAGTGCGGGGCCTGTGAGTCGTGCCGCGCGCGGAACGCCTCGCGAAGCGCCGGATCCATCGACGGCGGTTTCGCCGGCTGCTCCTTCAGGTGGTGCAACAGTTCGGTCGTCGTCCGCATCTGGCCGACGTACCGGCGGCACACCGCGCACATCGCGAGGTGGAGGCGAAACTGCAGGCGGCCCCACCAGGACAGGTCGCGCTCGAGGTAGTCGGTGACGCGTTCGGTGACGTCTCGGCAGGTCAACATGGGTGGCTCGATTCAACCCCGGCTAGCGGCCTCTCTGGGCCAGCGCGTCGGCCAGCACCGTGCGAATCCGGGTGCGGCCGCGGTGCAGGAGCACTCGCTGGTTGGTCTCGCTGATGCCGAGAATGTTACACGCCTCCTGGGCTTCGAGGCCCTCGACATCCCTCAGCGTCACGACGGCTCGCTGTCCGTCGGGGAGCTGGTCGATCGCCTCGAGGAGCGCCTGATGGACCTCCGCCTTGAGAAGGAGGCCCTCGGGATCTGCTGCGGGCCACTCCCCGGGCGGCTGCTGCCATCCGCCACGCGCGTCGAACCAGCTCGCGCCGGTGTCGTCGCCGGGCGGATCGGGCCCCTCGAGATCGGACGCGGTCACCCAGCGGCCTTCGCGCACGGCGTGCGTGCGCGCCCGGTTCGCGACGATCTGAAACAGCCAGGATCGAAGCGACGACCGGCGCTCGAAGCGCGACAGGCCCTTGATCACCGCGAGCCACGTCTCCTGGACAACGTCGGCGGCCAGCGCATCCGTCCGGCAGTAGACGCGGGCCAGCCGCAGCAGGCGGGTGTGATACTTCGCCACCAGCTCTTCGAAGGCCGTTTCTTCACCCGCCAGCAGGCGGTCGATCAGGGCGTGCTCGGCACCATCCATGACACGAGGACCGGAGAGAGCGTATCACCATGGCGTGGAGGCTGGCCGTGAGCGCCGCGCGGGAGAGTCTCCCCTTACCGGCGTCCACGATTTTCCTGCCGGGCCTCGGCATCGCCCTCGGCTCGGGTGCGATGGCGCTGGGCGGCTGGCCAACCGGATCGCCAGCCTTCATGGCCATTCTCGTGGGTCAGCTCTGCGCGTATCTGGCCGCCTGCGTTCTCGTCATCCGGCGGCCCCACCAGTCGCTCGGCACCATCGTGCTGGGCGGCGCCATCGGCGTGGCCGCGCACGCGCCGCTCGTCGCGATGCCGGAGCTGCCCGCGCGCGACGCGATTCGCTACATCTGGGACGCCCGGGTCCAGCGATCCGGCCTCAACCCCTATGAGGTGCGGCCCGACGACCTCGCCGTGGCTCACCTGCACACCGACCTCACCCGCCGCGTCGATGCGGCATGGTTGCCCACGATCTACCCGCCGGTCGCGCAGCTGTATTTCAGGCTCGTCACGGCCGCCTCCGAATCGATTGCCGCCTTTCGCGTGGCAGCGACCGTCGCCGACGCCGTGACCATGCTGGGCGTCGCCGCCATCCTTCGTGGTGCCCGCCTGCCGGCCGGTTGGAGCCTCCTGTACGCGTGGCATCCCGTCCTCGTCTACGAGAGCGCCGCGGGCGCCCACCTCGATTCGGCGGGGGTCGCGCTCCTCACCCTTGGCTTCCTGGCCCTCCAACGTGCACGCTCGGCGGTCGCGACCCTGCTCGTGGTCAGCGCCGCGCTCTTCAAGCCGATTCCGCTCGTGCTACTCCCGCTGCTGTGGGACCGCCTGCGACCCGCCCACGCGCTGGTCGGGGCGGCATGGGCCATGGGCGCCACGTGGATGGTCACCGGCGGCGCACCGCCGCTGGGCTCGACGGGGACCTTCGTCGATGGTTTCCGTTTCAATGGGCCCCTCTTCGGTTGGCTCACCGTGGCGCTGCCGCCCCGAGCCGTGGCGGCCGGGGCCATCGTCATCGGCCTGCTGGCGGCCGGATGGGTGCGCCGCTTCCGCCGGAGAGACCACGTGGACGACTGGGCCTCGCCGCAGGCCGCCGCGCTGCTCTTCGCGCCGGTCATCTATCCCTGGTACCTCGCGTGGGTCGCACCCTTTGCCGTGATCGCCGGCGCCATCACGCCCTGGGCGTGGTCGCTGGGCCTCGTCGCCATCTATCCCACCTGGTGGTACGCCACACGGGGGGCTCCCTTCGAAGTGCCCGGGCCCCTGATGGCCCTCGAGTACGCCGCACCGGCTGTCGCCGTGGCCGGAGGCTGGCTGGCCGTCCGCTCAAGGAGATGCCGATGAACGTCGCCCCGAGCCTCCACGTCGCCGTGATCGTCCCGGCGCTCAACGAGGAGGACACCATCGCAGAGCTGATTCGGCGCCTGCCGATGCCGGCTCGGTGCGTCACGATCGTAGACAACGGATCCACCGACGAAACCGCGGCGCTGGCCGAGGCCGCCGGAGCAACGGTCGTCCACGAGCCGCGCCGGGGCTACGGCCGCGCGTGTCTCGCCGGCATCGCCGCCAATCCGGATGCCGACGTGCTCCTCTTCGCCGACGCGGATCTCAGTGAGCGGCCGGAGGATGCCGAGCAGGTGCTCGCCCCCATCCTCACCGGCCGCGCCGACTTCGTGATGGGCGCGCGGCGTGGCCGAGCGCGACCGTGGCACGCTGCGGCAGGGACGGCACTCTGCGTCGGCCTCATCAATCGCCTGTGGGGCGGCACGTTCACCGACCTTGGTCCGTTCCGCGCCATTCGGCGATCGTCGCTCGAGGCGCTGGGCATGATGGATCAAACCTGGGGCTGGACCATCGAGATGCAGGCCAAGGCGCTCGAGGCCAATCTGTGCTGGATGGAGGTGCCCATCGAGTCTGGCCCACGCGCGGGCGGCCGGTCCAAAATCTCGGGGTCGCTGACGGGTACGGTGCGCGCAGCCACGAGAATGCTCACCACGATCGGCCAACTGTACTGGAGACGCAGCCACCGAAGGTGGGCTGCGACGCGCGCCGGCAGAACGGCTCCCTGTAACGAATCCGCGCGGCACGAGACTTCCCGACAACCCCGTCGGAGCGGGCGCGGGCTCGACGACGGGCGGGCGTCACTGGGAGGCACACGGACGTGACCAGATTGTCATCAGGAGAAACGGAGGCGGCCGTGCGTAGCCGCTACTCCAGGGCCGCTCGCAGCACCGAGGCCGCTTTGTGCTGCCCTACTTTGTACGACCCGAGGCTCCTCGAGGCCATCCCCGACGAGGTGATCGAGCGGGACTACGGGTGTGGAGATCCCAGCCGGTACCTGCGAGCGGGCGAGGTGGTGCTCGACCTCGGGTCAGGCTCGGGCAAGGTGTGTTTCATCGCCAGCCAGGTCGTCGGCCCCCTCGGGCGGGTCATCGGCGTCGACATGAACGACGACATGCTCGCGCTGGCGCGGCGCCACACGCCGGAAGTGGCCCGCCGCATCGGCCACGCAAACGTCTCGTTTCGCAGGGGTCGTATCCAGGATCTTGGGCTCGATCTGGATCGGCTGGACGAACACCTCCAGCGGCAGCCGGTACAGAACGCGGCGGATCTCCAGCAGCTCGAGTCGGTCGTGAGCCGGATGCGCGACGACACCCCTCTGGTCGCCTCGGACTCCATCGATGTCGTCGTGTCGAACTGCGTGCTGAACCTCGTCACGCCAGCCGACAAGCCGCGTCTTTTCGCGGAGATCTTCCGCGTGCTCCGCCGCGGCGGCCGGGCCGTCATCTCTGACATCGTGTCGGACGAGGACGTCCCGGAACACCTGCAGCGGGACCCCGAGCAGTGGAGCGGCTGTGTTTCCGGTGCCTTGCGCGAGGATGAGTTCCTCCAGGCATTTGAGAGGGCCGGGTTCTACGGCATCACGGTGCTGGCACGCGCGAAGGAGCCTTGGCGAACGGTCGAAGGCATCGAGTTTCGAAGCGTGACCGTGGCGGCCTACAAAGGCAAGGAGGGACCGTGCAGGGATCACAAACAGGCCGCGGTCTATCGCGG
The DNA here is from genome assembly GCA_050249615.1 of Vicinamibacterales bacterium. Taxonomy (GTDB): domain Bacteria; phylum Acidobacteriota; class Vicinamibacteria; order Vicinamibacterales; family UBA2999; genus VFZN01. Next base: position 37,236 of record JBFWQE010000008.1, read on the forward strand.
GCCGTTCCGTGAGGTCGTCGACGACGACGGGCACGTCCTGCGACGAGGGGTGCGTACGGCCGTGTGCGAGAAGACGTTCGGCATCTTCTCGCGGGAGCCCTATCGCGAGCACCTGGACCTGGTCGAGCCGCACGTCGCGGTTCCGGACGAAGAGGCGCGTCCTTTCCCGTGTTCGAAGGGCGCCCTGGTGCGGTCGCCCAGGGAGACGAAGGGGCAGGACTTCGCCCTCACGACCGGTGCGCCGGGGACCGTGTGCGCCACCGATGGCGAGTGCTGCTGATGTCTTCCCAGACCAGTCAGGTTGTTGCGAGCGTCAATCCAAGAGTCGAGCCGACGCCCGCGTCGTTTGCAGAAACCCTGCGGCGGCACGGGCTTCCGCCGCTGGTCCGCGACCGCGTGACGACGCTCCAGGTCAACGTGGGCCGGTTGTGCAACCTGGCCTGCCATCACTGCCACGTCGAAGCCGGCCCACGGCGGACCGAGATCATGGGCAGTGGGGTCGCCTCTCAAGCCCTTGCCCTGCTCACCCGGCATTCTCAGGTTGACACGCTCGACCTCACGGGCGGAGCTCCCGAGCTGAATCCCTCGTTTCGTGACATGGTCGTGGAGGCGCGAAGGCTGGGACGCACGGTCATCGACCGGTGCAACCTCACCGTGTTCTTCGAGCCGGGACAGGGAGACCTCCCGGAGTTCCTGGCTGCGCATCGCGTGCAGGTCGTCGCGAGCCTGCCGTGCTATACGCCGGACAACGTCGATCGCCAGCGCGGTCTGGGCACGTTCACCGCCAGCGTCGAGGCGTTGAGACACCTCAATCGTCTCGGCTACGGGCGCGCGGGATCGTCTCTCCGCCTCGATCTCGTCTACAACCCGCTCGGGGCGTCGCTCCCGCCGCGGCAGGACGTGCTCGAACAGCGGTATCGCGAAGAGCTGGGCCGGCTGTTCGGAATCGAGTTCCATCGGCTCCTCACCATCACCAACATGCCGATCCGGCGCTTCGCCGCCACGCTCGCGCGCGAGGGCCGCGCCGATGCGTACATGGGCCTGCTGGTGAACCACTTCAACCCCGCGACCGTGCGGGGCTTGATGTGCCGTTCCCTGCTGAGTGTCGGCTGGGATGGGCGCCTCTATGACTGCGACTTCAACCAGATGCTCGAGATCCCGCTCGGGTCCGGGGGGCCGTCGCGACTGACACTGGGCGATGTCGACGATCTGCGCCAGTTCGAGGGGAGACGGATCGCCGTCGGATCGCACTGCCATGGCTGCACGGCTGGCGCCGGCTCCAGTTGCTCGGGCGCCCTGGCATGACCGCCTTCGCCCTCGTGGCCCTCGCCGGGCTGCTGTCGTTCGCGAACGGCGCGAACGATGTCTCGAAGGGTGTAGCCACACTGGTCGGCAGCGGCCGCACCAGCCTTCGCCACGCCGTTCGTTGGGGAGCGGCATGGACGGGGGTGGGTGCGGCTTCCGCCGCGGCACTGTCCGGCGCGATGCTGGTCACGTTCCAGCAGAGCACACTCGCGCCCGGCAGCGGCGCCTCGCTCACGTCGTCGGTCGCAGCCTTGTCGGGTGCGACCGCCTGGATCCTGATCGCGACCCGTCAGGGTCTCCCGGTGTCGACTACGCACGCGCTGGTCGGCGGCATGTTGGGGGCGACGATGGCCGCACATGGAATGGACGCGGTCTCGTGGGCATCGCTCTCGTCCCGGGTGCTGCTACCGCTCGTCCTCAGTCCGGTTGTGGCGCTGGTCGCCATGCGTCTGGTGTTGAAGCGCTGGCAACGACACCGCGGTGCGGCCTCGGTCGAGCACTGTGTCTGTCTCACGGTGGCGCGAGCACCGGCACTCGCACGGGTCACGCTGGCAGGCCATCAGCAGATGGCCGCCGGGACCATGGGCCTCGATGTCCGCACGGGAACAGCCACCGCCTGCTCGGTACACCAGCCGCAGGCCCTGCGTCTGACCGGCGACTCCCTCCACTGGCTGGCGAGCGGCGTGGTCAGTTTCTCTCGCGGACTCAACGACACGCCGAAGATCGTCGCCCTCCTTCTCGCCGCAGCAGCGCTCGCGCCTGGACAACTCGATTCGCCGGGTGCCGCGTTCGGCCTCGTCGCGATGGGAATGGTCGTGGGAAGCCTCGTGGGTGGCCGCGGGGTGACCCGGGTCCTCGCCGAAGAGGTGACCACCATGGATCCCATGGAGGGCCTGGCTGCAAACATCGTAACCGCCGCCCTGGTTACGACAGGAGCGGTGTACGGTCTGCCAATGTCCACGACCCACGTGGCATCAGGAAGCATTGCCGGCATCGGAGTGCGTCGGGGTGCTCTCCGTTTCGATGCGGTTCGACACATAGGCTTGGCGTGGATCGTCACGCTTCCTGCCGCAACGGCATTGTCGGCGCTCATATACGCGGCGGGCATGCGGTTGCTCCCGTAAAGGACATGCGCCAACATGACATCGTCCTCGCCGGGGCGGGGCACACGCATCTTCACGTGCTGCGGCAATGGCGGACGGCGCCACTGCCTGGGGTTCGCCTAACGTGCGTCTCGAGCCACCCGCAAGCGACCTACTCGGGCATGCTGCCCGGCGTGCTGGCCGGGAGCTACCGCCCCGAAGAGACGGAGATCGACCTCGTGCGTCTGTGTGCGGCGGTCGGCGCGCGCCTCTTCGTGGGTTCGGTCGAAGGGGTGGACCCGAAGGGGCGAACCCTGCGCATCGAGGGCCGGCCGCCCATCCCGTTCGATCTGCTCTCGATCGGGATCGGCTCGACGCCGTCGTTGAAGGCGGTTGTCGAGCCTGGCGCGCGGCTCGTGGCTCTCAAGCCCATGCCGTCGCTGTTGTCGCGGCTCGATGCGGCCCTCGCGGATGTCCGCTCGACGTACAACGGCCGGCTGGTCAACGTCGTCGTCGTGGGCGGCGGCGCGGCCGGCGCGGAGGTCGCGCTCTGCCTCCCGTCCTACGTCCGCCCGAGGCTCGGGCGCGGGGTTCCGGTGCAAGTCACGCTGGTCTCAGCGGGGGACCTCCTTGCCGGCGAGCCTGCGCGCTTCCGACGGCGGGTGCGACAGGTAGCAGTGCATCGCGGGATCCACGTCATGACCGGCCACCGGTTGGTCGCCGTGCGGCCGAAGGCCTGCACACTCAGTGACGATACGGACCTCGACGCGGACCTCGTGATCTGGGCTACCGAAGCCTCGGCACCGCCGCTCCTGGAGAGGACGGGCCTGCCGCTGGACGACCGCGGGTTCCTCCTGACCGATTCGATGCTGCGTTCGCTCGGCGATCCGAGCGTCTTCGCCGTCGGTGACTCGGGCACGATCCAGGCCGCCCGGACACCGAAGGCAGGCGTGTACGCCGTCCGGCAGGGGCCCTTCCTCTGGGAAAACCTCCGGCGCTCGATCGAAGGCCGCGCGCTCATGTCCTACGCACCGCAACGCCGTTTCCTGAAACTGATCGACACCGGATATGGCCAGGCCGTGGGTGAGTGGCGCGGCGTCGTGTTCAGCGGCCGGTGGGCATGGCGGCTCAAGCGGGCGATCGATCGCCGCTTCATCACGACGTTCCAGGACTACCGCGGCGCGGACCCGGCCCGGCTCACGTAGGGAACGGTCGAGTCACGCGGAACACGCGCCGAAGCCCGCAGGCGGGCCGTCCTCCAGCGGCGCCCTTCGTCAGAAGTCGTACCCGATCCACACCGCGAACTTCGGCTTGCGGAACGCGGCGCTGCCACCGTTCTGCGCGAAGACCACGTCCTCCCACGAGCGATTGAAGAGCGTCCGCCACGACCAGTCGAGATGGACGGGGTAGCCGAGGGCCGAGGTCATCAGGCTGATGCCGTACGAGGCTCGGCTGTCCTCGAGCCGGAAGCCGCTTACCGGCACGGCGTCGCCGAGCGCCTGCTCGAAGTTCTGATCGAAGCCGATGACGGGGCGGACCACTGTGGCGTTCCGTTCCCAGACCTTGAACGGCCGACCATCCCACCACGCACCGCCGACACCGGCGAAGAAGGCCGCGCGGACGCCGCCGAGGATCCCGATGGGCGTGGCCATCGCCTCGATCAGGGGAAAGCGGAGCTCGGTGTTCAGGAAGAACCCATGCTGGCCGACGAACGACAGGTAGTCGTACCCGCGCAGTTCGCTGTTGCCGCCGAAGTAGAAGAAGTCCGGACTGTCGCCCGTGCTCGTGAAGCCGCGGGCACGCATCGCGAACACGCCGGTCGAACCAATCCGCAAATACTTCCGGACATCGGCGTCGAACGTCTGCCGGGACAGGGTGTTGCCGATTTTCGGGGCCACCTCGTAGGCCAGACGCATGGTGCTGCCGCTCAGCGGACCGAACTCACGGAACACGGTCGTTTCCTGCACGAAGGCCGCGCCGAGCGGAACCAGCGTGCCGTTGTTGAAGAGCGTCCGGCCGAACTGTTGCTGCTGGAAGTCCTGCGAGAAGGACTCGAGCGTCTGATCGACGAACTCCTCGCGGTAGTGGTTGATTCCGCCGAACAGCTCGAGGCGGCGGTAGCGATTGAAGGGGTAGACGGCGAAGGCGCCGGCCCCACGGACGGTGCGCGTCGCCGTTGCGAAGTCCCGGTCGATCAACCCGCTGAAGGCGGGGTCGAAGAACACGCCCGCCGTCTGGCCGAAGAAGAACTGCGTGTTGGCGTACCCCTGAACGCCCCAGGTGAGCCGCTGGTCGAGGTTCAGCCAGGAGCCGGCGAGCGACCGGTACTGCGAGACGGACGAGGCGAGAAGGTTGAACTGTCGGTCGCCCAGGACGTCGGTCAGCGTCACCTGCGTCCCGCCGAACAGGTCGCCGCTGCTGGTGACGCCGAGCGCCACGGGCGGCCGCCCTTCCAGGAACATCTTCTCGAAGCGCCCCTTCTTCTTCGCATTGTCCTGCACGAGGGTGTGGGGCAAGGGCGCCTGGAAGTCGACAAGCGGGCCCGGCGCGCCAAAGTCCTCGGATGGGACCGTGGCCAGTTCGTCGCGCCGATCGAGCACGTGGAGGCCGTAGTCGCCCTTGAAGTAACTCACGAACGCCACCCTGGAGGTGGCGCCGTCGCGCACCACGACCGGTGAGAGGTTGCCGGTGAGCGCGTCCGAGTACTGACGGAGCTCGCGCGTCTCCAGATCGAGCGTCCAGAGATTGAAGATCTGCCCGTCGCGCGCGATCTCGGGTTCCATGGCCACCGTCGGGTTGATGGCGGTCGAGGGAAACACCAGGGTGCGGTCGTCACGGAACTGCGCCCCGCCTTCGTCATGCGTCCCGAAGGTGAGTTGTTCGGTCCCGGACCCGTCTGCCTGGATCCGGAACAGCTTGTCGTTGCCGCTGACGCGCGCGAGGAACACGAGCGACCGCCCGTCGGGCGACCAGCTCGGGGCATAGTGCGGCAGCGCATCGGTCGTGAGGCGCCTGACGCTCCGCGTCGCGACGTCCAGCACATGGAGGTGCGCCTGCCCGGCCTGCATCCCGGAGAAGGCGATCAGCCGCCCGTCCGGCGAGAAGTCGGGCGATTCCGGCGCGTCGATGTCCTCGAGCGGCACCCGCAGCTCGATCTTGCGCGTGACGACGTTCTGGACGATCAGGGATCGATCCTTCTCCGTGCGCGCGAAGTACGCCAGGCGATCGCCGGTCGGGTCCCACGACATCCAGGGCACGCTGTTCCAGCGACCGCCCGGTGTTGCCAGGTACTCGAACCCCAGCCCCTGGTCGAAGCCATGGGTCAGGTTGCGGATGATCTCCCCGTCGCGGGTCGAAATGAGCACGATGTCGATCTCCCGGTCCCGCCGGTTTGCTGTCATCGCCGCGATCAGGTCACCCGACGGCGACGGCTCGATCGACAGCACGGTGGCAAAGCGGCTCTTGCGCGGGTCGGGCGCCAGGTTGCGCCCGTAATCGGCAGGCCGCTCCTTGTCCCGGAACGGCTTGAAGCGGTCGTCGAGGTACCGATCGAACTGCTGATCCCAGTCATCGGCGGAGAGCGTGAACGCCTCCTTGAACGCGTCGCTGCCGCCGCCGATGATCGAGCGACGCAACGCGAAGATGTACTGCCGCACCCCTTCCTTGCCCCAGCGTGCTTCCATGAACTCGAAGGCCGCGTGACCGAGGTTGTAGATCAACCGTGGATTACTGAAGCCGCCATAGTCCCGCATCTCGCTCATCGCCGGCACGATGTCGGAGACCGCCGCGTCCCTCACCGTCATCAGGTCCAGGGGACGCCAATGGCCCGTCAGGTAATCGGCCATGCCTTCCATCGTCCACAGCGGCAGGCTGGTGCCGAGGCCGGCCGGGATGATGTCGAACTGGAAGACGTGTGTCAGCTCGTGCGTGATCAGCCGGTACAGCAGATCCGACGGCTCGTCGATGGGCATGACGATCCGGTTCCGGCTCGGCTCGGCGAAGGCGCCCACGCCCTCCTGGGCGGCCCCTGGAATCACGTTCTGCTGCCAGAACTCCGCGGACGTGCTGAAGAGAATCAGCGGTACCTTGAAGGCGAGGTCGTGGCGCAGCTCCGCGCTCACGTGCTGGTAGGCGCTCTCGGCGTAGCCGGCAATGCGTTCGAGGTGTGGCGCAATCTCCGAGTAGTAGTAGATCTCGAAATGATCCGTCTGGTAGATGTGCCAGTCGAACCGGTCGTACCTGATCGCGTTCTTGCCGAAGTACGGGATATAAGGGGCCTGCGCACCTGCGATGCCGTGGGACAGGTGGCTCAGCAGCACGAGGAGCGCGAGACACAGGGCGGCGGTGCGACTGGCACATCGGACGGGGACCATGATCACCTCGGCAGGCCTTCGGCGCGGGCACATCGACACAGTCCCGCCCGGTCGAAGAGCGTTACCAGCCTCGCTGGGTCGGCGCCAGCCTCCAGAAAGGGGTGTAACGCCGTCGCCTGTGGGAAGACTCAACACAGACCGCCGTGTGCCGGCCGGCCTTGGCCCGGGTCCGGTTGACGGGCAGTCGGAAAGCGAGGCCCAGATGTGGATGTGGATAGGGGTGATGTTGGCCACGGCCGGCCTGGCGGCCGGGCAGCTGCAATGGCAGGAGCAAGTCACTCTCGACGGTGACCCCGTGCTGCGCGGGCTGCCGAAGGATGCGATTCCGGCCATCGATGATCCGGTGTTCGTGCCGGCCGACCGGGCTGGGTTCGTCGCCGAGAACGAGCCGGTCATCGGCGTCGTGCTGGACGGCCAGGCGCGGGCGTATCCCACCTGGCTGCTGAACGGCCACGAAATCGTGAACGACCGTGTGGCCGGACGCGCCATCGCGGTGACATGGTGACCGCTCTGCTACACGGGCATCGTGTATGCCCGAACGGTCGGCGCCGACACCATCTCGTTTGGCGTCTCGGGCATGCTGTGGCGCGAGAATCTCGTGATGTACGACCGACAGACCGACTCCTGGTGGTCACAGGCCGATGGCGTCGCCATCCATGGCCCGAAACGCGGGACACGGCTCACACAGGTGCCCTCCGACATGATGAGCTGGAGCGAATGGAGACGCCTGTACCCCTCGACGCAGGTGCTGTCGCCGCCCGGGGGGACGACGGGCCGTGACCGCTACGCGACCTACCATGCGAGCCGCGACATCGGCGTCACCGGGAGGATGCGCAGCGGCGGCGCGCTCGATGCCAAGGCGCGCGTGCTCGGCTTCCAGTTCGAGGGGCGCCCGTACGCCGTGGCGCTGGAGCAGTTGGGACAGGGATCGTACGCGCTGGTCGAGGCGGGCGGTCAACGCGTCCTGGTGGTCGCCACGAGCGACGGGCTGAGCGCGAGGGCGTTCCGGGCCGCGAATCGCACCTTCTCCGCGGCTGGCGTCCGGGCGGGTCGCACTACTCTCCGAGACGAGAACGGCATCGAGTGGGACGCGCTGACCGGCCGCGCCGTCACGGGTGCGGCACCTCGACCGAGTCTGGAGCCGGTCACCGCCCACCTGTCCTACTGGTTCTCGTGGCATTCGTTCTTTCCGGCGACCACGATCCTGCGGCCCTCTCCCGCGCGGTGATGCGAGAAGGATGTAACGAACCCCCGCCCCGCCGGGACTGGTGACGTGTGAAGGCCACAGCCCGCTCGTCGACACGCGGTGCGCCGCGGCAGGTCTCGCGCGGCAGTGCACATCGAGCCTCCGGCCGGCTTGCCGTGGCGGTGCTCGGCCTGTTCGCGCTGCTGGGTCCCCGCGCGGCTGGCCAGTCCCCCGATCCCGCGGGCCGGGCCGAGCCGTCGTGGCAGGCCTTCCTGCTGGCTGGTGACCTCAACAAGCGCCAATCCGAATCGGCGCTGGAGGAGATCGGCGCAGGCTGGGACGACCGCTTTACCGGGATGCTCATCGACGTGGCCCGTTTCCTGCCCTCTCCACGGAGTCCCCGCCTCTCGGCCGAGCCCTCGTCGTCCGGGGGCGGAGGCCTCGCCCCGGACGACGATGACGGGGACCTGCCGAGCCGCGGTGCCGACTTCCCGGCTGCCGTGCGCCAGCCGCCTGGCGCCGACGTCCGCCAGCGCATCACGTCGTTTCTCCAGAAGCAGACCGGCAAGCGCTTCGGCGACGACCTGCGCGCGTGGCGCCAATGGATCTGGTCGCAGCCGGCGGCGCCACACAGAGGGCTGGCCCGGTTCAAGGCCGAGTTGTATGCGCGGGTCGATCCCCGCTTCCGCGTCTTCTTCCCGGAAGGGGTGAAGGCCGGCATCCGCCTCGACGAGGTCGACTGGGGCGGCGTCGGCGTGAACGGCATCCCTCCGCTGCACGCGCCCAAACGCGTCAGCACGGCCGACGCGACGTACCTGCGGGACAACCACGTGGTCTTCGGGATCGAGGTGAACGGCGAGGCGCGCGCCTATCCGAAGCGGATCCTGGCGTGGCACGAGCTCGCCACGGACTCGCTCGGCGGCGTCGATCTGACCATCGTGTACTGCACGCTGTGCGGGACCGTGATCCCATACGAGAGCCGCGCCGGCGAGCGACGCTTCACGTTCGGCACGAGCGGGCTGCTCTATCGCTCCAACAAGCTGATGTTCGACCAGGAGACGGGCAGCCTGTGGTCCGCGCTCGAGGGCGTTCCCGTCGTCGGCTCGCTCGTCGGTTCGGGCCTGCGGCTCACGTTCCACGCGGTGGTGACGACGACGTGGGGCGAGTGGAAACGGGATCATCCGCACACGACGGTGCTCTCGCTCGACACCGGATTCCAGCGCAACTACGACGAGGGCGCGGCCTACCGCGAGTACTTCGCCACCGATCGGACGATGTTCGAGACGCCGGTGAAGGACACGCGATTGAAGAACAAGGCGGAGGTGCTCGTGTTGCGCCCGGAGGTTCTGGGACCGGGGTCGCAGGCCGTGGCCATCGCCGTCGAACGGCTCAGGCGCGAGGCCGTCTACGGCGTCGATGCCGGCGGGCGGGCCCTGGTGGTGATCACGTCGCGAGGTGGCGCCAATCGGGTCTACGAGCGCGGGGCGCACGTCTTCCGGACGCGTGAGGGCGACGCGATTGTCCGCGACGCGGCGGGCGGGCGCTGGCGGGCCACGCCTCAGGCCCTGGTGCACGAAACGACGGGCGAGCGCCTCGCCGCCGTTGCCGCGCATCGCGTGTTCTGGTTCGGCTGGGTGGCACAGTATCCCGACACCGTCCTTCACAAGTGACCAGCGACTGACATGCGCATCAAATCGTTCCTCGACACCGTCGCCGACGTGTTCCGGCACCTGTACAACGAGCCGCCCGGGTGTTGAGTGCCCAACCTCCGGTCCCTGGATGGGTACCGACAGCAATCCGCGCGCGCGGCGCATGACGACTCCGGCGATCCACGCCCCTCGCCTGATGCCACAGGCGCTCAGTCACCAGGCTTCACGGCCTCCGGTGAGTGAACCGGATGTTCGGCACCGCGATGGCAGGTGAAGCACGTGACGCGCGGCGCGCTCCCCTGTGGCGCACCCTGTTGCAGTTGGGCGTTGATGAACTGGACGAGTTGCATCATGCGGCGGGCCGTGCCCTTCCTGGCGTTGTCGTCGGACACGAAGTCGAACTGCTCGAGAGGCAGCCCCTCCCTGCCGACGTGGCAGTATTGGCAGCGGACGCCCAGGCCGCGGGAGAACTCTTTCATCGTCGCGACGACCTCGCCGGCCGTGGCGGTCTTCGACAGGACCTGCAGGTTCGTGAAGCGGTCTGGGGGAAACCTGCCCTGCGCCCCAGCGGGCACCATCCCGATTGTGGGCGCCGCGATCAGCAGCGCAATCACGTGGCGTCGATGTGCGACCATCGTTCCTCCTGAGGGGCAAGGACTCACCGGACCCCTTCTTCCTACGGCCTGCGTGCCTCGAGTGTTACAGACTGCATCATGCGACATCCTTTCGACGCCATCGTGATTGGGACCGGCCAGGCCGGACCGTCGCTCGCCGCCCGCCTCGCGAAGGCCGGCCGCAAGACCGCCGTCATCGAGCGGCACCGGTTCGGCGGCACCTGCGTCAACACCGGGTGCATCCCAACCAAGACACTCGTGGCGAGCGCGCGCGCCATTCACATGGCGCGTCGGGGCGCCGAGTTCGGCTTCTCGGTCGGTGGCGACGTCGTGGTCGACCTGCCGCGGGTGCGCGCGCGAAAAGAGGAGATCGTCCGCCGATCGAACGAGGGTGTGGAACGGTGGATGAAGCACACACCCGGCCTGACGGTCTTCGAGGGACACGGCCGGTTCACGGGCCCGCGCACCGTCGAGGTGAACGGCGACGTCCTCGAGGCCGGACAGATCTTCATCAACGTCGGTGGGCGCGCGCTCGTGCCGGACATGCCGGGCATCGCCGATGTCCCGGTCCTCACCAACACCAGCCTGCTGGCCCTGGAGTCGTTGCCCGAGCACCTGATCGTCGTGGGCGGAAGCTACATCGGGCTGGAGTTCGCGCAGATCTACCGCCGTTTCGGGAGCCGCGTCACGGTCGTCGAGAAGGCGGAGCGCATCATCCAGCGCGAGGACACCGACGTGTCCAGCACCTTGCAGGCCGTCCTCGAGGCCGAGGGAATCGAATTCCGCCTGTCGGCCGCGTGCATCGACCTGGCGCCTGCGTCCGGCGGCGTGTCCGTCGGCGTAGACTGTGTGCAGGGAGCGCCGGCCGTTGCAGGCAGCCACGTGCTGCTCGCCGTCGGCCGCCGGCCGAACACGGACGATCTCGGCCTGCAGGCCGCCGGCGTCGCCGCCGATGCCCGCGGGTACATCACCGTCGACGATCAATGCCGTACGAGCGTCGATGGCATCTGGGCTCTCGGCGAGTGCAACGGCCGCGGCGCGTTCACGCACACGGCCTACCACGACTACGAGGTGGTCGCGGCCAACGTGCTGGACGGCGACCCCAGGCGGCTGAGCGAGCGGATTCCCTGCTACGCGCTCTACACGGATCCGCCGGTCGGCCGCGTGGGGATGACCATGCAGGAGGCGCGGGCGTCGGGCCGACCGGTGCTCGTGGCCTACCGCCCGATGACCAAGGTCAGCCGCGCGCGCGAGATGGGCGAGACACAGGGGTTCATGAGAGCCCTGGTGGACGCCGAGACGCGCAGACTGCTGGGTGCGGTCGTGTTCAGTGCCGGCGGCGACGAGATCGTGCACGCCCTCATCGACGTGATGTACGCGGATGCGCCGTACACGGCCATCTCGCGGGCGGTCCACGTCCACCCCACGATCAGCGAGCTCATCCCGACGATGCTGCAGGAGTTGACGCAGCTCGAGTAACCACGCCGTGCGCGGCCGTCAGGCGGCTGGGCGCTTCATTTGCCCAATCCGAGGGCCTTGACCCGCGAGACCAGGGTGGTGGGCTTCATCCCCAGCAGGACCGCGGCGCCCCGCGGCCCGTAGATGCGTCCGTCGCAGCGCGCGAGGGCCGCCGCGATGCTGTCGCGCTCGAGTCGGCGCAGCTCGGCCCGGGACCGTACCGCGCCGGCGGGAGCAACGCTGGATGTCAGCTGTTCGGGGGCGGAGCCAGGCTGCACCGGGAAGCGGAAGGGCCCCTCCTGCGACAGGATGACGGCCCGCTCGCAGACGTGCTGCAGCTCACGGACGTTTCCAGGCCAGTCGTGGCGGGCCAGGTCGTCGAGGGCCCGCTGCGACACTCGGGGCAGGGGCCGGCCCAGCCTGCGCACCGCCTGTTCGACGAAGTGCAGGGCCAGCGGCTCGATGTCCTCGTGCCGGTCGCGCAGCGGCGGCAACTCGATCGGAAAGACGCTGAGGCGGTAGAACAGGTCCTGACGGAATCGCCCGGATTCCACGTCGACCCTGAGGTCGCGGTTGGTCGCCGCGATGATCCGGGCGTCCGCGCGGCGCGTGCGCGTGTCGCCGACCCGTTCGAACTCCTGCTCCTGGAGGACGCGCAGCAGCTTGGTCTGCAGCGCCGCGGGCACGTCGCCGATTTCATCGAGGAACAGCGTGCCTCCGTCCGCCAGCTCGAAGCGCCCGGGCCGATCCTTGAGCGCACCGGTGAAGGCGCCGCGCACGTGCCCGAAGAATTCGCTCTCGAACAGCCCCTCGGGCACGGCGGCGCAGTTGACCTTGATGAAGGCGCGGTGCCGGCGTCCGCTGCGATCGTGAATCGCCCGGGCGATGAGCTCCTTCCCGGTGCCGCTCTCGCCCGTCACCAGCACAGTGGCGTCGGTCGGCGCGACGAGATCGACCTGCCGCAACACCTTCAGCAGCGCCGGACTGCGACCGATGAACGAGCCCATCTGCAGCGCGGTGCTCACTTCGTTGCGCAGGTAGACGTTCTCTTCCTCGAGCCGGGCCCGGAGGTGCTCGACCTCCTCGAGGGCCCGCGCGTTCGCAATGCTGACGGCGGCGTAGTCGGCGAACACGCGCAGCCATTCGAACGCACGGGCGTCGAGCCGCCCGCGATCGAAGAGGGCCAGCACGCCGAGGGTCTCCCCGCGAAACACCAGCGGCTGGGCCGCGAGCGACTGGACCTGTTCCTGCGCCATCCAGGCGGGCTCCGCCACCCAGTCCGCCTCCGCCACGGCACCAGAGATCAGCAGCGCTTCGCCGGACAGCGCGACCTGTCCAATCTTCCGCTCGCCAAGCATGAATCGATGAAACCGGCCGTCGAGCTGCTGGTAGGCTGGCGCGCCGTCGTCTTTCCGGCCGCTGCTGGCCACGAGGTGCAGCGAACGCGAAGTCGCATCGTGGCCGGCCGCGCGGCAGATCTCGCAGCCGGGGGGGCGTTCGAGGAGCCAGACCCGCGCCAGCACGGTGTTCGGGCAGCCAGCCAACCCCTCCACGAGGGCGCGCAACACGTCTGGCACCGTCCGTTGACTGGCGACGGTGACCATCACGCCCGGCAGGCTGGCAGGGTTCACGCTCCACTGATACCACGATAATTCGATAAATACGCAACGATATTTCAATTCAACGACGACTTATCGCTGACGCTCGTCGCGGCACTACTCCATATTTTTCAACAACTTATAGGACAATCAGCAACTGGTACGCCGTGTGATACCTGGGATGGCATGGCCATGACGGCCCCATCGAATCACCAGGAGGTCACCGTGTACCGCATCGCTCCAGTGGACCCGTCGAAGACCGAGACTCCAGCCGCTCCCCTGTTCGCCACCATCCAGCAGACGCTCGGCAGCGTCCCCAACCTGTTCCGCACGCTCGGCCATGCCCCGGCCGCGCTCGAGGGCTATCTCCAGCTGCACGGCGTGCTGGCCAAGGGCCGCTTCAGTGCGTCGCTCCGCGAGCGCATCGCGCTCACGGTGGCCGAAGCCAACCAGTGCCAGTACTGCCTCGCGGCCCACAGCTTCCTCGGCGCCCGCGTCGGTCTGACCGATGCGGACCTCCAGGACGCGCGCCAGGCCCGCGCCGCGGACCCGCACGTCGACGCGGTGCTCAAGCTGACGCGCTGTCTCGTCGTCCGGCGCGGCGAACTCGACGACGCCTCCCTGGCCGCCGCGCGCGCGGCCGGCGTGTCCGACGCGGACATCGTCGAGACCGTCGCACACGTCGCCGTCAATACCTTCAGCAACTACATCAACCACGTCGCCCGGACGCCCATCGACTTCCCCGAGGCGGCCCCGCTGGCCGACGCGACGGAGGCCTGTCTCGCGGCTCGCTGACGCGGCGTTCCCAGGCCACACGAATGGAGCACACACCATGAACACACACGCAACTCCCACAGCCTCGCGCCCGCGCGCGTCTCGCGCACGATTCGGCCTTCGGGCCGGCCGCGCCGTGGCCGCCGTCGTCACCATCGTGGCCGCCAGCCTCGCCGGCGCCTCGCTCGCCGCGCAGGCCCAGACGCCTGCCAATCCGCCATTGCCGCACTTCTCCGGTCCGCGCGCCGACGTCCCGGTGCCCCGTCCAGGGCTCGCGCCCCAGAAGGGCCGCATCGCCCTGGTCGTCACCGATCCCCAGAACGACTTCCTCAGCCCCAAAGGCGTCGCGTGGGGCGTCGTCGGCGAGAGCGTCCAGGAGAACGGCACGATTGAGAACATCGAGCACCTCCTCAAAGCTGCCAAGGCGTCCGACGTGCCTGTCTTCGTCAGCCCCCACTACTACTACCCGCACGACCACCGTTGGAGGTTCGGCGGCGCACTCGAATTGCTGATGCACAACATCGGGATGTTCGACCGCAAGGGCGCGCTCACGCAACAGGCCTTCGAGGGATCCGGAGCGGATTGGCTCGATCGCTACAAGCCCTACCTCAACGACGGCAAGACCGTGGTGACCAGCCCGCACAAGGTGTTCGGCCCGGAGACCAACGACCTGGTGCTGCAACTGCGCAAGGCCGGCATCAGCCAGGTCGTCCTTGCCGGCATGTCGGCCAACTTGTGCACGGAGTCCCACATGCGCGAGTTGCTGGAGCAGGGATTCGAGGTGGTCGTGGTCACCGATGCCACCGCCGCAGCGAAGCTCCCGGGCTTCGACGGCTACGAGGCGGCATACGTGAACTTCCGCCTCATCGCGAGCGACATCTGGAGTACGACCGACGCCGTGAAGGCGATGTCCTCATTGGGAGTGGCCGCGTCGTCGCGGCGCTGATCGGCCCATGTCATCGTCACTCTCGAATCGCCCACTCGTTCCTCCGTTCAGCCTCGAGAGCGCCGCGCAGAAAGTGCGGATGGCCGAGGATGCCTGGAACACCCGCGAGCCCGGGCGTGTGGCGCTCGCGTATACACCGGACTCCGCCTGGCGCAACCGGGCCGAGTTCCTCGCGGGTCGCGACGCCATCGTCGCGTTCCTCCGCCGCAAGTGGGCGAGGGAGTTGGATTACCGGCTGATCAAGGAACTGTGGGCGTGTGGCGGCGACCGCATCGCTGTCCGCTTCGCCTACGAGTGGCACGACGACTCCGGCCAGTGGTTCCGCTCGTTCGGCAACGAGAACTGGGCGTTCGACGCCGGCGGCCTGATGCGGCGGCGCCTGGCGAGCATCAACGACCTGCCGATCGGTGAGGCCGATCGGAAGTACCACTGGCCGCTCGGGCCGAGGCCGGCCGACCATCCGTCGCTCTCGGACCTCGGGCTGTGACCGGAAGACGCAACAACCCTGAACCTCATGAGGAGTGTCTCAATGTCGAAGACCGCAATCGTCATCTTTTCCGATCCGAAATCCGGCAGCGATGAAGCGCTCGGCCGACTGTTCAACGGCATGTTCGTGGCCTTTGAGCTGCTCGAGAAGAAGCAGGACGTTGCCCTGATCTTCCAGGGCACCGGCGTTCGCTGGGCGAGCGAGCTGGTGAAGCCCGAACATCCGGCACACGCGCTCTACAACGCGGTCAAGGACAGCGTGGTGGGCGTCTGTGGCGGCTGCGCTGACGTGTTCGGCGCCACGCAGGATGCCCGGAGCGCCGGCGCGACGCTGATTCACGAGAAGGCGATTCCGGGCACGTCCGGAATCATCGATCTGTCCAAGTACCTGGACGCGGGCTATCGCGTCCTGGCCTTCTGAGCCGTCCCGCACCCAGTCGCGAGGCGGGCGCCGCGTGGCCCCGCCTCGTTTCTCCTGGAGGAACCCGTGACCGAACCCTATCACCGAGGCGAGATCGCCGTGCAGGAGTTGGCTGGCGAACGCGCTCAAGCCGTCCTGAATGGGCGCGTCATCTCGAACGCGATCCCTGCGCCGGCGCGAGCCTTCGTGCGCCAGCAGGCCGCGGTGGCGATCGGCTGGCTCGACGCCTCGGGCGATCCCTGGGCATCCTTCGTCGTGGGCGAGCCCGGGTTCGTCTCCTGCGACGAAGACGGCGCAGTCGTGACGATGCATACGTCGGGACCGGCGGCCGCCTTCGCGCGATTCGAGGACACCGTGCGGCCGGGCGACGCCCTCGGCATGCTCGTCATCGACCTGGCGACCAGGCGGCGGCTGCGCGTGAATGGCGTCGTCGAGCGGTCCGCCGCTGGCGAGTTGCGGGTCCTGGTCGAGCAGGCCTATGCCAACTGTCCGAAGTACATTCAGCGCCGCGAGCGCGTCGAGGCGGCGCCCGGCCAGCCCGCGTCTGCTGTCGTACGGAGCGCGGGTGCACCACCCGACCTCTCCGGATGGCTGGCGCGAACGGATACCGCGTTCGTCGCGAGTATCGGCCCCGATGGGCGAATCGACTGCTCGCACCGCGGCGGACGAGGCGGGTACATGCGGCTGGAGGGCGACGCCGTGCTCGTCCCGGATTACCCGGGGAATTCGATGTTCTGCACGCTCGGGAACATGTTCGTCGAGTCGCGCGCCGGGTTGGTCCTCGTGGACTTCGAGGCCCGGCAGCAGCTGCACTTGAGCGGCGACGCCTGGGTGGAGGTCGCGGGCCCCGACCGGATCGGTCGCACCGCCGGAACCGGACGCTGGTGGCGGCTGAGGCCCGTAGGGTGGGCCGTCTCGCCGTTGCCGGACACGACCGGCTGGCGCCTGGTGGACGAGTCGCCCTTCAATCCGCCGCTCGAACCATGACGCTCGTCGTCCGCGAGAAGCGCGCGCTGACGCCGGACGTCGTGCGACTGCGCCTCGGGCGCGGCGATGGATCGGAGCTCCCGGCCTTCGAGGCGGGAGCCCACCTGGAGCTCCACATCGCCGGCACGACGCGACACTACTCGATCACGTCGCTGCCCGGCGAGCGCTCGCACTACGAGATCGCGGTGCTGCGTGCCGTGCCGAGCCGCGGCGGTTCGGCCTTCATCCACGACACGCTCGCCGTCGGCGACGCCGTTGAGGCCGATGGGCCGCACAACACCTTCGGGTTCGTCCACCGTCCGCCGTACGCGGTGTTCATCGCGGGCGGCATCGGCCTCACGCCCTTCTTCACGATGATCCACGCATGCCTCGCCTCGAGCGTGCCGTACGAACTGCACTACGTGACGCGCACCGCCGCCGACCGGTTGCCCATCGGCGCGCTCGGCTCCAGCCACCTGTTCACCTACGTCAGCCGTGAGCGGTCAGAGGCCTCGCGGCCGCTCCACATCCCGGGCCTCCTGCAGCGCGTTCGGCGCGATGCGCACATCTACGTGTGTGGCCCGCGCGGGATGATCGATGCGGTGCGGGCGGCCGCCAGCGGCCTGGGCTGGCCCGGCGCCGCCGTTCACTCGGAGAGTTTCGGTGCGCCCCTCCGGTCCACGGACCGGCCGATCCTCGTGCGACTGAGCCTGTCCGGCGTCACGCTGCGGGTGGAGCCCGGTGACTCGATCCTCCAGGCCATGCTCGACCATGGCATCTGGGCGAACTATGCGTGCCAGCGGGGCGAATGCGGTTCCTGCTACGTCGAAGTCACCGGCGGGGTCGCCGATCATCGGGATACCTGCCTCTCCGCCGGCCAGCGGAGGGCTGGGATGTGCCCGTGTGTCTCCTGGTCGGCGACCGACACGTTGACGATTCGGGCGTGACGCGGCGGCTGTCGGGTGTAGCGAAATCGCGTCTGCCGAGACTCACGGGGGAACCCTCTTTCGGAAAGGACGGACACGATGGGATCGCACCCCGCTCGCGCCATGCTCGGCGGTTTCCTTGGCACAGTCACGATGACGGCCATGATGTACCTGGTGGCGCCGATGATGGGCCTGAACATGGACATCGCCGCCATGCTCGGCTCGATGGTCGGCGGCAGCTGGGCCCTCGGCATGCTGCTGCACTTCGTCAACGGAACCATCATCTTCCCGCTGGCCTACAGTCTGGTGCTGTACGGTCGGCTGCCCGGTGGGCCCGTCGGCAAGGGGATCGCCTGGGGGGTGGTGCTGTGGCTGGTCGCACAGGTCGTCGTCATGCCGATGATGGGGGCCGGCCTGTTCAGCATGGCGATGGGTGGCATGATGGCCGCCGCGGGTTCGTTGATGGGACACCTGGTGTACGGCGGCATTCTCGGCGCCGTGTCCGGCGCCGCGCGCTGACCGTCAGCGGCCCGGCCCCGTAACGAGCCGCCTCGATGCCGGGACAACTCGGGCAGGAGGTTCACATGCACGCACCCGGCGTCCTCGTGCCACGTCCCACGTCGCTCACGCACGATGCGGCCCTCACCGCGGCCAGCGGCTTTCTGGCGGTGCTGGCCATCACCACGACGATGTACCTGCTTCCCGCCGTCGGCCTGCCACAGGTCGATCTGCCGATCTGGATCGCACGTCTGTTCGTCTCCGGCCCGGTGGCGGTGGGCGCTCTCGGGCTGGCCGTGCATCTCGCGGTGGGCCTGGCCTATGCCTGGCTCTACGTGACGCGGGTCGAACCGCGCCTCGCCGCATCGCCGGCGGTCGCGGGACTGACCTACGGACTGGCCCTGTGGGGATTCGCGCAGGTGGTGGCGGTGCCGCTGCTGGGGGCGGCGGGACACGCCCTGGCCAGTGGCCCCGCCGTCACCCCTGGCGTCTTGTCATGGCATCTCGGCGCCGGCGCGGCGGCGGCCAGCCTCTGTGCGCACGCGAGCTACGGGCTGGTGCTCGGCTGGGTCTACGGCTGCCACGGCGGCGGGAGTTGCCGGCGGGTAGCGTGACGAGAGAGCCGCGGTGTCACCCGCCCAGGCGCGCGAGCGCCTCGCGCGCGCGCCAGGCCCCGCGCGGCCGCCTTCTCGTACCAATCGCGCGCCTGTCGGACATCGCGGGCGACCCCGCGACCCGCTTCGTACATCGCTCCGAGGCGGAACATCGGGATCGTGTCGCCCTGCTCTGCTGCCCGGCGCCACCACTCCACCGCCCGGGTGTCGTCCTTCGGCACACCTCGTCCGGCCTCGTAGAGGTTGCCAAGGTTGTGCTGCGCGAGCACATGGCCCAGTTCCGCGGCGCGGCGGTACGACCTCGCCGCTTCGGCCGCGTCGATCTCGACGCCGAGCCCCTCGTCGTACGCCGTGCCCATCAGGAAGATCGCCTCGGCTTCGCCGGCGATCGCTAGCGACCGGACGCTCGGCAGCACGTCGCTGGCCATCGCCCGGGCGCGGGCTTCGTCACGGGGAATCCCATCCGGCCCGTCGAGTAAGAGCGCGCGAGCCACATGCGCGACAGTGGATCACCGGCCGCAACCGCCTCGGTCAACAGCTCGTGGGCGCGGACATCGTCGACTTGCCCGGCCGTGCCGGTATACCAGGCGATCGCCTCGTACAGTCGATGGTCCGCTGACGCGATTTGTCCGGTCGCGCACGGTGCCGCAATCGGGCATGCGAGGCAAACAAGCAACGGCGCCCAGACACGGACACAGC
Source organism: Vicinamibacterales bacterium (assembly GCA_050249615.1). Lineage (GTDB taxonomy): Bacteria > Acidobacteriota > Vicinamibacteria > Vicinamibacterales > UBA2999 > VFZN01. The sequence goes on from JBFWQE010000008.1 coordinate 56,831, forward strand.
GGCGAGGGCACAATCTCTCCGTTGATCTCGCGACGAACGCGAATACGCGGGCCGTCACGGCCAGACGCGGATGGAATCTGCTGATGTTCATGATCACCGATGGGGGGACGCCGGACGTTCCAGCGGCGTCGGGTGCTGGAGCGCGTCGATGATGGGGCAGGCGACCCGGTCCGACGCATGGCGGCAGGCGCCTACCAGTTGCCGCAGCAGCCGCGCAATGCGGTCGAGGTCCCGCCGTTTCGCCTCGACGTCGCGCAGCTTCTCCTCGGCCATCAGCCGTGCATCGTCGCAGTGCGTGCCGTCTTCGAGACGGAGCAGCCCGGCGATTTCCTCGAGGCTGAACCCCAGTCGCTGGGCGGCCTTAATGAAGCGCACCCGCGCGAGGTCGGCGTCGCTGTAGCGACGCATCTGACCGTAGGCCCGCCGCGGCTGGGAGAGCAGCCCCTTCCGCTGGTAGAAGCGAATCGTCTCGACGTTGACCGACGCCGCCGCGGCCAGCGTGCCGATCGAGAACTCGCGGTCGTGGCTGGACGATGGTGTGGACATGTGACCTTGACTCCGTACCGGGGTACACCCGCAACGATCATGGCATGCCAAAGACGTTCCGCACCGACGTCCGGCGGTTATCCTGCTGTGCGGGCTGACCGCCGGAGGAAGACAAATGCCTCGTGTCCTGGTGTTCGACGTCAACGAGACCCTGCTCGATGTCCGGGCCCTCGATCCGATCTTCGAGGATCTGTTCGGCGATGCGGCGGCGCGGCGGGACTGGTTCTCGACGCTCCTCCTCTACTCGGAGGTCGCCACGCTCGCCGGCCCCTTCGACGACTTCGGCGCCATCGCCGCCGCCGCGCTCGCCATGACGGCCGAGCGTCGCGGGGTCGCGATCTCGGACGAGGCCGGTGTGCAGGTCCTCGACGGCATGCGGAGACTCCCCCCACATCCGGACGTGGAACCCGGCCTTCGCCGACTCCGCGACGAGGGCTTCCGTCTCGTCGCGCTGTCGAACTCCAGCCACGCGATGCTGCACGCGCAACTGGCCCATGCAGGCCTGGCGGGCTGGTTCGAGCGGCTGTTCTCCGTCGACGCGGTGCGCCGATTCAAGCCCGCGCCCGAACCCTACGAGCTCGTCGCGCGCGAACTGGGCCTCGGCACCGACCGCCTGCGGATGGTTGCGGCACATGCGTGGGACGTGATCGGCGCCATGCGAGCGGGCTGCCGCGCGGCGTTCGTGGCTCGCCCGGGAGCCGTCTGGTATCCCCTGGCCCCCCTGCCCGACGTCGTCGCCCCCGACGTCGCCGCCATCGCCGAGCGCATCGTGGCGGTCGAGCGGGCGACGCCCTGAGGGACGCGGCGCCGGCCGAACGGCATCGCCTCGGAAGGCGGGCCGGTTGCCGGACGGGTTGCACGCCGGACCGTCACAGCCCGAGTCGCCGCGCGGCCAGGTCCGTGCCCTCGACACGGGCGGCGATCTTCGCGAACGCGATCGCACGGCTCGTGGACACGTCGTCGGCGAACGGCGAGAAGCCGCAATCGTCGGTCGTCCCGAGCCGTTCCGGCTCGATGAAGCGAGCGGCCTCGAGCACCCGTTCGGCCACGTCATCGGCCGTCTCGACGCGCGGATCGATCGGATCCGTCACGCCGACGAAGATGCGCTGAGACGGCCGCGCGTGGGCACGGATGAGGGCGAGAACCCGGGCCCGGTCCGGTTCGCTCGCCAGCTGAATGAAGAAGTTGCCGGCCTCGAGACGAAACAGCTCCGGCAGCAGCTCTCCGTAGTCCACGTCCGCACTGTGTGTGGAGTCGTGATCGCCACCTGGACAGGTGTGGATACCGATGCGCCGGCGTTCCGCGTCGTCGAAGCGCGAGAGGACGGCGTTGTTGAGATCCACGAAGTGCCGGAGGAGCCCCCGCGAGGGGTCCAGCTTGACGGCGAGCCGGCCCTCGGTGAAATCCAGTTGCACGCTCACCGCGCCCCCCTCGAGGCAGCTCCGGATATCGGCGACCGCCTCGGCCACCAGGTCCTGGATGAACTGTTCGCGCGCGTATCCGGGCAGCCCGCTCTGCGGATAGAGCAGGCTGAGGGCCGATGGCGCGATCACGGCCTGTTTCAGCGGCCGCGTCGCGTAGTGTTTGGCGCGGGCGAGAAAGCTCCCGGCACGGACCCCGTACCTGAAGGGCCCGTCGGTGAGCCGCGGCAATTGCCGCGTGTGCCCGTCGGCGAACGGAATGACCGCGCCATCGGGCGCGAGGTTCGAGATGCCGTGGAGCGGGTAGGTCGCGAAACTCGATTTCGCCTGCTCGCCGTCGGTCACGATAGGGGAGCCGGTCGCCTCGAATTCGCGGATGGTCTCCTGGACCGCGTGGTCGTACGCCGCGTCAAGGGCGGCGGCGTCGATCTGCCCCGCCGCGTGGGCACGGACGGCGTCGAGCAGGTACTGGGGCCGGGGCACGCTGCCAATGGGCTCGGTTGGGATCGACATTTGTCGCATTCTAGCCCGACCGTGCCGCGCGCGGCACGGCGGCGTGCTGTAACGTCCGACGCCTTTCCGGGACAACATTGACGGGGGGATCGGCCCGCTCGCCGGTCGCGGTGGTCGGCTTGCGCGGTCGAGGTCCCAGCATGGTCAAGCTGCTGTCAGGTGTGTCGGCGATCGTTCTCGCCGGAGCGATGGCCTCCGGTCAGGACTCCCCGCGGACACCAGTCGACGTCTCGAGGCTCGGCCCACAGGTCGGCTCTCGCGTCCCGGACTTCGCGTTGAAGGACCAGTCCGGACGGGCATGGACGCTGTCCTCCCTCATGGGCCCGCGCGGAGCCATGCTGGTCTTCTACCGCTCGGCGGACTGGTGACCCTATTGCAGGACGCAGCTGGTCGAGCTGCAGGGACAACTGGAAGCGCTCCGCGCCAGCGGCCTCGGCCTGGCCGCCATCAGCTACGACGCTCCGGAGACGCTGGCCGCATTCAGTCAGGAACATGGCATCACGTTTCCGCTGTTGTCGGATGTCGGCTCGGCCACCATCCGGGCGTACGGCATTCTCAACACGGTGGCCGACGAGGTGCTGGGCCTCGGACGGGACGATGCGGTCGTGCAGGCCGATGTGCGGAAGTACATCGCGGTCAACGGTTCCCTGAAGACCGCCGAGCTCGCGCGCGGCACACCGTTCCCGGGGACGTTCGTCGTGGACCGGGAGGGCCGCGTCGTCTCGCGCCATTTCGAGGAGTTCTACCGGGAGCGCATCACCGCGTCTAGCGTCCTGGTGGCACTCGGCGCCGGGGCGACACCAGTCACGGCCACCCGGATCGCCGGTGACCACCTCGAGCTCACGGCCTACCCGACGGATACGACCATGGCGGCCGGGACGCGTTTCTCGCTGGTCGTCGACGTCAGACCCCGTACGGGCATCCATGTGTACGCCCAGGGTGCCACCGGCATCGGCCGGTGAACCTGCGGGTCGTGCCGCCCCCGTTCGTGCGGGTCCTGCCAATGCAGCACCCGGCGTCCGAGATCTATTTCTTCGAGCCCCTGAACGAGCGCGTGCCCGTGTACCAGCGTCCGTTCACACTCAGGCAGGAGCTGGTCGTCGAGGCCACACGGGATGCCGAGCGAGCGCTGCGTCAGCGGACATCCCTGAGGCTCGAGGCAACTTTCGAGTATCAGGCCTGTGACGACACGGTGTGCTACAACCCCGTCTCCGTGCCTCTGGCCTGGACCGTGTCGCTGACGCCGCACGAGTGAGGGGCGCGTCGGCTCGGCCTCAATTCAGCCAGCGCGCGTACGAGCCGTCGTCCCGGCGGACCGAGAAACACGCATCGGCCAGGGCGTCGAGCAGGCCACGCGCGAGCGCAAGGCTCACCGCCCAGTGCCGGGTGGCCTGTGGCGGCGTCAGCCGAAGGCTTGGCATCGAGAGAAACTCTGCGCGGACACGGGCCAGCAGAATCGAGCGGGGAGCCTGGCGCGCGTCTTCCACCGGAATCTGCCAATCGGACTGGACCGGATCCTCCCGTCTCCCTCACATGCGCGGACGTCGGCGGACGCTCCAGCCGACGAAGGCCATGTGGCTGTTCACGCCGGGATTCCGGTCCAGGCGATCGGCGTTCGAAACGTGCTGAAACCGGTACGCCAGGACGAACGCCTGGTTCGACGTGACGTTCACGCGCGCGCCCCCGCCCGCGTGAGCCGCGCTCACGACGAGCGCCAGGGCAGTGATCGACACTCGCGAACGGAACCAGCGCGCCGCCGGCCAGCTCCACATCCTCACACCCCCGACGGACGCGAGAATCGCCCGTCGCCACCGCGCACCAGATGCCCGGCGTCGACGAGTGCTCGCAGCATGCCTTCGCACACCCGCGCGTCGACGCCGAACAGTCTGGCGGCCTGGCTCGCGGTGAGACGCAAGCCCGGCATCTCGGTGAACTCCGCCGTCAGCCGCATCATCAGCATCACGCCGTCTCCCGCCGGCAAGCGGCCCGCTGCCCTTCTCGTCTCGTCGACCATGTGCTGCTCCCTGTTGGCGTGAGCCCGCCTCGCGTTCCATGTCGACTGTGTCTCTCGAGGCGCACGCGGCGTTACGACGACACGCGGCATGTGCGGTCGGTCGTTGTCTGGGCCCGTCTTCGTCGCGGCGCCACCTCCTCGCGTAACGAATGCCGCGGCGGCGAAGACTCCCTCCTATTCGTCGGCAGTTCGCCGGCGTCTCAAGGAGTCGATTCAGCCATGACCTTCACGAAGACCACGATCGCCGCTCTCACCGTCCTCCTCCTCGGCACCTCCGCGTTCGCCGCCGACAACAAGTTCGATGCGACCCGCGTCACCGTCGCCTCCACCAAGTCGTTCGAAACCGTCGTCGATGCGCTCAAGGGGCTCGTCGCCAAGAACGGCATGATGGTGATGGCGGAGGTCAACCAGGGACAGATGCTCTCGATGACGGGACTGACGCTCAAAGCGACACTCTTCCTCGTGGGCAACCCGAACGTGGGGAAGCAGATCTTCGAGCAGGACCACGCGGCCGGTCTCTACATCCCTCTCCGCGTGTTCGTCTACACCGATGCCGCCGGCAAGACGTTCGTGTCCTACGACAAGCCGTCGTCGATCCTCGGCCAGTTCAGGAACGACAAGATGAAGATGGTCGCGGAGATGCTGGACAAGAACATCGGAGGGCTCGCCACGATGGCCGCGCAGTAGCCCGCATACGGTGCCGGCGCCTTCGGTCACTTCCAGCTGCCACAGGGGTGTTCTCATGGGCCACTACTCTCGGACGCTGCTCCTGCGGGGGATGCTGCTGGCGCTCGCGTCCGTTGCTCCAAACGTCTTCCCCGCGTCGCAGATGGGCTACGGCTCGCTGCACGAACTGGCCATGATCGCCGTGCTGCCGGCGGTCGTGGCCCTCGTGCCACTCGTGTCCCTGGCGGCCCGCGTGTCGCCCGCCCTCGTGCCGCTGGTGCTGCGTGGCGCGATCGCCGGAGCACTGGCCACGCTGGCGCTGGAGGCTGTCCGGTACCCGGCGTTCCTAATGGGGCTGATGCCGGGCAACTTGCCGCAGCTGATGGGCGTGTTGCTCCTCGATCGGTTCGCGCTCGGTCCGTCCGCGTGGTCCAACCTCGCCGGCTTCGCCTACCACTTCTGGAACGGCGCCAGCTTCGGCATGGTCTTCGCGCTGCTGGCCTCCGGTCGATCGCGGTGGTGGGCCGTGCCCTTCGGCCTCGCCGTCGGCCTGGGCTTCCTGGCCAGTCCCGTGGTGCTCGCGCTGGGAGTGGGGCCGTTCGGCCGGGACTTCGGCTGGTCGTTCGCGGCCACTGTCACCACCGCCCACCTGGCCTTTGGTCTCGCGTTGGCGGGCCTGCTGCCGGCGCGGCTGCCCGACGCGACCGTGGCCCTGGGAAACTCGTCAGCGCGGATCGTGCCGGCGTGACGCCCCATGCTCCGGCAGCCTCGTCGCGCACGGACGACCTGCCGATCGCCGCGTCGGCGTCCGTCGAGCGACGGCGACTCGAGGCGAACGGCACAGCGCGGCGCCGCTGGCGTCGCTTCGGCCCCTATCTCAGCGAGCGGCAGTGGGGCACCGTTCGCGAGGACTACAGCGCCGACGGCACGGCGTGGGACAGCTTCCCGCACGACGCGGCGCGAAGCCGGGCCTATCGGTGGGGCGAGGACGGTCTCGCCGGTCTGAGCGACGATCGACAGCTCCTCTGCCTGGGCCTGGCCCTGTGGAACGGCAAGGATCCCATCCTGAAGGAGCGCTTGTTCGGCCTGACGGGCCCGGAGGGCAACCACGGGGAGGACGTCAAGGAGGTCTACTACTACCTCGATGCCGTACCCTCGCACGCCTACCTGGAAATGCTCTACAAGTATCCGCAGGAGGCGTTCCCGTACGCGGCGCTCGTCGAGGCCGGACGCTCGCGGGGGAGAACGGACCCGGAGTTCGAACTCGTCGACACCGGCATCTTCGACGACGAGCGCTACTTCGACGTGTTCGTGGAATACGCGAAAGCGGATCCCGACGACATCCTGATGCGGGTGCGCGCCTGCAACCGGGGCGCACGGCCGGCGTTCATTGCCCTCGTGCCGCAGGTCTGGTTCCGCAACACCTGGTCGTGGGGTCGCGACGCCTGTCGGCCGTGGCTCCGCGCGGAGGGCGTCGCGCGCATCGACCTCCACCACGACCGGCTGGGGCGGTTCGTCCTCCACGCCGATGCGCCCGATGAGATCCTCGTCTGCGACAACGAGACGAACCATTGGCGACTGCACGGCGCGGATTTCCGTTCCGGGTTCTTCAAGGATGGGATCAACGACTTCCTCGTCCGCGGGGACCGGCACGCGATCAACCCGGAGCGGCGCGGCACGAAGGCCGGCCTAGTCTGGCGGCGCCTCGTTCCCGCGGGTGGGACGGCCGAGATCCGCGTTCGGCTCGCTCGCCCGGGTCTCGCGGATCCGTTCGGCGCGTTCGATGCCACCCTCGACGCACGTCGGCGGGACACCGACGCCTTCTACGACGAACTCCATCCCGCCCATCTGTCGACCGAGGAGCGTCGCGTCCAGCGGCAGGCCCTGGCCGGCATGATCTGGAGCCAGCAGTTCTACCACCTCGACGTGCGCGACTGGCTCGATGGCGATCCCGCACAGCCTCCGCCCCCGGCGCCGCGCCGCCAGGGACGCAACCACGAGTGGCGGCACCTCAACAACGCCGACGTCATCTCGATGCCCGACACGTGGGAGTACCCCTGGTACGCCGCCTGGGACCTCGCGTTCCACGCGCTGCCCCTCGCGCTCGTGGACACGACTCTGGCGAAGGAGCAACTCCTCCTCCTCACGCGTGAGTGGTACATGCACCCGAACGGCCAGCTGCCCGCGTACGAGTGGGCGTTCGGCGACGTGAACCCGCCCGTTCATGCGTGGGCGGCCTGGCGCGTGTTCGAGTGGGAACGCCGGCGCACGGGCGGCGCCGGAGACATCGAGTTCCTCGAACGCATCCTCCACAAGCTCCTGCTGAACTTCACCTGGTGGGTGAACCGCAAGGACGCCCATGGGCGCAACCTCTTCCAGGGCGGCTTCCTCGGACTGGACAACATCGGTGTCTTCGACCGAAGTGCCCCGCTCCCGGTCGCCGCTCACATCGAGCAGGCGGACGGCACCGCCTGGATGGCGATGTATTCGCTCAACCTGCTCCGTATCGCGCTCGAGCTGGCGCGGCATCGCCGGGTCTACGAGGACATCGCGACGAAGTTCTTCGAGCACTTCCTGTACATCGCCGGTGCGATGAGCAACGTCGGTGGAGAAGGTCTCGACCTCTGGGACGACACCGACGGCTTCTACTACGACGTCCTGCACTGCGACACGGCTGACGGGAGCCTCTGCGAGTCCGTCCCCATGCGGGTCCGGTCCATGGTGGGCCTGGTGCCGCTGTTCGCCGTTGAAGCGCTCTCGTCCGATCTCCTCGACCAGGTCCCGCGATTCCGCGCCCGGATGAGGTGGTTCCTCGAGCATCGTCCCGATCTGGCGGCGCTCGTCTCGCGGTGGGAGCAACCGGGCGCGGGAGATCAGCACTTGCTGTCGCTCCTGCGCGGTCACCGCATGAAGCGCATCCTCGAGCGGGTACTGGACGAGAACGAGTTCCTGTCGCCGTATGGGATCAGGGCCCTGTCCCGTGTTCACCGGGATCGTCCCTATCGTCTCGAGGTCGGAGGCGCGGTGCACACCGTCGCCTACGAGCCGGGCGAATCCGAGAGCGGGCTCTTCGGCGGCAACTCCAACTGGCGGGGCCCGGTCTGGATGCCGGTCAACTACCTGCTGGTCGAGTCCCTCCGCAAGTTCCACGTCCACTACGGTGACGGCTTCACGGTCGAATACCCCACCGGCTCCGGGACGCTTCGCACGCTGAGCGAGGTCGCCGACGACCTGTCGCTGCGGCTGCGGCGCCTCTTCCTGCCCGGAGAGGACGGCGCCCGGCCGTGCCTGGGCGACCATCCGCGGTTCAGGCAGGATCCGAGGTTCCGGGATCATCTGCTGTTCCACGAGTACTTTCATGGCGACGACGGCCGCGGAATCGGGGCGTCGCACCAGACCGGGTGGACCGGGCTCGTGGCGATGCTGCTGTCGGAGTCACGCGTCTGAGGCGAGCGAGGAGTGACACATGCGAATCGGAATGGTCGGTCTCGGTCGGATGGGCGCCAACATGGTCCGACGGCTGCTGCGCGCCGGGCACGAGGCCGTGGTCTTCGACCGGGCGCCCGGACTCGTGGAGCCCCTCGTCCGCGAGGGCGCAAAAGGGGCCGCCTCGCTCGACGATCTGGTGCAAAGCCTGGCGGCCCCGCGCGTGGTGTGGCTCATGGTGCCCGCAGGTGTGGTCGACCACGCCGTCGCGGATCTGCGGTCGCACCTGTCCGCGGGTGACACGATCGTGGACGGGGGCAATTCCTACTATGTCGATGACATCCGGCGTGCCCGGGATCTCGCGGCGGCGGGCATCGGCTACGTGGACGTCGGCACGAGTGGAGGCATCTTCGGTCTCGAGCGGGGCTACTGCCAGATGATTGGCGGCGACGCCGACGCGGTCGCGCGGATCGAGCCCATCTTCGCGGCGCTGGCGCCGTCACGGGAGTCGGCGCCTCCCACCCCGGGCCGTGGGGAACGGGAGGGCACGGCGGATCGCGGCTACCTGCACTGCGGGCCAGTGGGTGCCGGGCACTTCGTCAAGATGGTGCACAACGGCATCGAGTACGGCCTGATGGCGGCCTACGCCGAGGGCCTGAACGTCCTGCGGCATGCGAACGTGGGGCTGCGCGAGCAGGAACACGATGCCGAGACGACCCCTCTTCGCGACGCGGAGCACTACCAGTACGAGTTCGCGCTCGACGAGATCGTCGAGCTGTGGCGTCGCGGCAGCGTCGTGTCGTCCTGGCTGCTGGACCTGACGGCGCAGGCGCTCGTCGACGACCCGACTCTGGCGGCGTTCACGGGCCGCGTCTCGGACTCCGGCGAGGGCCGCTGGACCGTGAAGGCCGCCATCGATGAGGCCGTCCCGGCGCCCGTGCTGAGCGCGGCGCTGTACCAGCGGTTCTCGTCCCGTGGCCAGTCGGACTACGGAGACAGGGTGCTGTCGGCGATGCGTGCGGCCTTCGGTGGACACCGGGAGAAGGCGTGATGACCGCCTCTTCCGAGGCGCTGGTCTTCTACGGTGCCACTGGCGACCTCGCCTTCAAGAAGATCTTTCCGGCCCTGCAGCGGCTGGAGAAAGTCGGCGCGCTCGCCGTCCCCGTCATCGGAGTCGCGCGGCAGGGGTGGTCGTCCGACAAGCTCCGCTCGTACGCCCGCGCCAGCGTCGAACAGCACGGCGGCGGCGTCGATCCCGTCGCGTTCCCGAGGCTCGCTGCGCGCCTCCGCTACGTCGATGGCGACTACGCGGCTCCGGAAACGTTCGATGCGCTGGCGCGAGAGATCGGTCGCGCCTCGCACGCGCTCCACTACCTCGCCATTCCGCAGTCCCTGTTCGAGCAGGTCGTCGGTCAGATCGCCCGCATTGGCTGCGGCAGCGGCGCCCGCCTGGTGCTCGAGAAACCCTTCGGCACCGACCTGGCCTCGGCACGCCGCCTGAACCGCATCGTGCACGAGTGCTTCGCCGAACCGTCCGTGTTCCGCATCGATCACTACCTGGGCAAAGAGGCGGTCCAGAACCTGGTCTTCTTCCGCTTCGCGAACACCTTCCTCGAGCCGATTTGGAACCGGCGTTATGTCGAGAACGTGCAGGTCACGATGGCCGAGCCGTTCGGTGTCAAGGGGCGCGGTGCGTTCTACGACCAGACCGGCGCCATCCGTGACGTGCTCCAGAATCACCTGCTCCAGGTGCTCTCGAACATCGCGATGGAGCCGCCTCCGCGCAGCGGCGATACCGAGACCTTGCGTGACGAGAAGGTCAAGGTGCTCAAGGCCGTGCAGCCCATCGACCCGGCGCGTGTCGTCCGCGGGCAGTTTCAAGGCTACCGGGACGAGCCCGGTGTCGCGCCGGACTCCGACACCGAGACGTTCGCCGCGGTCGAGCTTCGCGTCGAGTCCTGGCGGTGGGAGGGCGTGCCCTTCTTCATTCGGGCCGGCAAGCAGCTGCCGGCTGCGCTCACCGAAGTGATCGTGAAACTGCGGCGGCCGCCGCCGATCTCGAACGGCCCCCTCGTGTCCAACTACGTCAGGTTCCAGCTCGGACCGGCGTTCCAGATCGCGCTCGGCGCGACGGTCAGGGAACCCGGCATCGAAGGCGGCCACCCGCTCGAGCTGCTGGCCAGCCACGATCACGACGGCGCAGAGACCGACGCCTACGCGGAACTCCTCGCCGATGCCATGCGGGGCGAGACGTTCCGCTTCGCGCGCCAGGACTACGTCGAAGAGGCATGGCGTATCGTCGACCCGGTGCTGCACGCAACCCCTCCGGCCATCTACGCACCGGGCACCTGGGGACCCTCCGAGGCCGATGCCCTCGTGCCCGGAGGATGGGCTGTCGCCCACCGGGGGACGGCGCCGTGACGCACGAGCAGCCCGTGCTCTGGCTCGTCCGCCACGGTGAGACAGCGTGGACGGTGTCCGGTCGTCACACGGGGCGAACGGATATCGGGCTGACGGCCCGCGGAGAGCGGCAGGCCGTCGCGCTCGGACGACGACTGGGCGGGCAATCGTTCACGCTCGTGCTGACCAGCCCGCTGGCGCGCGCCAGGGACACCTGCCGCCTCGCGGGTTACGGGTCAATGGCCGCGGTCGAACCAGACGCGCAGGAGTGGGATTACGGCCGCTTCGAGGGAATGACGTCGGCTCAGATTCGCGCGCTTCATCCGTCGTGGAGCCTGTGGGAGGACGGGGCCCCGGACGGCGAGACGATTGGCGACGTCACCGATCGAGCAGACCGCCTCATCGCGCGGGTCGCTCGCGCCGGCGGGTCCGTGGCGCTCTTCGCGCACGGTCACGTCCTCAGGCTCCTGGCGGCCCGGTGGATCGGACTCCCGCCGAGCGCGGGCGGTTCCTTCGCTCTCGACACGGCGTCGGTGAGCCTGCTCGCCGTCGAGCGAGGGCAAGCGGTGATTCGGCACTGGAACCAAGTCTGCCACTTGGAGTCCGAGTCGTGAACGAAGAGACGCGGCCCGACGCCGAGGCGGTGGCGGGGCGCGCGGCGCAGGTGATTGCCGACTGCGCCAGGCAGGCGGTGGCCGCACGAGGCCAGTTCCTGCTGGCGCTCAGCGGCGGGGCCACCCCTCGACGCATGATGCGCGCCCTGGCCGACGAGAGGGTGCCATGGCCGCAGGTTCACCTGTTCCAGGTGGACGAGCGCGTCGCGCCGGACGGGCACCCGGATCGGAACCTGACACACCTCGACACCTCGCTGTTGCGTCACCTCGAGACCCCGCCGGCAGCCGTGCACGCCATGCCCGTGACCGCGCGTGATCTGGCCTCGGCCGCGGCTCGGTACGCGGGGACGCTTCGCGCGGTGGCTGGCGATCCGCCGGTCCTCGATCTCGTTCATCTCGGGCTCGGCGAGGACGGTCATACGGCGTCACTCTTTCCCGACGACGATTCGACGGAGCGCGACGATGCCGACATCGCCGTGACGGCTCCGTACGCGGGGGTTCGGCGCATGACCATGACCGGCGGCGTCATCAACCGGGCCCGCGCCCTTGTCTGGGTCGTCACCGGCAGCGCCAAGGGTCCGGCGCTCGCTCGCCTGCGCGCCGGTGATCCACGGATTCTCGCCGGCCGCATCCAACGCCACTCGGCCCTCGTCATCACGGACGAGGCCGCTGACGCGGCCGCTCGCGCGACCGCATGAGGACTGCTCGCATGCCGATGCCCACCGACCTCGACGCGCTCGCCATCGCCACCATCCGGACGCTCTGCATGGACGCCGTGCAACGAGCCGGCTCGGGCCATCCCGGCACGCCGATGGCCATGGCGCCGGTGGTCTACGTGCTGTGGCAGCGCTTCCTGCGATTCGATCCGGCCGATCCGATCTGGCCGAACCGCGATCGGTTCGTCCTGTCGATGGGGCACGCCTCGACGCTGCTCTACAGCCTGCTGCACCTGGCGTCGGTCGAGGCGGTGAACGCCGACTACGAACGGCTGGGGCGCCCGTCGGTGTCGATGGACGATCTCGAGCGGTTCCGTCAGTTGGACAGCCGCTGCCCCGGTCATCCCGAGTATCGCTGGACATCGGGCGTCGAGGCCACGACAGGACCGCTTGGCCAGGGCGTGGCCAACAGCGTGGGGATGGCCATGGCGTCGGCATGGCTGGCCCGCACGTTCAACCGGCCGGGCTTCGAGATCGTGGACTACCGTGTCTACGCGCTCGCGGGCGACGGGTGCATGATGGAGGGCGTCGCGAGCGAGGCGGCGTCCCTCGCCGGCCACCTGCGACTCTCGAACCTGTGCTGGATCTACGACAACAATCGGATCACGATCGAGGGGAGCACGGCACTCGCCTTTTCCGAGGACGTCGCCACCCGTTTCATGGCCTACGGGTGGAACGTCACCAGGGTCGGGGATGCCAACGACCTGGAGATGCTGTCGCGGGCGTTCACCGTCTTCACCCGGACCACCGACCGGCCCACGCTGATCATCGTCGACAGTCACATCGGGTATGGCTCGCCCAACAAGCAGGACTCGCACGCGGCCCATGGCGAGCCGCTCGGCGCGGAAGAGGTGCGCCTGACCAAGCGGGCCTATGGATGGCCAGAGGACGCCCAGTTCTTCGTCCCGGACGAGGTGCCCGCTCACGTCGCTCGACACCTCCGCGCGCGGGGTGGCGAGTTGCGCCGGGTTTGGACGGCGCTCTTCGAACGGTATCGCGAAGTGCATCCGGATCTCGCCGACCAGTTCGAGCGCATCCAGCACCGGCAGTTGCCGGACGGCTGGGATCGGGACCTGTCCACGTTTCCGGCTGATGCCAGGGGCGTCTCCGGTCGGGATGCGTCGGGTGCCGTGCTGAATGCCCTCGCGCGGCACGTCCCCTGGCTGCTCGGAGGCTCAGCCGATCTCGCGCCCTCCACGAAGACGCGGCTGACCTTCCGGGGTGCCGGGGATTACGGAGACACGGACCGGGCCGGCCGTAACATCCATTTCGGGGTACGCGAACACGCCATGGGCGCCGTCCTGAACGGGCTGGCGCTGTCGAAGCTTCGACCGTTCGGCTCGCAGTTCCTCATCTTCAGCGATTACTCCCGGCCGACACTCCGGCTGTCGGCCCTGATGGAGCTGCCCGTCATCTACATCTACACGCACGATTCCATCGGCGTGGGCGAGGATGGTCCGACGCACCAACCCGTCGAACACCTGGCCTCGCTCCGGGCGATTCCCGGACTGCGGGTCTTCCGGCCCGCCGATGCGAACGAAGTCGTCGAGTCGTGGCGCTGCATCCTGCCCATGCGCCACGAGCCCACGGCGCTCGTGCTCTCGAGACAGCCCCTGCCCACACTCGACCGGACGCGCTATGCCTCGGCTGCCGGCGTGGCCCGAGGCGCCTATGTCTTGGCCACGGCGCCCGGAGGTCTGCCAGAGGTGATTCTGATGGCGACCGGAAGCGAGGTATCGCTCTGCGTGGCCGCGCACGAGGAGCTGGTTGCGAGCGGCGTGCGCAGCCGGGTCGTGAGCATGCCGTGCTGGGAGCTGTTCGAGGAGCAGGACCAGCCCTACCGCGACTTGGTCCTCCCTCCCGCGGTCATTGCCCGCGTCGCCGTGGAGCAGGCGTCGACGTTCGGCTGGGAGCGCTACACGGGCCTGGCGGGCCGCGTCATCGGGATGCGTTCGTTCGGCGCCTCGGCGCCGCTCAAAGCCCTGCTCACACGATTCGGCTTCACCGTTGACGCCGTCGTGGCCGCGGCCCGGGACGTGCAGGCCGCCGGACGTCACCGGGCTCCTGATGGGCTGGAAAGAGGATGAAGATGAAGAAGAAGCGGACACTGTCGATCGACATCGGGGGGTCGGGGCTCAAGGCGGCCGTGCTCGACGATCGTGGGCGCATGCTTGGTGAGCGGGTGCGCGTGCCCACACCGTCGCCCGCGTCCCCTCGTCGGCTGCTGGAGGCGCTGGACGGACTCGTCGCCCAGATGCCGGCCTTCGATCGCGTGTCGGTCGGGTTCCCCGGGGTCATCCGGAACGGCCGCGTCCTGACTGCCCACAACCTCGGTGACGACCAATGGGAGGGCTATCGCCTCGCCGAGGCCGTCGCCCGCCGATGGTCGCGTCCGGTCCGCACGTGCAACGACGCCGACATGCAGGGCCTGGCCGTCGTTCGGCGCAAGGGCCTCGAAGTGGTCATCACCCTGGGAACCGGCTTCGGCAGCGCCATGTTCGAGGACGGACGACTGCTGCCGCACCTCGAGTTCGCCCATCATCCCCTCACGTCGGGGCACACGTATGAGGGCTACGTTGGCCAGGTGGCGCTCAAACGGGTGGGTCGCAAGCGGTGGAATCGCCGGGTCGAGAAGGCGATCGAGCGCCTCCGCGCCCTGACGCACTTCGATCGTCTCTACATCGGCGGCGGCAATGCGAGGCTCATTCGCTTCGCGCCCGCTCGCGACGTGCGCGTCGTCTCCAACCGGGCGGGGATCCTCGGGGGAATCGCCTTGTGGGACGTCTCCGGCCACGAGGCGTCGGCACCGGGCGGCCGCTGACCGCGCCCGCCCCGTCGCCCGGGCGCCTCCCAAGGGACGGTCACGGGCTGCTCAACCGGTAGAACGCGCCGAGGATGGCGCCGTAGACGATGTGCGCCACGATCGTGACCACCGGGGTCCGCCGTCCGTAGTTGAGCGCGAAGTATCCCGGCGGCTGAAGGTGTCGATTGGGCGTCGGACCGAAGTATTCGCTCACCATCCGTGGGTGCATGGCCGGGACCACGGGCATCCCAACCGCCAGGACGAACAGTGCGTGCACCAGCCCGATACCCGCGCCGAGCCACCATGTGGCGCGCTGCCAGCTCTCGAAGGCCAGCGCGTATGGCACGGCGAGCAGCCAGCCGTTGAGCATGTGGACGATCAGCCCCAGCAGCATGGCCCGGTCCCGGTTAGGTGTGATCATCGTGCCCAGCAGGAAGGGGATGCTCATGCGCGTGTAGCCAGCCCGCTGGCTCGCGGCCATCGCGGTCGTCAAGACGAGGGTACCGACGAACCCCCACAGGAGGACACTGCCGAGATTCACGAGGTATTCCTTCCATCCGGGGAGGCGGTCGTTCGCAGTGACGTCGCCTGGCACTCGCTGCGCGACAGGGCCACTGCGGCGTTGATCAACCCGACGTGCGTGAACGCCTGGGGAAAGTTGCCGATCGCGGCACCGCTCGCGGCGTCGATCTCCTCGGCGTACAGGCCGACGTCGTTGGCATGGCGCAGAAGTCGTTCGAATTGTTCCCGGGCGCCTTCATCGCCCTGCAGGGCGCGCGCCTCGACCGCCCAGAAGCTGCAGATGCCGAACGCCGCCTCTCCCCCTTCCAGCCCGTCGTCATCGTCACGGTAGCGGTAGACGACGCCGTTGACCTCGAGTCGTTCGCGCACGCGCGCCACGGTCCGCCGCATCCGCTCCGACCGCGGATCGGCGTACCCCATCACCGACAACAGCAGCAGGCTGGCATCGACCCCCTCGGATCCGAACACGCTGACGTAACATCCCAGTCGCTCCGAGACACCGTCGCGCTCGATCGCCCGGCGAATCGCCTCCCGCTCCCGCGCGAAGGTCGCGGGCGCGGCCGCGGCGGGGGCCCGGGCGCAGAGATCGACGAGACGATCGAGCGCCCGCCCGCACCAC
>JBFWQE010000009.1:0-69447 GCA_050249615.1 Vicinamibacterales bacterium
ACGTCCACTTCGCCGGACAGGAAGCTGTCCACGTCCGCATCGTCGAGAGGCTCGACCCTGACGATGTACGGGCCGGGCTCGAGGGCGGCAACGACGAAGCCGCCGTCGGCGCTCAGGGTGAACCCGCCGACCAGGGCCCCGGTCGCCGGGTTGAATGCCACGACGTGCGCGCCGAAGACGCCGCGCCCGTTCTTCACCACGCGCCCGCGGATGCTGCCCGTCTCGCCCCGACCCGCGTCCACGGCGTACAGGTCCATCACGGCCGCCGCGTCATCGGCCTGCAGCGCGCGATCGGCCACGGCGCCGGGCGTGAGCGCGATGGGGAACATCACCGCGCCCGACCCGATCACACGGCGGCCGCCCGTCGCAGTCCGCTCGGTTTCGCCGATGGCCGAATGGCCAAGGCCCAGGAAGTGCCCGAACTCGTGCAGCACCACCGACTCGAGGTCCACGCGGCCGGGCTCTCCCTGCGGGGCTGCGGACCACTGGAATCGCGTATTGAAGAAGATATCCGCCTCGAGCAGCGCCCCCGTGGCCGAGTCGAGCAGGAGGCTGGTCGAGCCGAGCACGCGGTCGAGATCGGGACGGTCGAGAAAGCCGAGCGTGTTGCGCCCGTCCATCCCGGTGGGCGGCGTGACCGTGAAGCCCTGGTACTGGAACCCGACCGTCGTGGCCGGAACAGACTGCCATGTGGCCGTCGCACGCGCCGCGGCATCGCGGAGTTCGGCCGCCGTCACGCCCGGGATGTCGCGCTCGTTGACGAAGTAGGGCACTGGAGCCACGGACCACTTCACGTCCACGGTGCGATCGCCGATGCGAAAGCCGAACTTCAAATACGCCAGCGCCGGCGCCGGCTGCGCCAGCGCGGTCAGCGCCACCATCGCCAGCGCCACCGCGCGCGTCATCGGGCCACCTGTGCACGCTGGACCGCTGCCCCGAACGCCGCCATCGACATGGGACGGCGTGCCGAATCGCCGCGCACGAGGCGACCGGGCGCCCCCGCCGTACCGACCACGGGTGGAATCACCACGAGCTCGCCTGACCGGGGATCGGCGGTCACCCGGAACACGCCCTGTGTGGTGCCCGTGACGACGGGAATGGCGGGGCCCGTCGCCGTCAGGAAGAGCACCACGCGGTCCCCCGGCGAGAAGCGCGCGGCGCCCGGAATGATGTTGACGATCGTCCCCACCTGCCCGCCAGGCACGCGCACGGTGATCGTGTCTCCGAGATCGCCCTTCAGATAGTCGAAGGCCTCGACGCGCAGCAGGCTCTCGATGCCCCCGCGATCCGCGGTCCACTGGCCATGGACCTCGGTGACGCGGCCGTGGACGATGGCCATCGACTCGTCCACGAGCTCGACGAACGACAGGGGCTTGACAGTGATGGCCGAGAGCGGCAGGCCGCTGGCCAGGATCAGGATGGCAACGAGGGCACGCATCCAGAGAGTGTAGCGGGACGCAGAGCCGGATACAGCCGCAGATTGTCCGGGCAGGCCTCAGATGCGCAGATGATCGGGGACAAACCGGGCGGTCGCGGCGCGGCCGGCCGCCATCCGCCCCGCGGGCTATCCGCGCATTCGCCCGACGAGCTCCACCACGGCGTCCGCCGCCCGCCCGCTGGCGCCCGGGCCGCCGAGCGCGGCTCGGACCTCGGCCAGCGCGCGCGACATGGCGTCCCGCTTCGCCGCATCGGTGAGCAGGCTGACCGCCTCGTCCGCCACCGCCTCGGGCGTGCAGTCGTCCTGGATGAGCTCTTGGACGACACGCCGGCCCGCGATGAGGTTCACCATCGCGTACATGTCCACCTTCGCCAGCGGCTTGCCCAGCCTGTAGGTGAGTGGCGACAGCTTGTACAGCACGACCATGGGCTTGCCGTGCATGGCCGTCTGCACCGTGGCGGTACCCGACGCGGTCAGCACCACATCGCTCACGCTCAGCACGTCGTCGGTCTGTCCCTCGACGATACGGGTGACGCCGGGACTGAAGTCCCGGCGCTCCGGACCCGAGGCCGTGTTGGCCTGGAGCGCCGGGGCTTCAGCGCGGGCGTCCCGGAACGGCGCGAACCCTCGATCCGCCAGGTGCGGGGCGCGGGCGACCAGGAACTGCACACCGGGCACGCGTGCGGCAATCCGCGTGCGGGCCTCGGCCAGGACGGGCCCCAGGCGCTCCAGCTCGTTGGCGCGGCTGCCGGGAAGCAGTGCCACGACGGGCCGCGCGAGATCGAGCCCGAAGCGCCGGGCCAGCACCGGGCGATCCGCCGACGGCGCCACCATCTCGAGCAGCGGATGGCCCACGAACCGCACGTCCACGCCCTCCCGGCGGTAGATCGCCTCCTCGAACGGGAAGATCACGAGCACGCGATCCACGATCGCCTTCATCGTCGCCATGCGGCCTGGCCGCCACGCCCACAGCTGCGGGCTGATGTAGTAGACGATGGGCACGCCGAGCGCTTTCACGGCGCGCATGAGCCTGAAGTTGAAATCGGGATAGTCGACGAGCACCAGCACGTCCGGGCGCTCGTCACGCGCGGCCGCCACGAGCCGGCGATAGGTGGCCCACGAACGGGGCAGGACCTTCAGCGCCTCGGTGAGCCCCGTCACCGACAGGCCGCGGAAGTCGGCCACCAGCCTGGCGCCCGCGGCGGCCAGGCGCTCGCCTCCCAGGCCAAAGGCCTGCAGGTGCGGGTCGCGCGCGGCGAGCGCGCGAACCAGCGCGCCGGCGTAGAGATCGCCGGACGGCTCGCCGCACGAGATCATCACCTTCACTGCTTCTTGAGGTCGGCCGAGAGCAGGTCGATGCGATCGATGGGAATGCGCTCGTACTCGGTGAAGCCGATGCCCTCGAGGCTCTCCACGAACTGGCTGGCGTTGCCCACGAGCACGACCGACAGCCGGTCCGGTCGCACGAAGGCCCGGGCCACGCGCTGGATGTCCTCGGGCGTGACGCTCAGGATGCGCTCGCGGTACTTCGGCAGCTCGTCCACCGAGAGCTCGTAGAACAGCTGGTTGAGGACCTGGGTCGCGATCTGGTCGGGCGTCTCGATGGTGAGCGGAAAATGCCCGACGGCATAGTCCTGGGCCGCCTCGAGCTCGCTCTCGCTGACGCGCTCGCGCTGGAGGCGCGCGAACTCGTCCACCGCCAGCCGCAGCGCCTCGGCCGTCGTCGTTGTCTGCGTGTCGGTATCCGCCACGATGGCACCGCTCCACTTGTAGCTGTCGAGATCCGCGGACGCGCCGTAGGTGAGCTGGCGCTGGCTGCGGAGCACCTGCTGCAGGCGGTTGGCGCCTTCCCCACCCAGGATCTTCACCGCCTGGTTCAGTGCTTCGAAGTCCTCGTGCTTGCGCGGGATGGCCAGGTGGCCCACGCGGATCTCCGTCTGCACGGCGCCGGGCCGATCGATCACGATCACGCGCCGCGTCGGCTCGGGCGGCGCGATCGGATTGAAGGCCGGCACCTCGCCGGGCTTCCAGTCGCCGAAGTACTTCTCGATGCCCGCCATGGCGTCGGCGTGCGACACGTCGCCGACCACGGCCACGAGCGCGTTGTTCGGCACGAAGTGCCGGCGGTGGAACTCCACGAAGTCGTCACGCGTCAGCGACTGCAGCGACTCGGCGGTGCCCGACCCCGGCAGGCCGTACGGGTGGAACCCGAAGATCAGGCGGTCGATGACCATGCCCGCCACCGAGTCCGGGTCCTCGGCCGCCACCTTCAGGCCCGACAGCGCCTGCTGGCGCTGCCGCTCGATTTCTTCGGCCAGGAACGTCGGACGCCGCACGACGTCGGCCATGAGCGCCAGGCCGGTGGCGTAGTCGTCCTTCATGACCACCGTGTTCACGAAGCTCAGGTCCGTGCCCGCGCCGGTGCCGAGCAGCCCCCCGATGAAATCCACCTCGTCGGCCAGCTGCTGCGCGGTGCGGTCGCCCGCCCCCTGGTCGAGCAGCGTCGCGGTGAGCATGGCCAGCCCCATCTTCCCCCTGGGATCCTGCGCGGCGCCCGCCCGTACGATCATCCGCACGCTGATGGCGGGCTGCTCGTTCTGGCTCACCAGCACCACCGTCAGCCCGTTGGCCAGCTTGCGGACCTCGAACTCCGGGAAGGTCACCGGACGGGGCTGGAGCGGCCGCGGCGGGAACTCGCGCGGCCACGACTGCGCCGTCTGCCCGACGGCCACCGACGTGAGCACGCTGAGGGACAGCGCGGCGATGACGAACGTCCTCATCGCGGGCCCTCCGCCGCGCCCTGCACGCCCGTCCCCTTCGGCATCACGTGGATGACGACGCGCGTCTCCGGCCGGAAGTACGTCTTCGCGACGCGCTGGACGTCGGCCTGCGTGATGTTCTGGAAGATGTCGAACTCGCCGTCGGCCGTCGTGATGTCGGCGTGCAGCACCTCGGCGTGCGCCAGGTGCGTGGCCTTCTGCTGCACCGTCTCGCGGCCCAGGATGTAGTCGCGCGCGAACTGGTTCTTCGACCGCTGCAGCTCGCGGGGCGTCACGCCGTCGGCCTTCATCCGGTCCAGCTCCGCGATGAGCGCCTTCTCCACCGCCGCCGGCGTCTGGCCGGGGTTGACGATGGCCACCGCGTAGAAGAGGTTCGGGTGCTCGATGAGGTTGGCCTGCCCGAAGGCGGTGAGGGCCAGCCCGGACTCGTAGACGAGCTTCCGGTAGATGCGGGAGCTCTGGCCGTCCGACAGCACCTTGGCCGCGATGTGGAGCGGATAGGCGTCCGGGTGGCCGTCGTAGGTGATGTGGTGCGCCACGACGACGGCGGGCAGCGGCACCGCGTCCTCGACCACGGCGCGCTTCTCCTGCTTCTGGGGCGGCTCGCGCGGGATGTCGCGCGGCACCGGTTTCCCGGCCTTCGGGACACGGCCCAGGTACTGGTTCACGAGGTTGATGGCCTGGTCCATGTCGAAGTCGCCCGAGATGACCACGGTGACGTTCGAGGGCACGTAGTAGGTCGCGTAGAAGTCGCGCACGTCGGAGATCGTCGCGGCGTTCAGATCCTCCATGCTGCCGATCACCGGATGGCGGTAGGGGTGCGTGGTGAACGCCTGCTCGTAGATGATCTCGTTCAACCGGCCGTAGGGCTGGTTCTCGATGCGCATGCGGCGCTCTTCCTTCACCACCTCTCGCTCGCGTACGAAGGTGTCCTCGTCGATGCGCAGCGTCGCCATGCGGTCGGCTTCCATCCACAGGACGAGCGGCAGGAACTGCGACGGCACCGTCTGCCAGAACACGGTCGTGTCCTCGTTCGTGTAGGCGTTGGCCTGCCCGCCGACCGAGGCGACGATGGAGGTGTGCTGCTCGGGCTCGACGTTGCGCGAGCCCTTGAACATGAGGTGCTCGAAGAGGTGCGCGAACCCGGTGCGGCCCGGGCGCTCGTCCTTCGAGCCCACGTGGTACCAGAGCTGGACGTTGACGATCGGCGTGGAACGGTCCTGGTGCAGGACCGCCGTCAGGCCGTTGGGCAGCTGCAGCCGCTGGTAGACGAACTTTGGCGGCCGCGAGGCCGCGGTCGCCGGCGCGCCCCACACGAGCGCCGCCACCACCAGCGCGACACCATGTCTCATCAATCGCCACATGCCTGTGAACCCCTACTTCCGCTCCAGCTCCTCGATCCGCTGCTCGAGATCCTTCAGACGCTTGCGCATCTCCGGGAGCTTGCGGAACACGGCGGAGGCCCGCCGCCACTCCATGTTCGGAATCGCCGGGTACCCCGACACGAACGCCCCCGCCTCCACCGAATTGGTGATGCCCGTCTTCGCCACGGCCTTGACGTGGTCGCCGATGGCCACGTGACCCGTGACACCGACCTGGCCGCCGAACATCACCGCGTCGCCCACGGTCGTGCTGCCGGCAATGCCCACCTGGGCGGCCAGCAGGGTGTTCCGCCCGACGAGGACACCGTGGGCGATCTGCACCAGGTTGTCGATCTTCGTCCCCGCCCGCACACGGGTCTCGCCCACTGCAGGCCGGTCGATCGTCGTGTTGGCCCCGATCTCCACGTCGTCCTCGATGATGACCGGCGCCAGCTGGGGAATCTTCACGTGCGTGCCGTCTGACGTCG
Organism: Vicinamibacterales bacterium; assembly: GCA_050249615.1. Lineage (GTDB taxonomy): Bacteria > Acidobacteriota > Vicinamibacteria > Vicinamibacterales > UBA2999 > VFZN01. Next base: position 6,068 of record JBFWQE010000009.1, read on the forward strand.
TGGCGAATCCGAAGCCGTCGCTCCCGATGACCGCGCCGTCCTGCACGACCACGCGAGCGCCGAGCGTGCAGCGCTCGCGGACGGAGACGTGGGCGTGCAGCACGCAGTCGGGCCCGACCACCGCGCCGGCCCCGATGACCACGTGGGAGTGCAGGATGGTCCGCGCGCCGACCCGCGCGCCGGGAGCCACCACCGCGAACGGTCCCACCGAGGCCGACGGGGCCACCTCGGCCGATTCGGCCACCGAGGCGAGAGGATGGATGCCCACCTCGGGCCGGTCCGGCGGGGCCAGCATCGCCACCGCGCGGGCCAGCGTCACGTAGGGCTCGGCGCTCCGAATCACCGCGCATGGGAAGCCGGTCACGCCGGGCGCGGCAATCACGGCCGAGGCCCGCGTCGCGGCCAGCGCGTGCGCGTACTTCATGTTGACGAGAAAGGTGAGGTCCCCGGGACCCGCCTCCTCGATCCGGGCCACCCGCACGATGTCCAGGCTGCCGTCGCCTTCGAGCGGGCAGCCGAGCGCGGCGGCCAGATCGCCTAGCGTCACGGGGTCGAGAATATCATGCGGGTGGAGCAGCCATCCGCTCGACGAACCGCGCCAGACGCGGCAGTTGCAGGTGCTCGCCCACCTCGTGGACGATCCGATAGCGCTCGGCCCCGGACGCCGCCATCGCGTCCTTCAGGGTCGTGAGCCACGCGCTGGGCGACACGGTCCAGCGCACGCAGGACAACCCGCGCCGCGCGCCCCGGAACGCCAGGAAGTGCCCGACCACGGTGAACGTGAAGAAGTAGCCGAAGAGGTTCGGCCCCGGCACGACCATGAAGGGCGCCGATGCGACGAGGCCCAGCAGATGCAGAATCGTCAGCCGCATGTGCCGATCGTGGTCCTTCTGCAGGAGCTCACGGAACGCCTGGAACCCGGCCTCCCGTTCCATCGTGTCCGGCACGTGCAGCGTCGCCTCGTCCACGCGGCGCAGCCGCCACAGCAGACGCTGCTCGGCCACCCGCTCGGCCACCCAGCCCATCAGCTTGTGCTGCACGCGACCCAGAAACGTAGACGGCCGCTCCTGGGTGCGCTCGTGCCGCTGGCGCTCGGCGTCGCGGATCATCTCGGAGAAGCGCACGCTCATCCGGGCGAAGAGGCCGGGAGGCTGGGTGCCCGCAGGCGCGGCCTCCTCCTCGTCTTCGTGCTCGAAGTAGGGCTCGAGCCTGCCGGCGCCCAGGGGGATGAGATAGACGTTCACACTCTTATGGACGGCGAATGCGCCGCGGGGTTCGGACCAGCCGCGTGGGGACCGACGGGCGCCCGGCCTGCTCCCAGGCACCGGTGATGACAGCCGCGGCGGCCGTGATCGAGTCGTTCAGACGGCGCTCCAGACCGGGAAGCGCCGCGGCCTTGAACGCGTCGAAATACCGGTCGTCGTAGAAATCGCGGCCCTCGGCCGCCTTGCGGTCCGCGTCGAGCACGGCCCCGGATACGCGGTTGGACGCCAGCAGCACCTCGAACATGAAGTCGCGGGGGTTCGACACCGGGTGTGCCGGTGCCGGCGCAATCCTGAGCGCCGAACGGTTTCGCTCGAACAGCTCGCTCTCCCAGCGGCCGTGCAGCCCATGCTGGTTCGTCAGCTGGCCGTCGTAGTTCACCACGGAGTGGAGCGGCACGTGGCCGTCGGAGACGTAGTGGAACAGGATGGCCGTGTAGAAGGCGATGTTGTCCAGCGTGTAGGGTGGAGGATTCGGCCGCCCGAGCGACTCGAACGCGCGCTGCAGCTCGCCGTAGAACTCCTGCACCCGCCACGGCAGCAGGCCTTGCCGGTGCACGAACTCGCGCCCGAACTTCTGCACGGCAGCGTCGTAGTCGCGGGGCAGCGCGTCGAACGGGTAGGGCCCGAAGGCCTCATGGTCCATGTCCAGGAAGTGGTTCGGCGGCTCGGACTCGAACCCGGCGGTGCGCCACATGTCCGGATCGACCGAGCGCTCCACGATGAACGCCCGCCGCTCGTCGAAAAGCGGCCGGAGCGCCGCCGGCAGGAGCTCGATGGCGCGGTCGGCAATCAGCTTGTGCGCCTCGAACCCCCAGGCGAAGGAAGGCGCCGGAAAAGCCAGGCAGACCATCAGGGCCAGAAAGGGGCGCATCAGGAAATTGTACAGAAAAGGCAAAAAGGCCGGAGGCCAAAGGCAAATGGCATGGCTTCTGCCGTCTGCCTTGCGTCAGTCCTCGATCCGCACACTCAAGCCCGCCCACCCGACGCGGCCCGACGCGTCCGAGTAGCGATAGTCGTTCAGCCACAGCTGCGGTGGCGCCTCGGTGCGGTCCACCACCACGAACGGGAAGCGCGACCATGTCAGGTACGCCCGGGCTCGTGGCGTCGCCAGGGCCGCGCGGGCTTCAGGCTGCCCGAAGCCCTTGTCCACGCCGTACCCGGCGGGCCGGAAGTGGGGACCCGGCTCGAACCAGACAAACCCCTTCTCGTACCGGTCACCGGTGTCCACCAGGACCTCGCGCCCGAACGGGTTGGCGAACACGGGCGTGACCATGAAGCGGGTGTCCGCCGGGCGCCCGGCTCGCGTCAGGCCGTCGCGGACCGCGGTGCGAGCCCAGAGGTTCGAGCCCAGCATCCCGAGCGCGTAGGCCGTGGCCACCGCCAGCGCGACACGCGCCGGGCGTCCGGGCTCGGCCGCGCCGCGCCTGGCCGCCATCGCAGCGAGCAGGACCCCCGCGCCGAGCACGCCCCACATCCACGGGTCCACGATGAACAGCGCATCGCCGTAGAACCAGCGCCCCGAGAAGGGCATCAGCAGGCGCAGCCCGTAGCTGTTCAAGTAGTCGAGGAAGATGTGCGAGTAGAGGCCGATGTACGAGAGCAGCAGCAGCGCACCGAAACGGGTGCGGGCAGGTGCGGACGGGTGCGGGCGGGTGCGATCGGGTGCGGACGGGTGCGGGCGGGTGCGGGCAGGTGCGTTCCGGTTCCTGCCAATGGCCCAGACGATGCCGGCGAGCACGATCGGCAGGACCACCTGCGCCAGGATCCCGTGCGTCCAGCCGCGGCGGAACGAAACGGGCAGGGTGTCCGTGAGAAACACCGCGACGTCGACGTCCGGAAGGTTCGCCGCCACCATGAGGGTGGCCATGCCGTAGCGGGTGCGCGACGCCAACCCCGCCTTGCCGAGCGCCGCGCCTGTCAGGGTGTGGCAGAGGTTGTCCATTGACGATTGCCGATTGCCGATTGCCGATTCATTGGGTGATTGAGGATTGGCTATTGGACCATTCGATTGGGTGATGGGAAGGATTGGCGATCGGGGTATTCCGCGTGTGAATCGCGCAATCAGGATGCCCCGATGACGCAATCGCCACTCACCCAATGAATCGCCAATCGCCAATCACCAATCGCCAATGGGCGCCGGAGGACGCGGTCAGCCGAGCTTCGCGCTGGCCGCGTCCTCTCGCAGGTCCTTGCGAAGGACCTTTCCCACCGGCGACTTCGGCAGCTCGTCGCGGAAGATCACCAGCTTCGGCACCTTGTAGGCCGTGAGCGACTCCCGGCAGTGGTCGCGAATCGCTTCCACCGTGAGCCCGCGATCCTTGCGGATCACGTACGCGACCACCCACTCGCCCGTGTCCTCGTCCGGCACGCCGACGACGGCGCAGTCCTGCACTCCGGGGTGTGACGCGATGACCGCCTCGACCTCGTTCGGATAGACATTGAAGCCGCTCACCAGGATCATGTCCTTCTTTCGATCCACGATGAAGATGTACCCGTCCTCGTCCATGCGGGCGATGTCGCCCGTGTAGAACCAGCCGTCCCGGATCGCGCGCGCGGTTTCGTCCGGGCGCTGCCAGTAGCCCGGCATCACCTGCGGCCCCTTCACGAGGAGCTCTCCCGCCTCTCCTCGAGCGACGTCGCGCCCCTCGTCGTCAACGATGCGCACGTCGGTGCCAGGGAGAGGCACGCCGATGGACGCCGGTTTCACGCGGTGGAACGGGTTCAGCGTGACCACTGGCGAGGTCTCGGTGAGACCGTAGCCCTGGTAGATGGGCGTCCTGGTCACCTGCTCCCAGCGCTCGCCGACCGCCGGCACCAGGGCCATGCCGCCCGCGACCGATCCACGAAAACTCCACGACGGCTTCTTCAGGAACCACTCCTCGTGCATCAGGCCGGCAAAGAGCGTATTCACGCCGGTGAACCACGTGATGGGCTCGGTTTCCATCACCGTCCGCAGGTTGCTGAGCGGACGCGGGCTGGGCGCGAGGATGTCCCGCCCGCCCGTCACCCAGAACAGCATCAGGTTCGCCGTGAAGGCGAAGATGTGGTACAGCGGCAGCGCCGTGAGCATCACTTCCTCGCCGATGCGCAACCACGGCTGCCACACCTGCACGCACTGCTCGATGTTGGCCAGGAGGTTCCCGTGCGTGAGCATCGCGCCCTTGGCCACCCCCGTCGTTCCCCCCGTGTATTGGAGGGCGGCCACCGTGTCGTGCGTGAGCGGCTTCGCATAGACCTGCGGATCGGCTCCTGCGGACATCCGCGTCGCCCCTTCGGCCAGCGCGCGCCGGAAGCCGACATGCCCGAACGTGACGGGCGGGATCATCCTCTTCACGTACTTCTGGACGGCCCACACGACGGCGCGCTTGAGCGGCGGGAGGAGGTCGGCGATCGACACCACGACGACCGTGCGGATCGAGGTCTTCGGCAGCGCCTCGGCCACCTTTGGCGCGAAGAGGTCGATGGTGACGAGGCCGACCGAGCCGCTGTCGGCGAACTGGTGCGCCATCTCGGTCGGCGTGTAGAGCGGGTTGGTGTTGGCCATCACCACGCCCGCCTTGAGCGCGCCGAACACCACCACCGGGTACGCCAGGCAGTTCGGCATCTGGATGGACAGCCGATCGCCGGGCTGGAAGCCGGCGACTTCGCGCAGATACACCGCGAAGCGGTCCGACAGCGCGTCCACCTCGGCAAAGGTCAGTCCGCCCTGCGATCCGTTGGGCAGGCCCAGCGTGAAGGCCGTCTTCGGCCCGAAGGCCGCCGCCGAGGCCCGGATGAGGGCGGGCAGATGCGCGTGCGCCAGCGGCGGAAGATCACGCGCGGTCTGCGGATGATAGAACTCGGTCCACGGGCGGAGCGACGACACGGGGACAACTTACAGGCGAGCGGCAGATGTGAAAAGCAAAAAGCACGGGAGGCGAGGCGCGGATCTTGCACAATAGGCAGCGATGCTGTCCTGGTGCCGTGTCCTCGCCATCCTGGCGGTCCTCTCCGCCGTGGCGACCGCCTGCAGCCGCGGCGCGGAGTCGCCCACCTCGCCCAGCCCGGGTGGCACGGGCACCGCCGTGAGCTACACCGTGCTCGGGGCGAGCGACGGGATTGGGTATGGCAGCAGCGTCGCATGCGCGCCGCTCGACCTGGGCTGCGAGAACGGTACGGGGTACGCGCAGACGCTGCGACGGCGCCTGATGGCGGAGGGCGGCAGCGTGAACTACACGAACCTGTCGATCCCGGGCTACGTGCTGTCCGGCGCCATTGTCGACCTCGCCCGCCAGACGGGCCGCAGCGATGCGCCCGGCGCCTTCCTCGATCGCTACCCTCCGTTCGTCCCGCCTTCCACCACCGTCGTGACCATCTTCGTGGGCGGCAACGACGCCAACATCATCGGCGCGGCGGTCAGCGCCGGACTGGGGGGCGGTGACGTGCGCGGCTTCATCGACAGCCAGATTCGTCAGTGGGGTAACGATCTTGTCGAGCTCGTGACCCGCGTCCGGGCGCGCGCCCCCAACGCCCGTATCGTCGCCTTCAACCTGCCCAACCTGGCCGGGGCCCCGTATCTCGCCGGCCGCAGCACGCTCGAGAAGAGCATCATGCAGCGCATTGCCACGGGGCTGGCGGACCAGGTGAACGCGCTCACGAACCGCAACGTGCTCATCGTGGACCTGATGTGCGACCCGCGCATCGTCCAGCCCTCGAGCTTCTCGGGCGACGGCTTCCATCCCAGCGATGCCGGCTACGCGCTGATGGCGGAACTGGCTTACCCGGCGGTGGTCCACGGCACGGCCAGCCTGCCTGCGCCCTCCTGCCCCGCGCGCACGCTCGTTCCCGCCTACTAGCCCTGTCCCGGAACCCGAGATGGCAAGGCGGGAGTCCCACGCCCAAGTGTTTTGCTTTTTGTTCGCGCCAGGCCGATGTTACTCAAGGAAGAGGTTGTGAAGATATGCAGTTTCTGCAACTTTCCGGTCTCATTTCGCCGATTTCAGCCTCATAACGTCGACATGTGACATTCCAACTTGCAGATTGATGAATCTTTCGTGCATACTTTGCACTTCTCAGCCGTAACGAATCCCGTGGCGGGTCGCACCCCCCGGCCGCGGACGGCCATCATCGCGGGTGCAGCAGGGGGCAGGCACATCATGGGTTCCGCAGCACTGGGCGAAGCGGTCAAAGGCATCAATGCGTGGGCAATGGAAGGCAGCCGGCAGCTGAAGCCTCCAGTCCACGTCGGTGAAGTGTTCGGCGCCCTGGCGTTCACCGACAAGGTGCAGCAGGCCCGCCTGCCCAAGCCCGTCTACAAGTCGCTGCGCGACACCATCACCCGCGGCCAGGCGCTGGACATCTCCACGGCCGACGCCATTGCGACGGCGCTGAAGGACTGGGCCGTCGAGCACGGCGCGTCGCACTTCACGCACTGGTTCCAGCCGATGACGGGCATCACGGCCGAGAAGCACGACAGCTTCTTCAACCCGACGAACGACGGCCGGGCGCTGGCCGAGTTCAGCGGCAAGGAGCTGGTGCGTGGCGAGCCGGACGCGTCGAGCTTCCCGTCGGGCGGCATGCGCAGCACGTTCGAGGCCCGCGGCTACACCGCCTGGGATCCCACGAGCGCGCCCTGGCTGCTGATGAACGGCAACAGCGCGACGCTGGTCATCCCCACGGCGTTCGTCAGCTGGACCGGGGAGGCGCTGGACAAGAAGACGCCGCTGCTCCGCTCGATGGAGGCGCTGTCGGCGCAGGCCGTGCGCGTGCTGAAGCTGTTCGGCTCGCACGCGACGCGGGTTACCCCCACCTGCGGGCCCGAGCAGGAGTACTTCCTCATCGACCGCAACTTCTATTTCGCGCGGCCGGATCTCATCAACGCGGGCCGCACCCTCTTCGGCGCGCGCCCGCCCAAGGGCCAGGAGCTGGAGGATCAGTACTTCGGGTCGATTCCCGAGCGCGTGCTGGCCTGCATGGCCGAGGTCGAGGCCGAGCTCTACCGCGTGGGCGTGCCCATCAAGACGCGCCACAACGAGGTGGCCCCGTCGCAGTACGAGGTCGCGCCGATGTTCGAGAGCGCCAACGTCGCCACCGATCACCAGATGATGACGATGGAGACGCTGAAGCGCGTGGCGCCGCGCTACGGGCTGGCGTGCCTGATCCACGAGAAGCCGTTCGCGGGCATGAACGGATCGGGCAAGCACGTGAACTGGAGCATGAGCGACGACCTGGGCAACAACCTGCTGAACCCGGGTGACACACCGCACGACAACATGCAGTTCCTGTTCTTCTGCACGGCGGTCATCCGCGCCGTGGACACCTTCCAGGGGCTGCTCCGGATGTCGGTCGCCCACGCCGGCAACGATCACCGCCTCGGGGCCAACGAGGCGCCGCCGGCCATCCTGTCGGTGTTCCTCGGCGACATGCTCACCGACATCTTCGAGCAGATCGAGAAGGGCGGGGCCAAGAGCACCAAGCACGGCGGCCTGCTCGACATCGGCGTCTCGGTGCTGCCCAAGCTGCCCCGCGACGCCGGGGATCGCAACCGCACGTCCCCCTTCGCCTTCACGGGCAACAAGTTCGAGTTCCGCGCGGTGGGCTCCACCCAGAACGTGGCGTTCCCGACGACGTGCCTCAACGTGGCCGTCGCCGAGTCGCTGGATGCGATGGCCACCGAACTGGAGAAGATGCTCGCCGGCGGCAAGGGCAAGGCCGCCAGCCGGAAGGAGGCGTTCAACGACGCCATGGCGGCGCTGCTCAAGAAGACCGTCAAGCAGCACAAGCGGGTCATCTTCAACGGCAACGGCTACTCGGAGGCATGGCAGAAGGAGGCCGCCAACCGGGGCCTGCTGAACCTGAAGAACACCGTGGACGCGTTGCCGCAGATCGTGCAGCCCGCCGTCGTGAAGGTCTTCGAGAAGTTCAAGGTGCTCAACGAGCGCGAGCTCCGCGCGCGCTACGAGATCAACCTCGAGAACTACAGCAAGACGATCAACGTGGAAGGGCAGCTGATGGTGCTGATGGCCAACCGCTACATCCTTCCCGCCGGCCTCGAGTACCAGAAGCGCGTCGGCGAGAGCGTGGCCGCGGCCAAGGCGGGCGGCGTGCCGAGCAAGGAAGGCGCGAAGCACCTGGCGAAGGTCGTCGGCCTGGTGGACCGCTTCCGCGCGCAGACGGAGAGCCTGGCCCACGCCCTCGAGCACAACGGCGGCTCGCCCGAGCACCACGCCAAGTACATGCGCGACACGATCGTCCCCGCGATGGCCGCGCTCCGCGATCTCGGGGATCGGCTCGAGGTGGTCATCCCCCACGAGCTCTACCCGATGCCGACATATCGGGAGATGCTGTTCGTCAAGTAGGTATTCTGGGGTTCTCGGGTTCTCGGGTTCTCGGGTTCTCGGGTTCTCGGGTTCTCGAGTTCTCGACGTGCTCACACGCCCGCCGCCCGCGTTCGACGAACGCGGCGGCGGGCATCGTTTATGATCGGACGAGCGCCTGCTCCAGACCGACATGACCCGACGACACCTGCTCGCCTCGCTCGCCACCTTGTCTCTCGTTGCTTCGACTGCCTGCGGGGGCGGGAACGACACTCCGACCGCGCCGTCCCTGCCGCCAACGGGCACGGCGCCATTCAGCATCACGGACCTGCGCCCCGGTACGGGCGCGGTCGCGGTCGCCGGCCAGGACGTCACGGTCAACTACACCGGGTGGCTCTACAGCAATACGGCGGCCGAGAACAAAGGGTCGCAGTTCGACGCGAACCGAAACATGCGCTTCCGGCTCGGCGCGAACGTCATCGCGGGATGGAGCCAGGGCATCCCCGGCATGCGGGTGGGCGGACTCCGCCGCCTCGTCATCCCGCCGGAGCTCGCCTACGGAAGCTCGACGCCGGACCCGTCGAGGATTCCTCCCAACGCCACGCTGCTCTTCGAAGTCGAGCTCGTGTCCGTGCCTTAGCAGGGTTCTCAGGTTCTCAGGTTCTCAGGTTCTCGGGTTCTCAGGTTCTCGGGTTCTCGGGTTCGCGGGTTCGCAGGTTCCGCCGTCAGCGGCTGACCTCGAGTCCCGTCACCTTCAGGGCGAGGCGCCGCGTGTCCGTGCCGCCGGTATCCGACGGCCGCACGGCGCGTGAGGTGTGCCACCAGAGCTCGTTGGTGCCTTCGAGCCACACCGCGGCCGGCACCGTCCACGTGTACCGACGCACTCCGCCCTCCATCGCGCGTGTGCCGACATCGATGCCATTCACGCGCAGCGTCACCGTAACCGCCTCACCCTCCTGCGCGCGCCCTCGCTTTCCTCCCCCTCGTTCATCTGTGTCATCTGCACTATCTGCGGCATCTGCGGCCCCTGCGCCATCTGCGCCATCTGCGGCCCCTGCGCCATGTGTGCCATCTGCGCCATCTGCGCCATCTGCGGCCCCTGCGCCATCTGCGTCTACCCCTTCGGCGTGCAGGGCGATCTCCACGCCCATCCCGCCCATCGATGGCACCAGGACCACGGCATCGGTGTCGGCCCAGCGGTACATCAACGTGCCCTCGCGCTGGAGACCGTACCAGCCGGTGCCGAACACGGTCGCGTCGCCGAGCGAGATCGGCTCGATGACCGTGCCGCCGCCGAGGAGCGCCTCGCGTCCGACAGGCGCGGCGCAGATGCGCCCGCGCGCCGTCTCGTCCATCCCTGCGAGCCGGGCAATCACACGCGGTGCGCGGCGGCCGAGCTGCACGGACAGCAACGAGGCACGCGCCGCTTGCGCTGGCAGGCGCACACGCTCGATCACGTGCGGACCGTCTTCAGGAAGGCCGCCGTCGAACCAGTAGTCCGGAGGCGGCGCGGCAACGCCAGGGCCGCTCAGCAGCGGCTCGATGGTCACCGCCGAGGCGCGGCCATCCGCGGACTCCACGCTGATCTGCAGCGGCAGCGTGTCGCCAACGATCAGCTGCAGCTCACCGCCCACCGCGGCGGGCACCTCGATGCCGAGGCGGCCCGTGTACTCCACGCCAGGCAGCTGGCTCCATCGATCACCGAGCACCGCGACGCACCGAAGGGCCGATGTGGCCGACGACATCACGAAGGGCGCGGGGTCGGTGATCGTGAAGAGGCGCCTGAAGGTGACGCCCGCCAGCTCGAGGTGCCGCCGACCGACGGGGCCGGCCAGCACGGTGCGGCCCTCGGCGATGGCCGCCGCAACTGCGGGCCCCTCTTGCGCGGCACGCGCCGTGTCCGCGCGGCGGAGCCCCCAGGCGACCAGCGCGGAGTCGAGGCGCGTGTCCTCCGCCACCATGACGATGCGCCCGGACACCTCTTCGCGGAGCGCGCGTTCCAGCGCACCTCGAAAGCCGCGGGCGTCCTGCCCGACCAGGGGACGCCACCCCGCCACCACGGTCTCCATCACGAGAACCGCGCCGATCGCGATGGTGGCCACGGGCGACAGATGTTCGTGCCGCACCTGCTGCGCCGCCCAGGTCAGCCCGACGGCCGCAAGCGGCGTCAGCGCCCAGGCCCCGAACCGGAGCACATCGGATTGCCACTCCGGCCAGCCCGCCAACACTGCCGCCGCCAGCAGCACCGACAGGATGACGGCGCGGCGCCACCATCGTTCGAGGCCGCCGAACGCCAGCGCGGCGGCGGAAAGGCCGACGGCCAGGAGCGACACGCCCGTGGTGAGACCGGGGGCCGCGTAGCTGCCCGAAGGCATCCACGGGCGGGAATCGAACGCCACCGCCATGGCATCGCGGGCCGTGAGGAGGGCGTCGGGCGCGAAGGCGTGCGCCCCGGCAATCCGGGCCATCCCGTGGAAGTGCCCCACGAAGGCCAGGACGCCGACGGCAAGCGACGCCGCCGTCCAGGCGCCTCTCGCGGGTCGCTGCGGCGTGCGCCTGAGGGCCGCGAACACGATCGGCCACGCCACCACCGCAATCCAGTGGAACCAGGCCGCGCCCGCCCACAGCAGGATGGCGGCCAGCGGATTGAACCACGGCCGCGCCGGCGACACGCGCTGGTGCACGTCGAAGGCCGCGCCGGCTGCCAGCCACACCAGGCCCACGGCCACCGCGAGCGGGGCGGCGTGAGACAACGCCGCACCGAACGACGCATCGGCCATGAGTGCCCCGACGACGATTACCGTGGCGAGCAGGCTCGCGCCGGCAAAAATGGCGACGCCCGTTGCGCCAATGGCGGCGACGAGCACTGCGATCAGGCGGCCCCAGCCCTGCGGCTCGCCGAGCCACGGCGCGTGCAGCACCGGCTCCAGCAGCACCAGCGCCGCCGGGTCCGTGGGGGCGTAGACGAGTTGATCGCCCAGCGGTGAGACTGGCGGCATCGACGCGCGCGGGTACGCGCTCCACCAGGCCCCCGCCACCAGCAGGCCCGCGAGCGCGGCGCGCATGAAGGGCCGAAGGGCGTGAAGCGCGGCCATGATTCGGCGTATTCTACGCGCGCCTCGTCGATGTCGTCCCGATACGCCAGCCTGATCACCGCGACGGCCCTCGCGGGCCTCGTCATCGTTCGCGCGTTCCCGTTCGTCTGGTGGTCCGGCACGCACTTCGATTCGGACCAGGCCATCGTCGGATTGATGGCGAAGCACATCAGCGAGGCACGGGCCTTCCCGCTCTACTACTACGGCCAGAACTACATGCTTGCCGTCGAGGCGTGGCTGGCCGCGCCTGTCATGGCGTTGACGTCGCCTTCGGTCACCGCGCTCAAGCTGCCGCTGGTCGCCATCAATGTCGCGGTGGTCCTGCTCCTGCTCCGCCTCCTCGTGCGCGAGGCGGGCCTTGCCGCCGGCATCGCGGCCATCGCGGCGCTGCCGCTGGCCCTTCCGGCGGCCGGCATGGCCGCGCGCACCACCGAGGCCAATGGCGGCAACGTGGAGCCGTTCCTGTACGTGCTGCTGCTCTGGATGGCGCGGGCACGCCCATGCCTCTTCGGGATCGTTCTCGGCGTGGGTGTGCTGCACCGCGAGTTCACGGCCTACGGGGCCGCGGCGCTGCTCGTAATGGATTGCCTCGGCCTGATGGGCGGCTCCGGCGAGGGGCGAGCCGCGTGGCGCGCGCGGCTTCTCGACAAGTCGAGCCGGTGGGCCGTGGCCGGCGTCGCCTTCCTGTGCGTGCGCGGCGTGGCCGCCGCCGTGCGGCCGTTCGCCAACGGCCTCGGCCCGGGCACGCGCGGCGACGATCCCGCGCTGGTGGCCACGGTGGTGGACACACTGGGCGGGCGCATCTGTGTCGATCCCGCCACCTGGCCGGAGCGCGCCAGCCTGCTCGTCTTCGATCACCTGCCGCGCCTGGTTGGCGGGACCCCCGCACCGCTCGCCGATTACGGCGTGCTCACCGGTGTGTACTCCGGCCTCCCCGGCCTCGGCCCGTGGGTGGCCGCCATCACCGCCGTGGGCGTCCTCGCCGGCGCCTGGCACTGGCTCACGGTCGCGCGCGGGCAGCCCGACTCCGTCTTGCCGATTCCCGGCGGCGCACCAGCCACTCCCGTCGCGCGCACGCTCGCTCCCGATACCGGCGAGCGCCCTGCCGATACGCGCCGCAGTCCTCCCGTCACTTCCCACCTCGGCTCGTACCTCATCCTCGTCGGCCTCATCTCGACCCTCGTCTACGGCTTCCTGACCTGCAGCAGCATCCGCGTCGAGACGATGCGCTACAACCTGCTGGGCCTCTTCATCCCGGTCGGCGCGCTCGTGATGGCCCTGCAGGCGTGGCGGGCGCCGGCCGCGCGCGCCGGCCTGGGCGCCGCCGTCGTGCTCTGGTGCGCGCTGAACACGTCGGACGTGATGGCCCTCACGCGCGAGCGCGCGACCCGCCCTCCAGTGGATCGGCGGCAGGCGCTGGCTGACCTGCTCGAAGCACGCGGCGTCACGGTGGCATGGGCGCGCTTCCGGAACTCGTACCACGTGACGTTCCTCTCCGCGGAGCGCGTGCGGGTCTCGGCCAACGACTTCATTCGCGTCCAGGCCTATGCGGACGAGGCGAGGCGCGCGGGCGCGCCCACGCTCTCCGAGGAGCCGTGCGAGGCAGGCGAGGCGCTGCTCCCGGGCCTGTTCCTGTGCCGTTGATGCCGGGCGGCGCCTCACCCAGCGAGGGGACTGGACTGGACGCCAGGCTCGCCGCCGGGACCCGGCCGGCTGCCTCACGCGTCCTACGCAACAGCACGGCCGGCCGGGCGTCCAGCGTCCGATGAGGCGCCAGGCCGAACGCCCGGCATCCATCCGGCGTATCTTCCAGTAGCATCAGCATCACCGGCATGCCCACCGACGAACAGGCCCGCCTCGCCGCCCTGCGCCGCTATCGCATCCTGGACACCGATCCGGAGCAGGCGTTCGACGACCTCGCGATGCTGGCCTCGCACATCTGCGGCACGCCGATGGCCACCATCACGCTCATCGACGAGAATCGGCAGTGGTTCAAGGCGGAGATCGGGATCGGCCTCAGGGAAACCGAGCGCAGCATCGCGTTCTGCGCGCACGCCATCAAGCAGCCCCACATCATGGAAGTCCCCGATGCGCGCGACGACGACCGGTTCAGGAACAACCCGATGGTCGTGGGCAAGCCCCACATCCGCTTCTACGCGGGAGCGCCCCTGATCACCCCGGATGGGCACGCCGTCGGCACGCTCTGCGTCGTGGACACCCAGCCGCGGCGGCTCTCGCCGGACCAGCGGCAGGCGCTCGACGCCCTGCGCCGCCAGGCCCAGGCGCAGCTGGAACTCCGGCGGAACCTGAACGAGCTGGAATTGGCGTTGGCCGAGCGCGACAGGGCCGAGGCCGACCAGGCGCAGTTGATCGCCGGGCTCAGGGCGTCGCTCGAGAAGGTGGACAAGCTGAGCGCGCTGATGCCCTACTGCTCCATCTGCGAGATGAACATCGTCATTCCCGCGGAGCCGGCGTCCATTCCGACGGTGAGCGAAGGCGTGAAGCAGCTGCTTCAGGGCAAGGGATGGTCGGAGGACGAGATTATGCCCGTGGAACTGGCGCTGGACGAGGCGCTGGCCAACGCCATCCGGCACGGCTGCAGGAACGACCCCTCCAAGCAGGTGCAGTGCATCGTCACGTCGGACGCGAAGGGCGAGGTGGTGATCGTCGTCCGCGACCCCGGCACCGGGTTCGACGCGGCGAGCGTGCCCAACCCCCTCGAAGGCGACAACGTGCTGAAGCCGAGCGGCCGCGGCGTGTTCCTCATCAACCAGCTGATGGACGAAGTCGGCTTCGAAGAGGGCGGCCGCGTCGTGCAGATGAAGAAGCGGCGCGGCTGATCGCGCCGCGGTTCAGGGCAGCGACCACTCCGCCTTCAACTTCTCGTACGCGGCGTTCGGCAGCTGCACGAGGACCGGCGCCCGGCCCGGAGTGAGCCATTCCATCACGGCGCGAAGATCGGTCGCGGGCATCGCCGTGCAGCCCGCGGTCCCGCGCCCGCCCTCGCCGCCGATGTGCAGGAAGATGCAGGAGCCCCGCTTCGCGACCGCGGGTGTGTTGTAGTTGACGACGACACCCCATCGATAGGCCTCACCCACCTCGCGCATCTTCTCCGAGCTGCTCCAGTCGGGCGTCTGGACGCGGCGGCGATCCACGATCTGGTTGTAGACCGTCGATGCCGGGTCGTCCACGCACTCGATGCCCTCGACCACGGACAGGTACGGCAGCTTCAGCCAGGCGGCCTCGGCGGCCGGCGCGAAGCCGAAGGCGGTCCCCAGGGAGAACACCCCAGCTGGAGCGCGCCCGTCTCCTTCGGCCTTCTGCGGCCCCGGCACCGCGGGTGTGGCCAGCGGATCCCACGCGGTGCCGTTCCGGCCCACGACGATGGAGCCCGCCTGGCCGACGGGACGCCAGGGCTCTCCGGGCGCATCACGCTCGAAGCGCCGCAACTGGCCCTGCACGTCGTTCCAACCCGGCGTGACGACGAGAATCAACTGGCGGGCGCCGGCGAGCAGGGGCGGAACCTGCGCGCGCACGCCCGCCGTGAACGTGACGCTGACAACCGCCCCGAGCAGGGCGGCACGGGCAAACCGGGGCATCACCATGTGCGCGATTCTAGCTGACCAGCCAGGCGCCCCGCCGCGCACCATGTCGCGGAAACTGCCTTCCCGGTCAGCCAGCCGGCGTGAAGATCCTGCATTCGGTCGGCCGACCACGGCCGGTAGCCCGAGCCGATCACCGCAGACTCCGGCCGAAACCGGGCCAACCGTGCTGCGGATGCCCGCGCGGGCCGCTGGCACCTGCCCTGCATCCTCCGGATTGCGCTCGTGAGGTCCGCGCGCGAAGGAGGCGGCATGGCGGGAGACAGGGCCACGACGGACCTCGCGGAACAGCTGTCGGCGCTGGAGGGGCGCTTGATGGAGCGCCTCGACGCGCTTCAACGGCAGACCGAGGCGCTGGAGCGCCGCGTCGATCACCGGCTGACGGAGCTCCGCGCGAAGCAGGAAGAGGACCTGATGCTGGTGAAAGCGCTGTCGTGCCAGCTGCGCGGTCGCGTCGAGCGCGTCGAACGACGGGGGGCGCGCGGCGGGTAACGCACCCGCCGGGACGTTACGGGGCCTGGTCCAGCCGCTCCACGACCATCCGGAACACCTCGTCCCACGTATCGGCGCGGGGGCCGGGCAGATGGCGGTTCGTCGGGCTGGTGAAGACGATGGTCGGGTGCCCCTCGCGGCGGAGGGCCTCCACGTTGGCCGGCGAGTCCTCGATGTAGAGGTCCGCGCCGACGGCGGCCTTGTCCGCCAGGAAGCACAGGTCCCAGTACGGGATGTCGTGACCGTCCAGCCAGTCCACGGTCTGCTGCACGGCCACGCGATGGAAGTTCTTGAGGAGGAGGCGGTGCGTGATGATGCGGATGCGCACGCCCATCTCCGAGAGGCGTCGCAGGGCCTGCGGCGCACCCGGCATGGGCTTCAACACGCGGAAGAGGTCGCGCTGCGTGACGGCGAACTGGTGCAGCTTCGGATAGCCGCCGGGCGCCTGGGCCACGCCCCATTCGGGGAGATTCCACGACACCTCCGCGCCGAGCGTGTCGGCACTGACGCCCAGCCATTCGGCCGCGATGGGACGGAGGCCACCGTAGAAGTCGGCGCACGTGCCATCGAGGTCCACGCCGAGAACAAAGCTCCTGGACATGCACCGCATCGTCGCACGATGGCGCGGCGTTCGTCTTCCCTCTTGCGCCTTCTGCCTCCTGCCTTCTACTGCGGGAACCGCCCCGTCGCCACGAGCAGGTCGAGCCGCGCCTGCCGCACGCGATCCTCCGCCTGGGCCACCGCCGTCTCGAGAGCCCGCGCGGAGCGCTGCGCGTCGATCCCCTCGATGTTCGTCGTCGCTCCGGCGTCGAACGCCGTGATCGTGATCTTCAGCACCTGGTGGGCGGCCTCGGCGGCCGCCCGCGCGCGGGCCAGCGCGCGCTCGTGATACTCCACGGCCGCGCGGGCCGTCCGCACCTCGGCCCGCGCCTGCAGCGCGAGCTGCTCCAGTGCCAGCTCGCTGTCCCTGAGGTTGGCTTCCCGCTCGCTGCGGAGCCCACGACGGCGGCCACCGTCGTACACGGGCTGGGTCAGCGAAACGCTGAGCCGCCAGGTTCCCGAAGGTTGGAAGAGGCCGGCCGGCGCCACGTACGTGGGGTCGAACGACACGTTGGCCGTCGGCCACCAGTCGCGCCGGCTGTCCCGGACGATGCGATCCGAGAGGTCGCGCTGGGCGCTGAACAGGCGGTAGTCGGTGCGGGAAGCCAGCCACGACTCCGGCGACCCGATGATGGGCACCTCGAACGCCGGCTCGCCCCCCGCGTCGCGCGGCCCGTCGGCGTTGAGCAGCACGCCCAGTGCTTCCCGGGCGCGCTCCACGTTCAGGCGTGCCACTTCGAGCAGTGCCTCGTCGCTCGAGACGATCTGCCGGGCTCGCAATGCGTTCAGCCGGCTGCCGATGCCGCCTTCGAGCCGCTTCTGGTTGTAGTCGAACTGCGCGCGCGAGGTCTCGAGAGCGCGCTGCTGCACCTCGACCAGCCGCTTCTGCGTGATCACCGCCAGGTACGCCGTCGCGGCCGAGACCGCGACCTGCCGCCGCACATCGGCCGTGTCGAGCCGCGCGATCTCGATGCGGTCTGCCTGCTGCGCGCGTGCGGCCCACGCCGTGGCCGCCAGGACCGGCATGCCGACGGTGGGCGCCAGGGTCCACTGGTTCTGCGGCTGCACGACCAGCCCGTCGAACCCGCGGTCCCCGTCCAGCGTGGAGTTCACCACCGACACGTTCACGAAGGGCATGGTCGAGGCGCGCACCTGCTGGAGCAGGGCCTCGGCCCTCAGCACGTTGTTGGCGACGATGCGAACCGCGAGGTTCTGATCCACGGCGGCGGCCACGGCCTGATCGAACGACACCGCGGGCGGGGCCTCTGGGGGCTGTGTGGCGGGCGGAGACTGCGGCGCCACCGCCTGGCCCTCACTGGCCGTCACCGCGGAGACGAGCGCATCCGCCGACAGGACACGGCCGGCTTCCCGCGTCTGCGCCACGGCCGGGGCGGCGAGGACGAGGGCCAGCACGATCACCGCACCCGCTGTGGCCGCGTGACCCGGCCCGCCCTGCGCCTCGGCTTCCTCATCCTGCCCGCGCACCTTGCCGGGCGCCAGCGTGCGGATGATGACGTACAGCACGGGAATGAAGATGACCGACAGGAACGTCGAGGCCAGCATCCCGCCGGCCACGGTTGTCCCGACCGAGTTGCGGGCCGCCGCGCCCGCGCCCGTCGCCAGCGCCAGCGGCAGCACGCCCAGGATGAACGCGAACGACGTCATCAGGATGGGCCGCAGGCGGATGCGCGACGCCTCCACGGCCGCATCGACGATGGAGAGTCCCCGCGCGCGCATCTGCTCCGCGAACTCCACGATCAGGATGGAGTTCTTCGCGGCCAGGCCGATGAGCAGCACCAGCCCGATCTGGCAGAAGACGTCGTTGGCCAGCCCGCGGAGCAGCTGGGCCGAGAGCGCCCCGATGACGGCCAGCGGCACGCCCAGCAGGATGATGAACGGCAGCACCCAGCTCTCGTACTGCGCGGCCAGCACGAGGTAGACCAGGATCACCGAGAGGCCGAAGATGAGATTGGCCTGCGTGCCGGCCTTGATCTCCTCGAGCGACTGCCCCGCCCACGCGAAGCTGAAACCGGGCGGCAGTGTCTGCCGGGCCAGCTCCTCCATCGCCTGCAGCGCCTGCCCGGAGCTCTGTCCCGGGGCCGGGTTGCCGGTGATCTCGGCGGACCGGAACAGGTTGAAATGGCTGATCACCTGCGGCGCCGTGGTCTCCCTCATCCGCACGACGGTGTCGAGCGGCACCATCTGCCCGCTCGCGGCGCGCGCGTACAGCTGCTTCAGGTCCGCCGGGGTGGCCCGGAAGCGCTGGTCCGCCTGCGCGTACACGCGGTAGGCGCGGTTGTTGAAGTCGAAGTCGTTCACGTAGGACGACCCCAGGAACACCTGCAGCGCGTCGGTGACCTCGCGGATCGGGAGCCCGAGGCTGCGCGCCCGGTCGCGATCGATCTCGACCACCAGCTGCGGGTCGTCGGCGCGGAAGCTGCTGAAGAGCCCCTGCACCCGCCCGCTCTGGTTGCCGGCGCCGATCATCCCGAACGTGGCCTGCGCCAGCCCGCCGATGTCGGCGCTGTTGGTCTGGTCCAGCACCTCGAACTGGAAGCCGCCGAAGGTGGACAGCCCCTGGATGGCCGGCGGGGGGAAGGCCACCACGATGGCGCCGGGAATCATGAAGAGCGGGCCGCTGATGCGCCCGAGTACCGCGCGCAGCGAGTGCTCCGGCCCCGGCCGCTCCGAGTAGTCCTTGAGCCGGGTGAAAATCAGCCCGTTGTTCGGCGCCGCCCCCGAGAAGCTGAACCCCATCACGGAGAACGCGGCGGCGATGTCCGGATCGCCGTAGAGGATCTGCTCGGCCTTCTTGGCGATCTCGGTCGTGTACTCCAGCGACGCGCCCGCGGGCGCCTGCACGACGCAGATGAGGAAGCCCTCGTCCTCTTCCGGCACGAACGCCGTGGGCACGACCTGCAGGAGCGTGTACGTGGCCCACAGCCCGCCGGCGAACAGGAGGAGCATGGCGTACCGGAAGCGCAGCGCCCCGCGCAGCACCCGCACGTAGAGGCGCGTGCCACCGTCGATGACGGCGTTGACGGCATTGAAGAACACGCCGTGGCTGTGGCTCTCCTTGTCCAGCAGCAGCGCGGACAACGCCGGCGTCAACGTCACCGCGTTGAACACCGACAGCACGACCGCGAACGCGATGGTGAGCGAGAACTGCTGGTAGAGCCGGCCCGTGACGCCCGGGAAGAGCGCCACCGGGACGAACACCGCCACCAGCACGATGCCGATGACGACAACGGCGCTGAACACCTCGCGCATCGCGTCGATGGCCGCCCGCCGGGCGCTCTTCTGGTACTCGCTCATGTGGCGCTCGATGTTCTCGATGACCACGATGGCGTCGTCCACGACGATGCCGGTGGCCAGCACGATGCCGAAGAGCGTCAGCGTGTTGATCGAGAAGTCGAACAGCTTGATGAACGCGAAGGTGCCGACCAGGGACACCGGGATCGTGATGGCCGGAATGATGGTGCTCCGCCAGTTCTGCAGGAACAGGAACATCACCACGATGACCAGCCCGATCGCTTCGGCCAGCGTCTTCAGCACCTCGATGATCGACTCGCGCACGACGCTGACGTTGTCGAACGCCAGGCGCCACTCGAGCCCGGGCGGGAAGTCCGGCTCGAGGCGGGCCATGGTGTCCATCACGCCGTCGAACACCTCCAGCGCGTTGGCCGACGGCAGCAGCGCGATGCCCATGCCCGAGGCCTCGAGGCCCAGGAACCGGAGGTTCGCCGCGTACTGCTCGGCCCCCAGCTCCACCCGGCCCACGTCCTTCACGCGGACCAGCGCGCCGTCCGGGCCCGCCTGCACCACGACGTTCTCGAACTCCGAGACTTCGGTGAGGCGGCCGACGGCCCGGACGCTCATCGTGAACATCTGGCCGGGCATGGCCGGCTGATCGCCCAGGGCGCCGGCAGCGACCTGCACGTTCTGCTCGCGCAGCGCGTTCATCACGTCCCCGGCCGTGAGCTGCCGGGCCGCCAGGCGCGCCGGATCCAGCCACAGCCGCATCGCGTAGCGCCGCTCGCCGAAGATGATGACGTCGCCCACGCCCGGCACGCGCTTGATGGCGTCCCGCACGTACAGGTCCAGGTAGTTGCTGATGAACTGGTTGCTGTAGCGGTTGTCCTTGCTGAAGAACCCCAGGCCGCCCATGAAGCCCGCAGTCACCTTGGTGACCGTGATGCCGTTGGTGCGCACGTCGGCCGGCATGCGCCCGAGCGCCGAGTTCACCCGGTTCTGCACGTCCACCGCAGCCAGGTCCTGGTTGCGCGAGATGTCGAAGGTCACCGTGATCGTCGACATCCCGAAGTTCGTCGAGGACGATGTCATGTAGGTCATCCCCTCGACGCCGTTGATGGCCTGCTCGAGCGGCGTGGTGACCGCGCTCTCCACCGTCTGCGCGTTCGCGCCGGTGTAGAACGCCGTGACCGCCACGGCCGGCGGGGCCAGCTCGGGGTACCGCGCGATGGGCAGGGTCGGGATGGCGATCGCCCCCGCGAGGATGATCAGCAGCGAGCAGACCGTCGAGAGGACGGGCCGCTTGATGAAGACGTCGGTGAACATGGCTAGGAGGCCTTCTTCTCCGCGGGAGCGCCGCCGCCGGGGGCCCCGGGCCCTCCGGCCGGCGCGCCGCCGGCCATCACCGGCGCGCCGTCGCCGATCTTCTGGATGCCGCCCGTGATCACCTGCTCGCCCGGCGCCAGGCCGCCCTGGACGACGTAGTCGCTGCCGATCACGCCACCGAGCGTGACGGCCTTCTGGCGGGCCACGGTCATCTCGCCCTGATTCTCGACGACGTACGCGAAATACTGCCCGTTGACCCGCACGACCGAGGTGACCGGGATGGTGAGGCCCGGCTCGGTGCGCCACACGATCTGGACGCGCACGAACTGGTTGGCGCGAAACTGCCCGCGCCCGTCGACCAGGGCCGCCTTGGCCAGCACCGTCTGCGTTGGTTCCACCGTGGGCGACACGAACGTGATCGGGTTCGTGGCGAGCACCTGGTTGCGGTCGTCCACGATGCGCACCGGCAGGCCGACCGCCAGCGCCGGCGCCTGCGAGACGGGCACGCTCACGTAGATCTCGAGGACGTCATTCTCCTCCACGGTCGTGAGCACCGTGCTCTTGGTCACGCGGTCGCCCACGCGCACCGGGACATCCCCCACGACGCCGGCGCTGGGCGCCGTCACCCGGTAGTTCGCGAGCTCGGCCTTCTGCTGCCGCAGCTGCTCGTCCACCGCCTTCAGCGCGGCTTCGGCCGTGCGCTGAGCGGTCTCCGCCTGCTCCATCTCTCGCTGGCTCACGGCACCCGCGGCGTGCAGCGCCTCCGCCCGCGTGGCCTCCTGCCTCGCGTACTCGAGCTCGGCCGCACGGACCGCCCGGGTGCTCTCGAGGGAGGCCAGGCCGGCCTGCTGCGGCGCCGAGTCGATCTCGAAGAGGACGGCTCCCTGCCGCACCGCGTCCCCCGACCGGACCGCGATGCGCGTGAGAAAGCCCTCGACCTGCGGCTGGATGGTCGTGGAGCGTCGGGACTTCAGCGTCGCGACGTAGTCGCTGGTCTGCTCGACCGGTTTCTGGGTGAGCGTGAGTACTTCCACGGGCATGGGCGGCGGGCCGCCGCCCGGGCCGCCGGGCCCACCCGCGGCGCCCGGGGCGCCGTTGCCGCCGCACGCGGCCGTGAAGAGCACTGCAAGGAACGCAAATGTGGATCGTGGGGACGAGACAGACATGATGGGTTGGACGCCGCCGCGGGACCGGACGGGTGCCCGGATGCGGATCAGCGGAAGCGATGATAATAAATGACGGTTCATTTATTGTAAAGTAACGTCCATGTCACCGCGGCCGAAGACCGCCTCCGACGCCGTCATCCTCGAAGCCGCGGCCCGGCTGCTCGCCCGACTCGGGCCCGCGCGCCTCCGCCTCGAGGACGTGGCGCGGGAGGTCGGCCTGGCCCCCGCCACCCTCCTCCTCCGCTTCAAGACCAAGAAGAAACTGCTGCTCGCCGTCGCCGAGCACGGCATCGCCGGCATGGCCGACTATTTCCGCGAGCACCGGCGCCAGAGCCCCTCGCCCCTCTGCGCCATCACCGCCGTGTCGCAGTGCGTGCGCGACATCGCCGACAATCCCCAGCAGCTCGCCAACCTGCTGGCCTTCCTCCAGTTGAGCGTCGAGGACCAGGAGTTCCGCCAGTGCGCGGAGCGGCACGATGCGGCGCTCGAGCGCGAGATGGCCACGCTGATGGCCGAGGCGCAGGCGCGCGAAGAGATTGTCGCCTGCTGCCCCGACGCGCTGGCCCGCGCGATCATCGCCATGGTGCGCGGCTCGCTCCTCACCTGGAACGCCGTCGGCTCCCACACCACGCCCGAGGCGTGGGTGAAGGCCAACCTCGAGGTGCTGCTCGCTCCGTACACGACGCCGCTCGTCGGGCGCAACCCGGCCCGGACGCTCCCGCCCTCGCCGGCCGAGCCCGCGCCCCGGCGCGCCGGTACCCGCCGCGTGCGCGCGGCGTCATGAACGTCTCCTCCGATCTGGCCGGCTTCTCCCGCGGCATGTACAGCAACTGGCTGTGGCACAAGCCGCTGCAGCTGCTCGTCGATGCCGGCGAGGGGCTCCAGCTCGCGCTGGGCACCAGCGTGTTCGCGCCCTCGTGGCTGGCCATCACGCACGGCCACTCCGACCACGTGCTGGGGCTGCCTGGCCTGGTGGCTGCCCGTCGCTTCGGCAAGGGCGCTCAGGACAAGCCGCTCACCATCTTTCACCCCGAGGGCTCGCGCGGCGTCGAGGCGGTGCGGGGCCTGCTCCAGGGCGCGTACAGCGGCGTCACCTTCCCATTGACGTGGGTGGCCATGACACCGGGTGCGTCGGCGCCTCTCGGGAAGGGCCGAGTCATCGAGGCGTTCGCTGCCCGGCACACGCCAGGTGAGGCCGCGCTCGGCTACCGTGTCGTCGAGCGGCGGCGGCGCCTGAAGCCCGAGTTCGCGTCCCTGCCTCGACCCGAGATCGAGGCGCGCGCCCGCCAGGGCCTCCGCGACTCACTCATGGAGGAAGCGCGCCACATCGTTTTCGCCCATAGCGGGGACGCCATGCCTGTTCCGCCGGACGAGGTCCGGGGCGCCGACCTGCTGGTGCACGACGCCACGTTCCTGGCCGCTGCCGATCGGCGCGAGCCCATTCACGCCACCACCGAGGAAGCCATCGAGGTGGCACGCCTCGCCGGCGCGCGCCTGCTGGTCCTGCAGCACCTGTCGATCCGCTACGCGCGACCCGCAGCCGTGGCCACCCTGGCAGGCCAGGTCGCCGACAGCGGCTACACGGGCCGCGCCTGGCTGCTCGACGAGGGCTCGTTCATCGATCTGACCCCGCCTTCGCAGGTTCTGGAGGGCGAAACGAGCCTCGGCTCGCCAGGCCCGCACACCCGAGAACCCGAGAACCTGAGAACCTGAGAACCCGAGAACCTGAGAACCCGGGCCCCCTCGCACTACAATGATCGATCTATGTCCACGACGCTGACCCGCGCCGATGTGGTGAAGATCGCCGAGCTGGCGCGCCTCGCGCTCACCGACAACGAACTGGACCTGTTCACCCGGCAGCTCGGGGACATCCTCGGCTACGTCGAACAGATTCGCGCGCTCGACACCTCCGGCGTCGAACCCACGGCCCATGTGCTCCACCAGCCGGTCGAGCGCCCGGACATCGTCGTGGAGCCGTTGCCGCGGGCCGAGGCCCTGGCCAACGCGCCGGATGCGGCCCCGGAGGCCGGCCTGTTCAAGGTGCCGCGGGTCATCTGATGGGCGCCCTCATCGAGCAGTCGGCCCGCGCCATCGCGCGGGACGTGGCGAGCGGCGCACGGACGGCCGCGGGTGTGTGCCAGGTGTTCCTGGACCGCATTCACAGCGAGGAGCCGCGCGTCTCCGCTTTCAACACCGTGGTGCACGACCGCGCTCTGGCCCGGGCCGCCGCCATCGATGCGGCGCGGCTGGCCGGCAGCGGCCGCGCGGACGCCCAGCCGCTGCTGGGCGTGCCCGTCGCCGTCAAGGACAACATGTGCACGGCCGGCGTCCCCACGACGGCTTCGTCGAGAATCCTGCGCGGGTTCGTGCCGCCTTATTCGGCGACCGTCGTGCAGCGCCTCGAGGCCGCGGGCGCCATCGTCATCGGCAAGACCAACCTGGACGAGTTCGCGATGGGTTCGTCCACCGAGAACTCCGCCGTCGGCGCGACGAGAAATCCCTGGGACGTCTCGCGCACGCCGGGCGGCAGCAGCGGAGGGTCGGCCGCGGCCGTGGCCGCACGCATGGCGCCCGTCTCGCTTGGTTCCGATACGGGCGGCTCGATCCGGCAGCCGGCTGCCTTCTGCGGTCTGGTCGGTGTGAAGCCGACGTATGGCCGTGTTTCGCGATACGGCCTGCTGGCCTTCGCCTCGTCCCTCGACCAGATTGGCCCGCTCGCGCACACCTCCGAGGATGCCGCGCTCGTGCTGCAGACCATGGCCGGCCACGACCCGCACGACGCGACCTCGTCCGCCGAGCCGGTGCCCGACTACCTCGCCGCGCTCGATCGCGGCGTCTCGGGCCTTCGCATCGGCGTGCCACGGGCGTTCGTCGGCGAGGGCGTGGACACGGCCGTGCAGCGCGCGTTTGCCGATGCGCTCGATCGCTGGCGGGCGGCAGGGGCGGTGCTCGTTGACGTCGAGCTGCCGCACGCCCGGTACGCCATCCCCGTCTACTACCTCATCGCCACGGCGGAGGCCTCGTCCAACCTCGCTCGTTATGACGGGGTGCGCTACGGCCACCGCGCCACGCTCGGCCGCGACGACGGGCTGAAGGAGATGTACGATCGCACGCGCGACGAGGGGTTCGGCGCCGAGGTGAAGCGCCGCATCATGCTCGGCACCTACGTCCTCAGCGCGGGCTACTACGACGCCTACTACCTGAAGGCGCAGCAGGTGCGCACCCTGCTTCGCCAGGACTACGACCGCGCGTTCGCGGCGTGCGATGTCGTCGCCATGCCCACCACGCCGACGCCGGCCTTCGGGCTGGGCGAGAAGGCCGACGACCCGATTCAGATGTACCTGAGCGACGTGTTCACCGTGAGCGCAAATCTCACGGGGCTGCCGGCCATCAGCATCCCGGCCGGGCTCTCACCCGATCGCCTGCCCATCGGTGTCCAGCTCACGGGACGCATGTTCGACGAAGCCACTCTCTTCGCCGCCGCGCGCGCGCTGGAGTCATAGGGAGACCACGAAGACGCGAAGCACGCGAGGACCGATTCGAAGCCCGATCCGGTTCTGGGTTCCTCGATCCTCGAGCCCCAGGACCCAAGCCTCAGGACCTTCCGTCACTTGATCAGCGCCTTCAAACGATTCGCCGTCGAGCGGTCGTACTCGGTGGCGCGCAGCGGCGTGACGGCGACGTAGCCCTCCGCCAGCGCGGCGACGTCGGTGGTGAGGTTGCCGTCCTTCTCGGGCTCGCGATAGTCGCTCCAGAAGTAGCGGCGTCCTCGCGGGTTCTTGTGCTCCACCCACGTCTCGTGGCCCGCCTCCATGCTCTGGGCGGTGACGCGCAGCCCCTTCGGCGTCCGCGCCGGCACGTTCACGTTCAGGAACACCCCGGCGGGCAGGCCGTTGCGCTTCACCAGCGCGGCCACCTGCGCGGTGAACTTCGCTGCCGCGGCGTAGTCGCTCCACCCGCCCGTGATGTCCATCGACGATGCGATGGACGGGATGCCGTGGATGGCCCCCTCGCGCGCCGCGCCCACCGTGCCCGAGACGTAAGCCACCCGGCCGGAATTGACTCCGCGATTGATGCCCGAGACGACCAGGTGCGGCCGTTCCTTCATCAGCGCCAGGACGCCCAGCTTCACGCAGGTGGCCGGGGTCGCCGTGAGGCCCAGGGCGACGACGCCGCTCGCCAGCGTCACCTCATCCACGTAGACGGGGTCAGTGATGGTGATCGAGTGCCCCTTGCCGCTCTGGTTCTCGGCTGGCGCTACGACGGTGACCTCGCCCACGGATGCGAGCGCCTGGACCAGCGCGTCGAGACCCGGCGCGCGCACCCCATCGTCGTTGGTGACGAGGATGCGATACGGCGACTGGCCGGAGACCGGGACCCAGAGCAGGAAGAAGGCGAGGAAGAGGAGCGGGAGGCGCACCAGTCTCATGGCGCACCATGATAAGGCGGCGGGAGGGGCTCAGGCGACGGCGGGCGCCTTCCGGAAGAAGATGGCCCAGACCATCAGGCCGAGCAGGATGAAGGGCACCGCCGGCAGCAACAAGGCGAGTAGCGTGCCGACGATCCCGATCACGGCCACGGCGGCGAGGGCAATCAGCACGACGGGGAGCAGCACGGCGCCGGCCGCGACGCCGAGCGCGCCCAGCGTGAGCCATACCGGAATCATCAAGGCCTTGAGCAGCAGCCGGAATGGCAGCAGCACGACCCAAAGGACCAGCTTGATGAGGAAGAAGACGAACCCGAGAACGGCCACCACGGCAAGGCCGGCGGCCACGAGCCCACCGAAAAGCAGCAGTTCGATCATCTCACCAGAGAAGACGAACCGTCGTGGGCCCGGGTTCCGCTCGGGCCGGCGAGGTTCAGCGGATGTCGAAGACGGCCTTGAAGTCGGGCAGCTGCCAGTCCACGAGGCCGTGCCGGACCTCCTGCATGGCCACGCGCTCGGCCTTGATTTTCCGGGGACCGGGCACGCCGGGCAGCGGGGGAACGGTCGGCGCAGGCACCACCGGGGCTTCCGGTTCGGCGGGCTCGAGGCGCGACTTGGCGCCACGGCGAAGTTGCTTGGCGCGAAGGGCGGCGACATCCACGAAGAGGAAGCGGCTCTCGATGGGCGGCGCCTTCGGGCGCTCGACGGGCTCCTGCGCGGCTTCCGTCTGGTCGGTCTTGGTCTCCACGTCGGACATAGCAGGCCAGTGTAGCACGGGGCCCCGCCGGCGACTACTTCACCGCCGCCAGGAACCCTCCGATGAACCAGGACACCAGGCTCACGACGATGGCGCCGAAAAGGGCGGCCCAGAACGAGGCTACCGTGAACCCCGGCACCAGCGCGGCCGCCAGCCCGAAGGCCGCGGCATTGACGACGAAATAGAAGAGGCCGAGGGTGACGACGGTCAACGGGAGGGTCAGGATGGTCAGGACCGGCTTGACGACCGCGTTCACGAACCCGAGGACTAGCGCCCCGACGGCCAGGGCCGCGCCGGACGACACGTTGACGCCCGGAACGAGATAGGCCGCCACAGCGAGGCCCAGCGCGACGACCGCCCAGTGAATGAGGAACAGAGTCATGTGCCCTCCAACGGTCACGCTTTGGGCGACCGCACGACAAAGACCGGCCGCGTGCTGGCGGCCATCACGGCCTGAGCCACCGAGCCCAGCACGACCCGGCCCAGGGCCGACCGGCCCTGGGACCCCATCACGATGACATCGGCGCCAAACCGCTCGGCCTCTTCGCAAATACCGCGCGCTGCATCGTCGCGCTCGACGACCGCGGTCTCGACCGAGATACCAAGGGGACCGGCTTCCGGGGGGATCAGGTCCCTGAGCCGGCGTCCACACGCCTGGACGTAGCGATCGTGCCGGGCGCTCGACGTGAGTGTCGTCTCGTACTCGCCTCCTGACACCGCCTTGGGATGGACCACATGGACCAGCCGCACAGTACCACCCGAAGGCGTCAGCCCGAAGGCGTGCGCCACCGCGCGGTTGCCGCGCGGCGAGAAGTCGGTCGTGACGAGCACCCGCCGGATGGCCGGAACGGCCGGCAGGCGGCGCCCCCCGGTGGCGGGCGCAATGGCCACGCTCACCGGGGCGTGTCTGAGCACGCCTCTCGAGACCGACGCCGAGAGCAAGCGCGGCAGGCCGCGGAGCTGGTGGGTGCCTGTCACGATCAGGTCTGCCTGTGCTTCGCGGGCCATCTCGACCAGCACGGCGTCCGCGTGGCCGGCCGCCGGGCGGATCACGACCCCGGCGGGCTCGTCATCGAGCAGCGTGCGGGCACGGTCCAGGAGCCCGCGCTCCAGGGCCTCCCGGGCTGCCGTCAGCCCGGCCGCGGACCAGGCCGCTTCAGGAGGGCCCACACGCGCGAAATCGGCGGGTGCGCTGGCCTGTCCCACCGTCACGTCGCAGGGACCGGCCCGCCGCAGTTCGTGCACGAAATCGAAGGCCGCTTCCCCGGTGATCGTGAAGTCGAAGCCGACGAACACCTTGAGGGGCCGAAGGCCATCCAGCCAGGCGCGGAACGGCGCGGCGTCGCGCACCACCAGTGTCGGGACGGGTGCCGACTCGGCGGTCCGCTCGGAGACGCTGCCCAGCAGGTGAGGCCCGCTGCTGCGGCTGCCAAGCGATGCCACGACAATCAGCCGCGCCGCGGTCTCTCTCGCGCGCGCGGCCAGCACCTCGTCGGCGTGCCCGGCGTGCACCTCGTCGATGACGGTAGCGCCGCGGGCGGACAGCCGCGCGGCCTCGGCGCGAAGGTCGTCGCGCCTGGGCTTCACCAGCGCCTTCCCGGCGCGCGCGGTCCGCGCTCCTGCCGCCGGCTCCACGGCATGCACGAGGAGCAGCGGTCGGCCCAGGGTCGCCGCCAGCAGCGCGGCCACGTCCGCGGCCTGGTGGGCGGGACGGGTGAAGTCGGTGCCACAGATGACGACGTCTCGAACCCGGGTGCGTGCGCGCATGTGTCCCTCTCGACTCTCCAGGCTGATCATCCCCTAAGCAGGTAGACCAACGCTACGGCGGCGACATAGACCGTCACGATGGCGCCCGTGTCCCAGGCCACGACGAAGCGCTTCGTCAGGGCCTTGTAGGTCAGCCCGGCCAGAAACAGGCCGTACATCATGATCACGGCGAGCACGGACACCACGTGGCCCTCCCCCACCGACGTCAGGAGCGGGCCCTCGCGGTAGAACATGTCGTCGAGCCCGAGGATGAAGAGGTTGAAGAGGTTGCTGCCGAGGACGTTGGCGATGCCCAGATCCACCGCCCCGATGCGCACTGCGGTCAGCGAGACGACGATCTCCGGCAACGACGTGGTGATCGCGATGAACAGGCTGCCGACGAAGGCTTCGCCAAGCCCGGTCTCCCGCGCCAGCCTGGCCCCCAG
The DNA here is from genome assembly GCA_050249615.1 of Vicinamibacterales bacterium. Taxonomy (GTDB): domain Bacteria; phylum Acidobacteriota; class Vicinamibacteria; order Vicinamibacterales; family UBA2999; genus VFZN01. The sequence goes on from JBFWQE010000009.1 coordinate 35,536, forward strand.
CTCGGGCAGCCACAGCGCTGCGCCGACGACGAACACTGCCGCCACGGTGTAGCGCGTGACGGCGACGCGCGTCGGAATGTCCTCGTAATCCAGATGCTCGGCCACTTCGGCCGTCTCCCGCTCGCGGCGGCGTCGCTCGTGGGTGAAGATGGCCCGCATGGACAGGAAGTACAGCACGATGAGGGCCGGCGTCGTGCCTCCCACCCATCCCAGGTGGGGTATCGATGGGCCGCCGGCCAGGCCGAAGCCCGCCACGCAGACGAGGAGCAGTCCGAGCGCAATCGACAGCACGTGCCCCTGGTGAGCCCGGGCACTGAGGGGCTCGGGCTGAATGGCGTCCATCATCGACAGGATCAGGAGGTTGAACATGCAGCTGCCCAGCACATCGCCCGTGGCGATGTCGGGCAGCGACGCGAGGGCCGTGGCGCCGAAGCCGGTGAAGAGCTCCGGCAGGCTCGTGGTGGCTGCCAGGAGCACGACGCCAATCCAGCTCCGCCCGAGGCCGCTCTTCTCCCCGATCACGTCACCGTAGCGGGCCAGGCGTGTGCCAGCCGCCACGATCACGAGCGCCGCCAGGAGGAACAGGAGCCACGTCATGGGGCACCGCCTCCGGGGCGCAGGCTCCGCCAGACGATGCGCGACCACGACTCGGCCAGGGCCCACGACAGCAGGGCCGCACCGAAGACGAGGCCCCACAGCGGCAGATCGAGGCTGGCGCCAAACAGGACTGCCGTCACGGGCCAGACGGCGGCCGCCATCTGGATGGCGATGCCACCAACGACCGCCAGGTGGAGGTAGGCGTTGGGCAGTGGGGCGATCCGCGTGTGCCGCGAGGGATAGGTCAGCATGAGCTGACCGATGGCCATGAAGTGAAAGGTCACCGCGCGCGCGATCTCGGGCTCATAGCCGAGCCGCGGAACCAGGCCCAGCAGGCCCAGCGCCAGCGCGGCCTTCATGGATCCAGCACCCACGATGAACCGCATGGAAGGCCCGTCCAGCAGCGGCGCATCCGGCGACCGCGGCGGCTGACGCATGACGCCGGGCGTGCGGTCGAAGGCCAGCGCCAGCGCGGGCAACCCGTCGGTCACGAGGTTGATCCAGAGGATCTGCGCGGCGGTCAGGGGCAGCAGCGGCCCACCGTCCACGTCGCGCAAGCCGAGCATGTAGGCGAGGATGACGCCCGCGCCGACGAGGAGCACCTCGGACAGGTTGGTCGAGAAGAGGAAGCGCAGGAACTTCTGGATGTTCTCGTAGATGGCGCGGCCCTCTTCGACCGCGCCGACGATGGTCGCGAAGTTGTCGTCGAGGAGGACGAGATCCGAAACCTCGCGGCTCACGTCCGATCCGCGCTGCCCCATGGCCACGCCGACGTCCGAACGCTTCAGCGCCGGCGCGTCGTTCACGCCGTCGCCGGTCATCGCGACGATGTCGCCCCCCTGCTGGAGGGTCTCGACGAGCCGCAGCTTCTGCTCGGGTTGGACCCGGGCGAAGACATTCACCTCGGCCGCGGCGGCCGCGAGGGCGGGCTCGCTGTAGTCCTTCAGGTCCTCCCCGGTCAGCACGCGCGCACCGGGAATGCCGATCTGGCGAGCCACGGCCAGCGCGGTCGCGGGATGGTCGCCGGTGATCATCAGCACGCGAATACCCGCCGCGCGCGCTTCGCCCACCGCGTGGGCGACCTCGCGGCGGGGCGGATCCCAGAACAGCACCAGGCCCAGCATGGCCAGATCGCGCTCGGCCTCACCCGGCGCCCACGCGAGCGCGAGCACGCGGTACCCTTCCCGCGCGTACGCGTCGGCTTTCTCACGCCACGACGCCAGTTCGCCGGCCTCGAGCGCGCAGCGCTCGAGGAGCACCTCGGGGGCGCCCTTCAAGTAGCTCGTGAGGCGGCCCTCTTCGTTCACGGTGGCTCGGGTGAACCCCCAGGCGCTGTCGAACGGGCGGTCCGACTCGACAGGATGCGCCTCACGGAGGGCCACGACATCCACGCCCTGCGCGTTGGCGTACTGCAGGAGCCCGAGATCCAGCGGGTCGCCGGCGCCGTAGGCCGGGTCGGCGTCGTTGGCCAGCACAATCGCCCGCAGGGCGCGTTCGGCCTGGGACGTGTCGAGGGATCGGACCTCCATCCGGTTCTCGGTGAGCGTGCCGGTCTTGTCGGTCGCGATGACGGTCACCGAGCCGAGCGCCTCGACCGCGGACAGGCGCCGGACGACGGCACGTTGCCGAGCCATGCGTTCCACGCCCAGCGCCAGCGCCACGGTCAGCACGGCCGGCAGGCCCTCGGGGACCGCGGCCACGGCGAGCGCGACGGCCAGAACCATCATCCGTGCAGCCTGGCCAATACCCTCGGCGAGGATTCCCAGGAGGGTCAGTCCGGCGGCCAGCAGGAGGACCCAGCGTGCGATCTGCCTCCCCAGCTGGTCCACCCGCCGCTCGAGCGGCGTCTTCCCGGCGGCAATGCCGCCGAGCATCGTGGCCAGGCGTCCCATGGCGCTGCCCGCCCCGGTCCGCTCGACCTCGAGATAGGTCCTGCCGCGCACGAGGAGCGTCCCGCTGAACACGTCGTCACCCGTGCCCTTGTCCACGGGGACCGACTCGCCCGTGAGCACCGACTCGTCGAGCATGGCGCCATGCTCGTCGCGCAGGCGCCCATCCGCCGGCACGCGGTCGCCCGCTTCCAGGCGCACCCAGTCGCCGGGCACGACGTCCGCGCTGGGGCGGCGGACCAGCTGCTCGTCGCGGAGCACCCATACCTGGGCCGCCCCGAGGGCTTTCAGGCGGGCCAGCGCCGCCTCGGATCGCCGCTCCTGGTACAGGCCGAGCCCGGCGTTGAGCAGCAGGATAGTTGCGATGGCGATGGCGTCGGCCGGCCAGCCGTGGGCACCCTCCGACGCCCACACGCCGAGGTCGAAGCCCAGCGCGACGATCAGGATGTAGATGAGGGGGCTTTCGAACTGCCGCAGGAACCGCCGCCACACCGGATCCCGCGGGGGCTCGGGCAGCGCATTCGGACCGACCGACTGGAGCAGGGCGGCCGCTTCGGCGGTGGATAGTCCGGGCATGGGGGAACGCGCGAGCGGTGTCCCCCGACTCTAACCCACGAGCGGGGCGGTGGGAGTCACTGATGGCATCGCCCGTGGTCGATCGCGCGAATTCGATGCCGATCGTGCTGGACAACGAGCGCACGCGGGAGCAAGATGATTCTTGCCGGCATCGCAGTCCCCCGTTCCGGCCGCGTGCACTCGCTCAAACCGTGTGGAGGCCGCCATGGCCGTCAACTGGGACCCCTCGAAAGCCACCACTCCCCCGGCGAATCTGCTCGCGCGCGTGCCCAAGGCCCGCGCCGCCAAGGTTGATGCGCCGGCGGCGCCCGTGCCCGCGTCGATCGAACAGGTGGCACGACGAGTGCGCGCGGAATACCTCGAGATGCCAGGCCTCTGTCTCACGCGCGACCAGGCTCGCTGCCTGTGGGGTCTCGATGTCCAGACCTGCGATCGCGTGCTGTCGCACCTCGTCGCCAGCGGTTTCCTCACGTGCACGGCGCACGCCACGTACATCCGCGCGGACGGTGGATAAGGGATGGCAAGGGAGGCGGGGGAAGTGTGACGCTGGAGTTGAGAAGTCGGAAGTGAGCGACGCAGAAACAGAAAGAGCCCGGTCGATGACCGGGCTCTTTCACTTGTTACGGACGTGCCGTCCCCGGCGTCGACGCGGCTCTAGGAGCCAACCTCGACGGTGATGGACCGCGGCTTGGCTTCCTCGCGGAACGGCAACCGGACGGTAAGGACGCCGTTCTTGAACTCCGCGCCGATCTTCCCCGAATCCACCGTGGCCGGCAGCGAGAACGAGCGGCTGAAGCTGCCGTAGGCGCGCTCGATGCGGTGGTAGTGCTCCTTCTTCACTTCGCTGTCGAACTTCCGTTCGCCGCTCAGCGTGAGGGTGTTGTTCTCCACCGTCACCGACACGTCTTCCTTCTTCACGTCTGGCAGCTCGGCCTTGAGCACGAGCTCCTTCTTGTCGTTCTCGAAGATGTCCACCGCCGGCACCCAGTTGCTGAGCACGCCCTCCTCACGAGGGCCATAGGGCTCGCCGAAGATGCGGTTCATCCGGTCCTGCAGGACCGCCAGGTCACGGAACGGGTCGAATCGCGCAATGGCCATTGTTCTCATCTCCTCACTTGGTCTCCGCAAATTCCGCATCCACCACCTCGGCGTCCTTGACGTCGGGGCCCGACTGCGACGCGGGCCCGGATGCGGGGGGCGCCTGCTGCGCCTGGTACAGCGCCTCGGCCACCGCGTGCGAGGCCTTCTGCAGCTCGTCACCCGCGCGGACGATGGCGTCCTTGTCGTCGCCCTTGACCGCGGTGCGCGCGGCCTCGAGGGCAGCTTCCACACGGCCTGTGAGTGCCGCGTCGAACTTGCTCTTGTTCTCGGCGAGCGTCTTCTCCACCGAGTAGACCAGCGCATCCACCTGGTTGCGCGCGTCGATGGTCTCGCGGCGCGCCTGGTCGTCGGCCGCGTGCGACTCGGCGTCCTTCACCATGCGGTCGACCTCGTCCTTGTTGAGGCCGCTCGACCCGCTGATGGTGATGGTCTGCTCCTTGCCGGTGGCCTTGTCCTTCGCCGCGACGTTCACGATGCCGTTGGCGTCGATGTCGAAGGTCACCTCGATCTGCGGCACGCCGCGCGGCGCCGGCGGCAGCCCCACCAGGTGGAAGCGGCCCAGTGTCCGGTTATCGCGCGCGAACTGCCGCTCGCCCTGCAGCACGTGCACTTCGACCGACGTCTGGCTGTCGGCCGCCGTCGAGAAGATTTCGCTCTTCTTCGTCGGGATGGTGGTGTTGCGCGGGATGAGCGTCGTCATCACGCCGCCAAGCGTCTCGATACCGAGCGAGAGCGGCGTGACGTCCAGCAGGAGGAGATCCTTGACCTCGCCCGCCAGGACGCCACCCTGGAGCGCCGCGCCTACGGCGACCACTTCATCAGGGTTGACTCCCTTGTGCGGCTCCTTGCCGAACAATTCCTTGACCACCTGCTGCACGCGCGGCATGCGCGTGGAGCCGCCGACCAGCACCACCTCGTCGATGTCCGCCGGCTTCAGGCCGGCGTCGGCGAGGGCCTGCTTGACGGGCCCGAGCGTGCGCTGCACCAGCGGTTCGACCAGCTTCTCGAGGGTCGCGCGCGTGAGCTTCAGCGTGAGGTGCTTGGGGCCCGAGGCATCCGCCGTGATGAACGGCAGGTTCACTTCCGTCTCCATCACCGACGAGAGCTCGATCTTGGCTTTCTCGGCGGCTTCCTTCAGGCGCTGGAGCGCCATGCGGTCCTTGCCAAGATCGATACCCTCCGCCTTCTTGAACTCCGCGATGAGGTGCTCCATCACCGCCTGGTCGAAGTCGTCGCCGCCCAGGTGCGTGTCGCCGTTGGTGGATTTCACCTCCACCACGCCGCCCCCGACCTCGAGGATGGAGATGTCGAACGTGCCGCCGCCGAGGTCGTACACGGCAATGGTCTCGTCCGCCTTCTTGTCGAGCCCGTAGGCCAGCGCAGCCGCCGTGGGCTCGTTGACGATGCGCTGGACGTTGAGCCCGGCGATCTTGCCAGCGTCCTTGGTGGCCTGCCGCTGGGCGTCGTTGAAGTAGGCCGGCACGGTGATGACCGCGTCGGTGATCTTCTCGCCCAGGTAGTCCTCGGCCGCCTGCTTCAGCTTCTGGAGCACCATCGCCGAGATCTCGGGCGGGGAATACTGCTTGCCGCGCACATCAATCCACGCATCGCCATTGGCTGCCGCCGCCACCTTGTAGGGCACGCGGCGCGACTCGTCGGCGACCTCCGTGAACTTCCGGCCCATGAAGCGCTTCACCGAGAACACCGTGTTCTCGGGATTGGTGACGGCCTGGCGCTTGGCCACCTGGCCGACCAGGCGTTCGCCGTCCTTCGTGATGCCCACCACCGAGGGCGTCGTCCGGGCGCCCTCCTGGTTGACCACGACCGCCGGCTGCCCGCTCTCAATGACCGCTACCACCGAGTTCGTGGTGCCAAGGTCGATGCCGATCACCTTGCTCTTTGCCATGTGGATTGTCTCGCCTCCGTCAGTTGATCTCAGGATAGGGACACGCTGAGTAATTGTCAAGCATACAATCTTAGTCAATAACACTCATATTCTAGACCGCCTTTGGGCGCGGCTGTGGGCCCCTTCCGCCGGCAGTTCTACTTCTGCTGAATCGTCTCCAGGTAGCGCGTCAGCGCCGTGATGCGCTGCCGGACCATGGCTTCGTCGCCCATCACACGGAAGGTGGAACCCCAGGTCGGCATGTCCGTGGATCCGTGCGCGGGCACGACGACGCCGAAATCCAGCACCATGGCGACGCGTTGGGCCGGGAACTCGCCCTTGTTGGCCGCGGCCACCGGGTCAGGTCGGTGGGCTTGGTCGTGAGGGCCGTCGCCACCGGACCGTCCCCACGGCCCTTGGCGCCGTGGCACGGCGCGCAGTAGCCGCGATACATGTCGGCCCCTTCTTCCACCGGCCCGCGCGCTGCCCTCCCCGCCGCTGAAGGCCCTTGCGGCGCCGCCAGTGTGATGGCGGCCGAGGTGGCCGCGATCGCCGCGGCCAGAATCAGAGAACCTGCATGATGAGGGAACATCGCACACCCCCGAATGGGCACGTCGGTGACGGGAATCCGTCCAAAGGCGCGCCTCACCGGCGGGATGTGCATAACCCCGGCCATCCCCGCGAGACCGACAGGCGAGCTGTCCGTGTCGCCCGCTGGCGGTCCTGCGCGCTAGAATCGACAACTGATGTCGTACATCGCGTCCCCGCACGATCCGCCCGATCTCGCGCACGAGGTCCGCCGCCTGTTCGAGGATCTGGCCCGCCGCCGCCCCGACCGTCGGGCGTTCGTGTCGGGCGAGTGCTCGCCGACGCTGGACGTCCTCGAGACCGATGCCACCGTCGAGGTGCTGGTGGACGTCCCTGGCCTCTCCGCCGACGCCCTGCGCATCCTGATCAAGGGCGGCATCGTGCTCGTCGTCGGCGAAAAGGAGCGGAGCGAGCCGTCGCGCACGCCGACGAGCTATCACCTGGTGGAGCGGGACTTCGGCCGTTTCGCCCGCGCCGTCCGCATCCATGCGGCGGTCGACGCGGCACGGGCTCGCGCGACGTTGGCCCACGGCGAGTTGCGCATCGTGCTCCCCCGCCTCGACGAGCGGCGCGGCCAGGAGTTCCTCGTGCCCGTGGAATCCGGGGCCTAGGTGAAGCTCCTCTTCCTCGGCGACATCGTCGGCCGGCCTGGCCGTGAGCTGGTGAAGCGAGCCGTCAAGCCGCTCGTCCGCGCGTACGGGCTCGATCTGGTCGTGGCCAACGGCGAGAATGCCGCGGCGGGTGCGGGCATCACGCGCGAGAACGCCGAGGACATCTTCAAGGCCGGCGTCCACGTCATCACCGGCGGCAACCACATCTGGGACAAGAAGGAGATCATCGAGTTCATCGATCGCGAACCGCGCCTGCTCCGCCCCGCGAACTACCCGCCCGGTACGCCCGGCCGGGGCTCCACGGTCGTTCGCGCGGCCGATGGGACGGCGGTCGGCGTCCTGAGCGTGATGGGCCGCGTGTTCCTCTCGACCATCGACGATCCGTTCGCCGTCGCGGAACGCGAGGTGGCGGCCCTTCGAGAGCAGGGCGCGTCGGTCATCCTCGTGGACATGCATGCGGAGACAACCTCGGAGAAGATTGCGCTCTGCTGGTTGCTCGACGGCCGCGTCAGCGCGGTCATCGGCACCCACACGCACGTGCAGACCGCCGACGAGCGCATCCTGCCAGGGGGCACGGCCTGCCTGACCGACGCGGGCATGACGGGACCGCACGATGGCGTGATCGGCATGGACCGCGCCGGGGTGCTCGCACGCTTCCGCACCGGCATGCCCGCCAGATTCGAACCCGCCACGGGCGATCCGCGCCTGAACGGCGTCCTGATCACGGCAGACCCGCTGACCGGTCGGGCCACGGCCATCGAGCGCTTGAGCCTGGGCGCGGCCGACATCGACGCCCTCGCCGCCGCCGAGGAGACGGCCGCGCGATGAGCCAGCTCCCGTTCGACGATCCCCCGGGCCGCGCGGCGCCTCGGCCGCCCCACCCCAGGCAGACGACTCAACCCGGGGCTCCAACCCCGGCGCCCCGGGCAGTTCCCTCCGCGCCAACTGTTCCATCTGCGCCATCTGCGTCATCTGCGCCATCTGCGCCATCTGCGTCATCTGCGTCATCTGCGTCATCTGCGGCCCCATCCGCGTCCCGGCGTCGCATCCTCTCGGTGTCCGAGTTGTCGGCCCGCCTGCGCGGCGTGCTCGAATCGGAGTTCGCCGACGTGTGGGTGGAGGGCGAGATCTCGAACGGCCGCGCCTGGAACTCCGGGCACTTCTACTTCACGCTGAAGGACGCGGGTGCCCAGGTGAAGGGCGTCGTCTTCCGCTCGGCGCTCCGGCTGCTCAAGTTCCGCCCCGAGGACGGCCTGCACGTGGTGGCCCGCGGGCGGATCAGCGTCTACGAGCCGAAGGGCGAGTACCAGCTGGTGTGCGAGCACATGGAGCCGCAGGGGTACGGCCCGTTGCAGCTGGCCTTCGAGCAGCTGAAGAAGAAGTTGTCCGCCGAGGGATTGTTCGACGAGGCGCGCAAGCGTCCGCTTCCCGCGCTGCCCCGCCGCATCGGCATCGTCACCTCCATCGATGGCGCGGCGCTTCGGGACATCGTGCGCGTGCTGCGCCGTCGCTACCCGAACGCGCACCTCGTCATCTCGCCCACCCGCGTGCAGGGCGAGGGCGCGGCGGGCGACATCGCCCGCGCCCTGCGACTGGCTCACCGCATCGAGGGCGTGGACGTGATCATCGTCGGCCGCGGGGGCGGATCACTCGAGGACCTCTGGGCCTTCAACGAGGAGGCCGTGGCGCGGGCCATCGCCGCCTCCCCGGTCCCCGTGATCTCCGCCGTCGGCCATGAGACCGACTTCACGATTGCCGACTTCGCCGCGGACCTGCGCGCGCCCACGCCGTCGGCGGCGGCCGAACTGGTGGTGCGGAAGAAGGACGAGTTCCAGGCGCACATCGATCGGCTCGCGCACCGGCTGGACGGTGCGGTGCATGGGCGCCTGCGCCGGCTCGAGTCGCGGCTGAACGGCCTGCTGGCGCGCCCGGGGTACGCGGGCCTGCCGGGGCGGCTCGCGTGGCGGGCGCGCCACCTCTCGGATCTCTCCGCCAGTCTCTCGGCGGAGGCGCGCGACGGCCTCGAACGCCGCCGGCGGCGGGTGGAAACGCTGCGCCGCGGCCTCTCGCAGTTCGATCCGCGCCATCGCCTCGGCAAGGTTCGCGCGACCCTGATTGCCGAGCGGGGACGGCTGGACGCCGCGATGGCCCTCCGGCTGCACCGGATGCAGTCGCGCTTCAAGGCCACGGCCGCCGGGCTGAGCGGGCTCAGCCCGCTGGCGGTCCTCGGGCGCGGCTACGCCGTCTGCTGGGACGCCGACCGGAAGAGGGTCCTGCGCGATGCCGCCACGGTGCGGGCCGGCGAGGCCATCCGCGTGACGCTGGAACGCGGCGAGATCAGCGCGCGCGTCACGGAACCGTAGCGCCGCGGCACACGCGCTACAATCGATCGCGCGTCCGCTATGGATCCCACCATCAAGGATTTCGAAGCCGCCATCGCCGAGCTCGAGGGCATCGTCAAGAAGCTCGAGGAGGGCGACCTGCCGCTCGAGACCTCGCTGGCGCTCTACGAGCGAGGCGTGACGCTCTCGCGCTACTGCCACGAGCGGCTCGAGGCCGCGGAGCGTCGGATCGACGTGCTCAACGAGCGGGGCGAGGCGCGCCAGGCGTCTCCGGCCCTCGGCCTGGACCGCGACGACGAGGCCTGACCCCGCGGTGAACCTGGGCGAATATCTCGAGGCGCGCCGCGCCGACGTCGAGGCGGCGCTGGCCGAGGCGCTGCCCGCGCCTCCGCGGTGCCCGCCGGTCATCTTCGACGCCATGCGCTACTCGCTGCTCGGCGGCGGCAAGCGCCTCCGGCCCATCCTCGTGCTGGCCGCGTGCGAGGCCGTGTATCGCGGGCCGCTGCACGATGCCCTGGCGCTCGCCCTGCCGGCTGCGTGCGCGGTGGAGCTGATTCACACCTACTCGCTCATCCACGACGACCTGCCGGCCATGGATGACGACTCCCTGCGCCGGGGGCGTCCCACCTCGCACGTCGTGCACGGCGAAGGCATGGCCATCCTCGCCGGAGACGGGCTGCAGGCGGAGGCCTTCGCCCTCCTCGCCCGACGGCCGGACACTCGCGAGCCGGACCTCGCATCGCGCCAGCTGCGGGCCATCCAGGTGATCGCCGAGGCCGCCGGGGCCATCGGCATGGTGGGCGGCCAGGCGATCGACCTCGATGCCGATCCCTCGCGCCATCACCCGCGCGACGGCCGCGCCGGGCAGGGCCCGCCATCGATGGACGCGGCGGCGCTCGCCGACATGCACGCGCGCAAGACGGGCGCCCTCATCCGGGCCTCGGTCCTGGCCGGCGCGATCATGGGCGGCGCGGGCTCGCGCGTGCTCGACGCGCTCGACCGCTACGCGCGCGAGATCGGCCTTGCGTTCCAGATCGTGGACGACATCCTCGACGTCGAGGGCGCATCGGCCGACCTGGGCAAGACGGCCGGCAAGGACGCCGCATCCGGCAAGCCGACCTACGTCTCTCTGTACGGCCTCGAGGCGTCGAAGGCGCTCGCGGCCCGGTGCCTGTCCCGTGCCGAAGCCGCCCTGGCGGAGGCGGGCCTGGCCGACACGCCGCTTGCGGGCATCGCGCGCTGGATCGTCGAGCGGCGCACATGACCACGCGCATGCGGCTCGATGCCCTGCTCGTGCACAAGGGGCTGGTCGAGTCCCGGGAGAAGGCGCGCGCCCTGATCCTCGCCGGCCAGGTGGACGTCAACGGCCACGGCGCGCAGAAGGCCGGCACGATGGTGGACGTCGAAGCCGACGTGCGGGTCATCGGCCCTGCGCATCCCTGGGCGAGCCGCGGCGGCCTCAAGCTCGCCCACGCGCTCGACGCATTCGGCCTCGACGTCACGGGAGCGCTGGCCCTCGACCTCGGCGCGTCCACGGGCGGCTTCACCGACGTGCTGCTGCAACGGGGCGCGCGCCATGTCATCGCCCTCGACGTCGGGCACGGGCAGCTGCACTGGAAGCTCCGCACCGATCCCCGCGTCACGGTCATCGAGGGCGTCAACGCCCGGCACCTCACGCGGGCGGATCTTCCGGACATCGGCCGCGGCGTCGACTTCGTGTCCATCGACGTGTCGTTCATCTCCCTCGCGCTCATCTTCCCCGTCCTGCCGCCACTCCTGGCGCCGGGTGCCCGGATCGTGGCCCTGGTCAAGCCCCAGTTCGAGGCCGGGCGCCGTGACGTGGGCAAGAGGGGCGTGGTCTCCGACCCCGCGGTGCACGAGCGCGTCGTCGCGGAGGTGACCACGGCGGCGGCTGGGGTAGGATTGGGCCGCCTGGCCCTGGTGGACTCGCCCATCACCGGCGCGCAGGGCAACAAGGAGTTCCTGATGCTCCTCGAGGCACGCCGGTGAAAGTCGGCATCGTCACCAAGCCGCAGCTGCCCGACGCCGACGAGACCCTCGCCGCGCTCGAAGCGTGGCTGGCCGCGCGCGGGGTGGAGGCGTGGTGGTCACCCGATGCCGCCGCCGCACTGGCGCGGGGGGTCCGCCGGGTGGTCGAACGCGAGCACATGCCCGACGAGGTGGACCTGGTGCTCGTGCTGGGCGGAGATGGCACGCTGCTCGCCATGGCCGACCGCATCGCCGCCACCGGGCGCGACATCCCCATCCTCGGCGTGAACTTCGGCTCGCTGGGCTTCCTCACCGAAATCACGAGGCCCGAGCTCTTCGCATCGCTCGAGGCCGTCGTCAGCGGACAGGCCGCGCACGACGAGCGGATGATGCTGCGCGCCGTCGTGGCCGGCGATGAGCCGTCCGACTCGGCCGGCCCCCGCACTCACGCGGGCGGGTTCGTCGCGCTCAACGATGTCGTGTTCACGCGCACCGCGCTGTCGCGCATGGTGGAGGTTTCGGTGTGGGTCGGCGACCAGTTCCTGACGACGGTGAAGGCGGACGGCCTGATCGTCGCCAGCCCCACAGGATCCACGGCCTACAACCTCTCCGCCGGCGGGCCCATCGTCCACCCGGCGATGGACGCGCTGGTCATCACGCCTATCGCGCCCCACGCGCTGACCAACCGTCCCATTGTCATCCCCGCCGAGCGCGACGTGCGCGTCGTGGCCACGAGCACCAACGCGGGAGACGAGATCTACGTCACCTTCGACGGGCAGTCCGGCTTCCCCCTCCCTCCGGGCCGCGCGGTGACCATCTCGCGCGCCCCCCGGCCACTGCGGCTCGTGCGCGCGTCGAATCGGAGCTACTTCGAGGTGCTCCGGCAGAAGCTGCGCTGGAACGAGCGGTAGATCGCGTCGGGAGTCGGGAACCGGGAGTCGGGAGCCTGGAGTCGGGTCACGCGGTGGAGGGCTGGCGCGTGAAGGGCTCGACCGGCGGCTCGTACCGCGCGCGGATGGCCTGGCTGATGGCCTCGGCCGCGTCCCTGGCCATGTCGTCCCTCTCGCTCCAGTCCTCGATGGCGCGCACTCGGGCGGCCAGCGGCCCGTCACGGAAGACGTGCTCGATCCAACGGGAGAAGTCGTGGCGCCACAGATGCCCCTGCAGGACGGCGGGCGGCTGGCTGCCCAGCAGCGACATGAACTCCTTCATCGTCCGCGCGTGCGGCCGCGCGCGGGCCCCTTCGCCGAAGACGAAGGCCTGGGCGTCGGCAATGGGCATGTCGAGGTACTTGGAGCGGTGCCGCACGTGCTCGGTCAGCCGCGGGGCCACCGTGAATCGCACGACCTCGCCGTGCGCCTCGTCGGCGCCGGGCAGCAACGCCGCCTCCTCGGGCCCGAGACGCGCCACCATGGACTTCGGGAGGGGTCGGTCCGAGCCCGGACAGCACATCGCCGCCAGGGTCTCCGCCTCGTGGGCGTCCGTTTCACGGCGCAGGATGGCCACCGTGTCCTGGGGCAGGCGCGCATCCGGCGAGATGGTCGAGAGCCGGTAGGTCACGAGGATGTAGCCGGCCAGCTCCGGATCGATCAGGTGGTTCACGCTCCCGGGCCACAGGAAGTAGTGCGCCTCGTCCAGCAGTATCTTGTGCGGCAGGCCGGTGCGCCGGCGCAGGGTGTTCAGCAGTGGCAGGACCCCGCGCACGTAGGTCACCTTGTCGCGATGCGGCGCCTTGCTCAGGTCGATCACGACGCTGACGTCCGGGTACTCGAGCGTGCGCATCAGCTCGCGCGCGGTGGGCAGGGCATCTTCCCCACCGAGGACCACCACGCCGGGCAGGGTCCGAAGGGAGACGAAGTCGCCTTCGGGGTCCAGCACGCAGACGCAGTAGCCCTGCAGGATGAGCTGCTCGCACAGCAGCCCCGCGAGCGCCGACTTGCCGGAGCCGGGCTCGCCGCCAATCAGGATGGTCCGCCCGCGCAGCGCCAGCCGCAATTCCGCCCCGCCCTTCCGGTGTCCGAGCAGCATCGAACGCCGCCCCATCTGGGCGGCCGACAGCCGCGTCTGGCGCGAGGCCCGCTGGATGTACTGGGCCACCGCGTCGGGCCCGCGGCCCTCGATCACCTCGTCGGCCACGGCCTTGAGGGCCGGGCTGCCCCAGCCCACCGCGACGCCGACCTCGCACGCGTCCAGCATGTCGTGATCGTTCTCGGCGTCGCCGATGGCGATGGTGTTGTGCAGCGAGACGCGGATGGACCTCAGCGCCTCGCGCAGGCCGGTGGACTTGGCGACCGCGGGTGGCAGGATCATCAGGCGCCCGCGGTTGAAGGCCAGGACGAGCGGGAGCTGCAGCCGGTGGAGGATCTCCAGCACGGCCGCCGCGGCGCCGCCGTCGGTCTCCACGATCGACGACCCCACGACGAACGGCACGCCGCGCCGCGTCAGCTCCTCGAGGAACACCGGCGCCGGCGGATGCGACAGCACGGCACGCCGCGCGCGCGCCGGAAACTCCAGCACCGCGCCGTTCTCCCCGACGATGGCGTCGAAGACGGCGAGGTCCCCGGCGCAGGCGTGCAAGTCGTCCAGCCGGCGGCCGGTGGCGAGCACCGTCACGATGCCGCGACGCCGCGCGTCCCCAATGGCATCCGCCACGCTCGCCGGCAGCCGGCCGTCGAACGTCAGCGTGCCGTCGAAATCCAGGGCAAAGGCCGATAGCTTCATCGGACCGCCTCTGCGGCGCCTCAGACCGGCCTGACCGGCGCGAGCGTGTCGGGCTGGACGAAGTCGCGCTCGGTGGCGCGAACGGTCAGCACCGGGCAGGGCGCCCGCCGCACGACGCGTTCGGCGACGCTGCCCATCAGCAGGTGCTCGAGCGCGCCGCGTCCGTGCGTGCCCATGACGATCAGATCGATGTGGTTGGCACGCGCGTACTCGAGAATGTCGGCAGCGGCGGATGGCGCCTGCCTCACCACGTCGACCACCTTCAGCGAGGTGCGGTCGTCGTCGGTCAAGGCCTCTGCCATCTGGCGCCGCCCGACCTCCAGCAGTCCCGCTTCCACCTGCTGCACCGCGGGCATTGGCACTTCGGCACCACCGGGAAGCATCACGCTCTCCACCGAGTGGAGCACGTGCAGCACGGCGCCGAACTGGCGGGCGAGATGCCGCCCGTACACCAGGGCCAGCTCCGAAGGTGGGCCGAAATCCGTCGGGACCAGAATGCTGTTGAGCGCGATCATGGTTTGTCCTCCTGCACGCCGGCCCTGCGGTGGGCCGGCGACTGACGGCAAACCGGCGCGCCGGATTCCGCGGCTGCCGGATTCCCGTCCGAGTGTGCCGGACCGGTGCCGAGGCCGATCCGGCTACCAGCCTCCGCCCGAGCCGTGCTGCTTGCGGTGCGGAACCCGCTTCTTCAGGATCGGCCGGGCCGCCCGCTTGGGCTGCCGGCC
Source organism: Vicinamibacterales bacterium (assembly GCA_050249615.1). Classification (GTDB taxonomy): domain Bacteria; phylum Acidobacteriota; class Vicinamibacteria; order Vicinamibacterales; family UBA2999; genus VFZN01. Next base: position 50,560 of record JBFWQE010000009.1, read on the forward strand.
CGCGCCCTGGCCCACCAGATCGAGCAGGTCACTGACGGTCACGATGCCCATGACCTTGCCGCGCTGCACCACGACGAGCGACCCGATCGCCCGTCCCCGCATGACGTTCGCGGCCCGGCTCGTGAGCGCATTGGGGCCGACGGTCACCACGTGCGTCTGCATCACGTCTTCGACGTTCTTCCCCCCACGGCGCCCCGTCGTGACCGATTCGGGCAGGTCGCGCGCCGACACCACGCCCTGGAGCACACCGTTGTCCATCACCACCAGGTGATGAATGCCTTTCGAGCGCATGAGCTGCGCGGCCATCGCCGCAGGGGTCTGCGGCTCCACGGTCGCAACATTCTCGCTCATTACCTCAAATACCCTCATATCTGCCTCCCTGGCGTGCCGCGCCATCCACGATCGAAAGTGCAAACCGGTTGCCAGTCCGGACCAGGTTGATCCATTCGCCTAGCGAGAACGGCGGCGCTCCCGGAAGTACCGGACCTGCCACTCGTGCACGTTACGGTTGTGCTCGGCCAGCGTGTCGGCAAAGACGTGCGAGCCATCGTTCCGGCTCACGAAGTACAGGTGGCGCACGTCGGCCGGTCGGATCGCGGCCTCGATGGAGGCCAGGCCCGGTGACGCGATCGGTCCCGGGGGCAGGCCCGCGTACCGGTACGTGTTGTAGGGTGAGTCGAACTGCAGGTCGGCCCGCGAGAGGTTGCCGTCGTATCGGCCGGCCAGCCGGAGGGCATAGATGACCGTGGGATCGGCCTGCATGCCCATGCCGATGGCCAGGCGGTTGCGGTACACGGCGGCGACCAGGGGCCGCTCCTCGGCGCGCGCAGTCTCCTTCTCCACCAGGGAGGCCAGCGTCACGACCTGGCGCGTGGTCAAGCCGGCGGCAGCGGCCTCGGCCTGCAGGCCCTCCGAATACAGCTTGCGGAAGAGCCCCACCATCTGTGCCACCAGCTCGTCGGCCGTGGTTCCCCTGGGCAACGCATAGGTCTCGGGAAACAGGTAGCCCTCGAGGTCGCGCGCGTCAGGATCGAGATCCGCGATGAGCGCGCGGTTCTTCGCGGCCCGCTCGAACTCGGCGGCCGGCCCGAACCCGCGCTCCTCGAATACGGCCGCTATGTCCGCGATGATGAGCCCCTCGCGGAACGTGACCAGCCGCTTGTAGACGTCCCCGCGCGCGATGCGATCGATGACCTCGACAGCGCTCGACGCCCGATCGAAGCGGTACTCGCCCGCCTTCAGGTCGCGAGCCCGGCCTGTCAGCCACAGCGCGACGCGGAAGGTGTTCGCGTCGCGCACGACGCCGGCCTCCGCCAGCCGGGCGCCGACGCCGCCCGCACCCGTGCCCGGTGGGATGTCCACGAACTGCTCAGGGCCTTCGAAGCCTTGAAACGGTTCGTGCACGCGCGTGTACGCCACCCACGCAACACCGGCCGCGGCCAGGCCCAGGACTATGGCGAGAATCAACAGCCCCTTGACGACGCGCATGGCTCAGGATCGATGGTCGAGGAAGTCCTGCAGGACGACCGCGGCAGCGGCGGCATCGAGCTTCTTCTTGCGCACGCGCCAGTCGCGATGGCCGCGTTCGGTCAGCCGCCGCTCGGCCTCGTGGCTCGACAACCGCTCGTCCTGCAGGACGACGCGCACCGTGGTCCGCGCCTCGAGGGCGCGCGCAAACGCTTCGACGCGCGGGGTCTGATCGGTGGGCGTACCGTCGAGGCGACGAGGCCAGCCGACCACCACCACGTCGAGCCCCTCGTCTTCCCGCTGAAGGCCGTCGATCGTCTCGACGATCAGCCGCAGCGTGTCCCCCTCCGACGATGGTCGCTCGACCAGCCGCCACGGCGAGGCCAGCGTGCCGGTGGCGTCGCTCAGCGCAAGGCCAATCCGGCGCGCGCCGTAGTCGATGCCGAGCGCCCGCACCCCGCCAGTATAAGATGCGCGGCGTGCGGAGCTTGTGCCTGGCCGCGGCCCTGCTGGCCGCGGCGTGCGCGCCCACGCCGGACACGGCCGTGCGGAGGCTGGTCGTGCTCGCGGTGGACGGCATGGATCCCGAGATCACCGAGCGGTTGATCCGGCAGGGCCGCGCGCCGCACCTGGCCGACCTCGCCCGCGCCTCGGGCGTCACGCGCGTTATCTCGACGCCGGGTGCCGAACCGGCGTCGGCCTGGACCTCGCTGGCGACAGGCGTCAACGCCGGGCGGCATGGCGTGTTCGACCTGATCGCCCCCGATCCCGACTCGGGGCGGCCCCGGGCCGCCACGCTGGTGCCTCGCGCGTCCCGGCGGTGGTTCGGCCGCTGGTGGTCGGAAGGCGCCGCGTACGAGCCCGTCGTGGACGTCGAGCCCTTCTGGACACGCCTGGGACAAGCCGGCACTCGCGCCCGGGTGCTCTTCGTGCCGGGCACCTTCCCCCCGCGACCGATCCCTGGAGGCACGCTCATCGCCGGCACGCCGCTCCCCGACTGGGGCGGCAGCCCCGGAGCCGGCTACACATGGCTCGCCTCCGACGTCTCACCGTCCCAGGTGGGTCCCACCCGGTACGGAGGCCGCGTCGAGCGCCTCGCCTTCGCGCGGAACATCGCGCACGCCACCGTGGTGGGCTTGCGCGCCCCCGAACGCAGGGACCTTCCGCTCACCGTCACCTGGAATCCTGAGGCCCGCAGCGCGAACATCGCCATCGGCGACGCCTCGGTGTACCTCGCCGAGGGCCAGCGCAGCAGGTGGGTCGAGCTCTCCGTCAGCGTGAGCCCCGTGACCCGGGTTCGCGGCCTGGTGCAGCTCTATCTCGCCCGCGCCGGCAACGACGTGCAGCTCTACGTGTCGCCCATTCAGTGGCATCCCGCCGCCCCGCCGTCCGCCATTTCCGCCCCGCCCTCGGCTGCCGGTCGACTGTTCGATCGCCTCGGCGTGTACCGCACTCTGGCCTGGCCGGAGGCCGGGTGGGCGCTGGCAGACGGGTGGCTGCCTGAGGCCTTGTTCATCGCCGCCGAGGAAGAGACGTTCGAGGATCGGGCGGAGGCGCTGCTCAATCGCGTGGACTCGGCCGACTGGCACCTCATCGTCGCGGGCATCGAGAGCCTCGACACGACCGGCCGGCTCATGTGGCGCTTCATCGACCCGGGGCATGCCACGCACGACAGCGCCCTGGCGCCGAAGTTCGCCGGCGCGATCGAGCGCATGTACCTGCGGCTGGACGAGCTCGTCGGCCAGATCCGCGCCCGGTTGCCTGACGGAGCGGACCTGGCGGTGGTGTCGCCCTACGGGCTGTACACCGCGCGCCACGTGGTGGATCTGAATCGATGGCTCGCCACGGAAGGGCTGCTCCACTGGCGCGCGCCGCCGGGTCCGGTCACGCTCGCCGCTCTGGCCGATGCCTCGCTGTGGGAGGACACCGTGGACTGGACGAAGACGACCGCACGGGCGATGGGAGCGGGACATCTCTACATCAACGTGCGCGGCCGTGACCCGGGAGGAATCGTCGAGCCCGGGGCGGCCTACGAGGCCGTTCTCCAGCAGCTGCGCGAGGGACTCGAACGACTCACCGATCCGCTCTCGGGTCGGCGGGTGGTCGCGCGCGTGCGTCCGGGCCGGGAGTTGTTCACGGGCCCGCACGCCGCCGGCGCACCGGACCTGGTCGTTACCTTTTCACCGGGCTATCGCGCCAGTTGGGACGCCATGCTGGGCGGCGCAGCGGAGGTCGCCATCGATCGAAACCACGAGCGATGGAGCGCCGAGCACTCGTCGGTGGATGAGCGGACGGTGCCCGGCGTGTGGTTGTCGTCGGTGGCCGTGTCAGCGACGGAGATGAGCGTGCTCGACGTCGCCCCGACCATCCTGGGGTACTTCGGGCAGGCGGGCGTGGATCTCGACGGCGGGTCGCAACTCGCCTCCCCGTCGGGCGTGGATGATCACGCCGGAGGCGCCGCCGCGCCTCCCAGGAAATCGCGCAGGTAGAAGGCCACGACCGCGGCGCTGGCGACGAGCGCAAGCATGCGGGTCACGGCCGGCCTGGTTCCCACGACCCGCTGAGTGATGAGCTGGACGGGCTGCCACTCGATGAAAAACACCAGATAGGACAGGGCCATGCCCATGGGGATCCCGAGGCTCGGGACGAGCACCATCGGCAGGAGGGTCAGGGTGAACACCCCGCCGAGCCAGGTGCTGATGGTCAACCACCGCAACTCTCCCCGGGAGATGATCACGGGGGCCGATTCCGGGGGGTTCTGCATCAACCGATCTTACAATTGCGCCACGATGCGATGTCGTGCTCCCGCGTGGGGCCTGGCCTGCTGGTTCGTCGCCGCCGGTGCAGCGGTCCTGTCCGGATGGCAGGGATCCGCCGCGGGGCAGCCCCCCGCCGCCGTGCCTGCTCCGGCTCAGGACACTGCCGGCGAGGCGAAGGCCCTGGTGGCGCGGGCGGCAGAAAGGATTCGGGCCCTGCAGAAGGAGGCCGACGAGCTGGCGGCCCGGGCGCGGACGCTCTTCAACGACCTCCGCAAGCTCGAGCTGGAGCGTGCCATCGCCCAGGAGCAGGTCGCCTCGACAGATGCCCAGCTGGCGACGGTCACGGCGGAGCGAGATGCCGCGGCCGGACGCGTGGAGGAACTCGAGGCCGAGCGAGTCGCGAACACGCCTGGCGTCGCCGAGCGGCTCGTGTCCATCTACAAGCGCGGCCGCGGCGGCTACGCGCGCCTGCTGCTCTCGTCGGACGACCCTCGGGCCTTCGGCCGCCTGACGCGGGGGGTCGCGGCCATCGCCACGCTGGATCGCCTCCGCGTCGAGACGCACCGGCGAACCCTCGCCGCGGAGCGCACGGCGCTCGCCGAGCTGGAAGCACGGCGGGCGGAGGTCATCGGCCTGCAGCAGAAGGCGGCGGAGGCGCGGGCGGCGCTGGAGAAAACGGTCAAGGCACGGAATGCGGCTATTGACGCGCTCGATGCCCGTCGCGACCTCGCCGCGCAGTACGTGGCCGAACTGCTGCAGGCCCAGTCCGCCCTGCAGCAGGCCGTCGTCAATATGGGCGACACACCCGCCGACCTGCCGTTCGAGCCTTTCCGCGGCGCTCTGGACTGGCCGGTCCGTGGCCGTGTCGTCACGCGGTTCGGCCCCAGCCGCGAAGGCCGATTCGGCACGTCGATCGTCCGAAACGGTATCGAGATCGCGGCCGACGAGGGGAGCCGCGTTCGGGCCGTGCACGGTGGACGGGTGGCCTACGCGGCGCCCTTTGCCGGCTTCGGTACGCTGGTCATCGTCGATCACGGGAACCAGTCGTTCACGCTGTACGGGCACCTCCGCGAGGCCCTGGTGGAACGGGACACCCGCATCGCGCGGGGTGGCACCGTCGGCCTGGTCGGGCTGGCCCCGGCCGGGAGCGCCGCCCTCTACTTCGAGGTGCGCGTCGACGGGCGGCCGGTCGATCCCCTACAATGGCTCAGGAGTCCACCATGAACCGACGCGGCCGCCTCATCGTGCTCGCCCTGTCCATCCCCATCGTCGTCTTTGCGGCGGTCGGGGGCTTCATGAGCAGGGCCATGGCGGCGCGGGAGGAAAGCTACCAGCATCTCCGCATCTTCGAGGACGTCGTCACGCTCATCACGAACAACTACGTCGAGGACGTGGATGTGGACAAGGTGATGCACGGGGCCCTGCACGGCCTCGCCGACGGGCTGGATCCGGATACGGCTTATCTGGACGTCAAACAGGTGTCGGCGTTCGAGAAGGGCGATGCGCTGCCCCAGGGCCAGACGGGCCTCGAGCTCACCCGACAGTATTACCTGCGCGTGATCGCGGCCCGGGACGGTTCCCCGGCGGCGCGCGCGGGCCTGCAGCCTGGCGACTACATCCGCGCCATCGACGGGCAGTCCACGCGCGATACGTCGGTTTTCGAGGGCATGAGGCTGCTCGGCGGCAAGCCCGGGACCACGGTGCGGCTCACCCTGCTCCGCGGCAATGCGGCCGATCCGCACGACGTCGAGCTCACCCGCGAAGCGCTGCCGGCCCTGGCCGTGCGGGGTCGGGTCGCGGCGCCCGGCACGGGCTACCTTCGGGTAGCGGAGTTCGGGCGGGCCACCGCGGAACAGATTCGCAGCGAGACCGCGGCCCTCCAGAAGGCCGGCGCCGCTCGGCTCGTCGTCGACGTGCGCGGCAATGCGTTCGGCGACCTGGAGACAGGGCTTGCGGCGGCTCGCCTGTTCGTGTCGAGCGGCACGCTCGCCTTTCGCCAGGATCGCGGCAAGGACAAGGAGCCCATTGCCGCCGCCAGCGGTGACGGCGCCATCACGCTGCCAGTGGTGTTGCTGACCGACAACGGCACCGCCGGCGCGGCGGAGCTGTTCGCCGGGGCCCTTCAGGGTAATCGGCGCGCGCAGGTCGTGGGCGAACGCACGCGGGGCCGGGCCGCCAGGCAGAAACTCGTCAAGCTGCCCGATGGCAGCGGCCTGCTCCTGACTCACCTTTATTACCTGCTCCCCGGCGGTGGCGCCATCAACGAGAAGGGGCTCGTCCCCGACATTGCCGTGGAGCAGCCGACCATCGAGTTCGGCCAGACCCCACCCGCCGGCGATCCCATTCTCGAGAAGGCCATCGAGAGCCTGACCGAGAAGAAGGCGGCGTGAAGGCGTCTGGTATACTTGGACTCCGGCTCGTCGGTACGCCAGACACATAGGCGCGTAGCTCAGTTGGTTAGAGCGCCTGCTTGACACGCAGGAGGTCGGCAGTTCGAGTCTGCCCGTGCCTACCATTCGACGCGCTTCCGCCTCGCCATCGGCGAGTCGGAGGCTCGCTCAGGGCGAGCCCCTCGCTCCGCATCCATGCCTCACATCACAGTCACGCTCCCGGACGGATCCCAGAAGCAGGTGGAGTCCGGCTCCCCCGTCCTGTCCGTTGCCGAGGCCATCTCGCCCCGCCTGGCCGAAGCCGCACTGGCGGCCTGGGTGGACGACCGGATGGTGGACCTGGACTACCCCCTCACGGCCGATGCCTCGGTGCGCATCGTGACCAGCAAGAGCCCCGAGGCGCTGGAGCTCTATCGTCACTCCACGGCCCACCTGATGGCCGCTGCGGTGACGGCGCTCTTCCCCAAGGTGCAGTGCGGCATCGGGCCGGCCATCGAGGACGGCTTCTTCTACGACTTCGTAGTCGAGCGTCCGTTCGTGCCCGAGGACCTGGAAGCCATCGAGGCGAAGATGCGGGAGCTGGCGGCGGGTGACTTCCGCTACGAGCGGCAGATGTGGCCCCGCGACGAAGCCATCGACTTCTTCCGGAAGCGCGGCGAGCCGCTGAAGGTGCAGCTCATCGAGGAGAAGACGGCCGGCCAGTCGCACGTGTCGTGCTACACGATCAAGGATCGCGACACGTTCGTGGACTTCTGCGTCGGCCCCCACGTCCCCAGCACGGGCAAGCTCAAGGCCTTCAAGCTGACGACGACCTCGAATGCCTACTGGAAGGGCGACGCGAAGAACCAGCCGATGCAGCGCGTCTACGGCACGGCGTTCTTCTCGCAGAAGGAGCTGGACGAGCATCTCACGCGCCTCGAGGAGGCGAAGAGGCGCGACCATCGCAGGCTGGGCAAGGAACTGGGACTGTTCACCTTCCACCCCTGGGCCCCGGGCGCGGGTTTCTGGACCGGCAAGGGAGCCACGCTCTACAACACGCTGGCCGACTACATGCGCGGCAAGCTGTTCCCCGCCGGCTACCAGGAAGTGAAGACGCCCATCGTCTACAACAAGGCGCTGTGGGAACTGTCCGGGCACTGGTCGCATTACCGCGAGAACATGTTCCTCGTGGAGTCGGCCGACGGCGAAGCGATGGGTCTGAAGGCGATGAACTGCCCGGGCCACTACCTGCTGTACTCCACGGAGAAGCACAGCTACCGGGAGATGCCGATCCGCTTCCACGAGCAGACACCGCTGCACCGCAACGAGGCGTCCGGCGTGCTCGGCGGGCTGACGCGGGTGCGCCAGTTCTCACAGGACGACGGCCACTGCTTCCTGATGGAGTCGCAGATCGCCGGCGAAGTGGAGGCGCTGCTGCGGCTGATCCAGGGCATCTACGCGGATTTCGGCCTGGATTACGCGGCGAAGCTGTCCACGCGCCCGGAGAAGTTCATTGGCGAGATCGCGCTGTGGGATCGAGCCGAGGCCGCACTCAAGGAAGCCCTCGAGCAGGCCCGGCAGCCCTACACGATCAACGCGGGTGACGGCGCGTTCTACGGGCCGAAGATCGACTTCGACATCACCGACGCGCTCGGCCGGAAGTGGCAGTGCGGCACGATCCAGCTGGACTACGTCGCGCCCGAGCGCTTCGACCTGAAGTACGTCGGCGCCGACAATACCGAGCATCGGCCGGTGGTGATCCACCGCGCCATCTTCGGCAGTTTCGAGCGGTTCATCGCCATCCTCATCGAGCATTTCGCCGGAGCCTTCCCGCTCTGGCTGGCGCCGGTGCAGGTGACGGTGCTGCCGATTGCCGACCGCCACCTGGACTATGCCCGTCAGGTGCGGGCCACGCTGGCGACCGCGGGGCTGAGGGCCGTGGTGGACGAGCGCCAGGAAAAGGTGAACCTGAAGATCCGGGAAGCGCAGCTCCAGAAGGTGCCTTACATGCTGGTGGTGGGCGACCGGGAGGCGGCGGAACGGGCGGTGGCGGTGCGCAGCCGGTCGAAGGGCGACCTGGGCGCCCGGCCGCTGGACCGGTTCCTGGCGGACGCGCTTGCCGAGGTGGGCTCGAAGCAGTTATCCTAGGAGTCTTTGCCGGATGGAGGACCACTATCGCCTTCGATCGTAATCGCACGGGTCGCCGGGATGACCGGCTTCGGATCAACGAGCGCATCCGCGTGCGCGAAATCCGTGTCGTCGACGATACCGGACAGCAGCTGGGCATCATGCCGCCCCCGCAGGCGCTGGCCATCGCGCGCCAGAAGGGGCTGGACCTGGTGGAGATCTCGCCCACGGCCGTGCCGCCGGTATGCAAGATCATGGATTACGGCAAGTACCAGTACCAGGAGCAGAAGCGGAGCCGCGAGGCGAAGAAGCACCAGAAGGTGATCCTGGTCAAGGAGATCAAGTTCCGTCCCAAGGTGGACGAGCACGATTACCAGTTCAAGAAGCACCACATCGAGCGCTTCCTGGCCGACGGCGACAAGGTGAAGGCGACGGTGTTCTTCCGCGGGCGGGAGATGGCGCACCCGGAAATCGGTCACCGGATCCTGATGCGCCTGCTGGAGGAGCTGGCCGACGTGGCGCAGCCGGAGACCATGCCGCGCCAGGAAGGCAACCAGATGCACACCATCCTCACCGCGAAGAAGGGTGCAGTGCCGAAGAAGCCCGCCGCGCGGGCCGAAGCCGAGGAAGTGAAGAGCGGATCATGAAGCTGAAGACACATCGAGGAGCCGCCAAGCGGTTCAAGAAGACGGGCAGCGGGAAGATCGTGCGGGCGGCGGCGTTCAAGCGTCACATCCTCACGAGCAAGACGACGAAGAGCAAGCGGCAGATGCGCGGCACCGCGGTGGTCGCCGACGCCGACGCCCCGAAGCTGAACCGGATGCTGCCCTACAAGTAAGTGAGAAGTGAGAAGCAAGGAGCAGGGAACGAGAGACTGAGACGACAGGAGCGAGAGGCGATCGGCTTCTCACTTCTGACTTCTCACTTCTGACTTCCCTCGGGGTGCGCCGCGGCCCGCGTCAATGGGGCTTTTCCGCCGCGGCATCACGCACCCGGTCACGACAGGACGTCGCTGGCCTCAAGTCCCGCCACCGTGCGGGCCCCCATTCGCGACTGGAGCCATCATGCCGCGCGTCAAGCGTGGAGTCGTCCGTCGTCAGAAGCGCAAGAAGCTTTCGAAGCTCACGAAGGGCTACTTCCAGAACAAGAGCAAGCTCTACAAGTTCATGCGGGAGGCCGCGGAGAAGGCGGGCGTGTACGCCTACGTCGGCCGCAAGCGCAAGAAGCGCGACTACCGCAGCCTCTGGGTCGTGCGCATCAACGCCGCCGCGCGCGAGAACGGCACCACCTACAGCGTCTTCATGCGCGGGCTGAAAGCCGCAGGCATCGAGCTGGATCGCAAGAGCCTGGCCGAGCTCGCCGCGCGCGAGCCCGCCGCGTTCACGGCGCTCGTCAACAAGGTCAAGGCGGCCACGGCTTAGGGACTTGGGACCTGGGGCTGGGGAACTGCCAGAACTCAGGCCCCAAGTCCCAAGACCCAAGTCCCAAGCCCCAAGACCCAAGTCCCAAGACCCAAGACCCAAGTCCCAAGACCCAAGCCCCCTTGGGCCTCGAGAGGTGATCTCGAGGCCCTTTCTGTATCATCACGGGCGATGACGACGATCGATCCCTCCATCAGCACGGACCGCGCGCGGGCCATCTTCGACGAGGAGCTGGCCGGCGTGGCGTCGGCCGCGGCCCTGCAGGAGCTGCGCAATCGATGGATGGCGCGCAGCGGCAGCTGGGTCGCCGCCTTCATGGAGCTCATCGCGAAGGCGCCGGCCGATCAGAAGAAGGCGCTCGGCCGCGGCGCCAACGAGCTGAAGAAACACGTCGAGGCGGCTCTCGCCGAACGCGAGCGCGCACTGGCGGCCACGCGCCGCCCGGCCGGCGCCGTGGACATCACCCTGCCCGGCCGCGCGCCGCGCCTCGGCTGCCGGCACCCGCTCAGCCTCATCCGCGAAGAGGTCGGCGCCATCTTCTCGCGCCTCGGCTACCAGGTGCTCGAGGGGCCCGAGATCGAGGACGACTACCACAACTTCGAAGCCCTCAACATGCCGGCGGAACATCCCGCGCGCGACATGCAGGACACCCTCTACCTCGCGCGCCCGCTGATGCCGGCGTCGTACGACCCGCCCACGCGCGGCCTCGCCCCGCGGGCGCCGCAGCCGCTGACACTGCTGCGCACCCACACCTCGGCGATGCAGATCCGCCACATGGAGCGCCACGATCCGCCGGTCCGGCTCGTCGCCATCGGGCCCGTCTATCGCCGCGACAACCTGGACCTCACCCACACGCCGATGTTCCACCAGGTCGAGGGCCTGGTCGTGGGGCGAGGCATCACGCTCGCCGACCTCAAGGGCACGCTCACCTCCATGGCCGCCGCGCTCTTCGGCCCTTCGACCCGGAGTGGCGAGAGCACTCGCGCGGGGCAGGCGCCGCTCGTGCGCTTCCGCCCGAGCTTCTTCCCGTACACGGAGCCCAGCGCCGAAGTGGACATCCGCTGCATCCGCTGCGAGGGCGAGGGCTGTCCCATGTGCAAGCGCACGGGCTGGCTCGAGATCCTGGGCAGCGGCATGGTTCACCCGGCCGTGTTCGAGTACGTCGGCTATGACCCGGACGAGGTGACCGGTTTCGCGTTCGGGATGGGCATCGAGCGCGTGGCGCTGCTCAAGTGGGGCGTCGAGGACATACGCCTCTTCTACGAGAACGATCTGCGCTTCCTGGAGCAATTCGGCCGATGAAGGTGCTGCTCTCCTGGGTTCGCGAGTTCGTCGACATCGACGAGCCGGCCGAGGCCATCGGGCGAAAGCTGTCGCTGCGCGGGCTGCCGCTCGAGGGTATCGAGCCCATGGGCGACGACGCATTGATGGACTTCGAAGTGACGGCGAACCGGCCCGACTGCATGTCCATGGCCGGCATCGCACGCGAGATCGCGGTCGTGTACGGCCTGCCGTTTCGCTCGCCGCACGCCGCGTGGCCGGACGCCGGGGCTGGCGGAGGGAGCGCCGCGTCCTCCCTGCCTGCGCTGCCGATCACCATCGAGACGCCCGATCTCTGCGCCCGGTACGTGGGCGCCGTGGCGGATGTCACCATCGCCCCCTCCCCCGCGTGGATGGCCGACCGCCTGACTGCCTGCGGGGTACGGCCGATCAGCAACGTGGTGGACATCACCAACTACGTCCTGCTCGAGCTCGGCCAGCCGATGCACGCGTTCGACCACGCCCGGCTCGCGGGCCCGGCCATCGTGGTGCGCCGCGCGCGATCCGGCGAGACGCTGGCGACGCTGGACGGCAAGGCGCGCACCCTCACGACCGACATGCTGGTCATCGCCGACGCCGAACGCGCGAGCGCCATCGGCGGCGTGATGGGCGGCGCCGAGTCCGAGGTGTCGTCCTCCACGCGCCGCATCGTGTTCGAGTCGGCCTGGTTCAAGCCGCAGTCGGTGCGTGCCACGAGCCGCGCCCTCGGGCTGCGCACCGAGGCCTCGACGCGCTTCGAGCGTGGCGCCGACCTCACCGCGTCGGCCGTGGCCATGGTGCGCGCCTGCGAACTGCTCGCGCGTCTGGGCGCGGGCACCGCGGGCGCGCTCGTCGACGTCTACCCCGCCCGGCACCGGCCTCCCACGCTGTTCCTGGCCCAGCCGCGCGTTGAGGGCCTGCTCGGCATGCACGTCCCTGACGGCGAGATCGTGCGCATCCTCGAAGCGCTCGGCTTCGGCGTCGAGCGCGCCCCCGGCGGCTGGTCCGTCGTCGCGCCCGGGTGGCGCGTGGACATGCACCGCGACGTGGACCTCATCGAGGAGATCGGCCGACACCATGGCTTCGAGCACCTGCCGGCCACCTTCCCCGGCGTGCAGCAGGCGCCGGCTCCGTCCGATCCGCGCATCGCGCGGGACGCGCGGGCGCGGCGCGCAGCACTGGCCGCGGGGTTCTCGGAGGCCATCAGCTTCGCGTTCATCGAGGCCCGGCACGCCGAGCCGTTCCAGGGCGGCGAGCCCCCGGTCGCGCTGGCCAACCCGCTGTCCGAGAAGTTCGCCGTCATGCGCCCGAGCCTCGTGCCCGGCCTGGTGGAGGCCGTGAGCCACAACCGTCGCCATGGCCGTCGCGACGTCCAGCTCTTCGAGATCGGCACGCGGTTCTCACCGCGCGGCGAGACGCGCGCCATGGGGCTGGCGTGGACCGGCCTCGCCACCCCGGATCACTGGAGCGGCGGCCGGCGCGACGTGGACTTCTTCGACATGAAGGGCGTGGTCGAACAACTGGCCTCGCTCTTCGACGTGGAACTGTCGGCGCTGGCGCCGGCGGAAGGCTCCGTGGCCGACACGGTGCTCGTGCCGGGCCGCGCGGCGGCCCTCGCCAGCGGCGACCACATCGTCGGCTGGGTGGGGCAGCTCCAGGCGGCCATCGGCGACGCGCACGATTTGCCGGCGAACGACGTCGTCTACGTCGCGGAGTGCGACCTCGATGCGCTCTCGCCAGCGGCCATCGCACCGGCGCGCATGACGACGCCGCTGCCGCGCTTCCCTGCCGCCGTGCGAGACATCGCGATGCTGGTGGACGAATCCTTGTCTGCCGCGACGGTTCGTGGCACCATTCGGTCCAAAGCCCCTTCGACGCTGGTCGGGGTAACGGAGTTCGATCGGTATCAGGGGAAGGGGATCCCGGACGGCAAGGTCAGCCTGGCGCTGCGCCTCACGTTCCAGTCGCTCGATCGCACGCTCACCGATGCCGAAGTCGAGGCGGCCACCACCGCGGTGGTCGACCTGCTCGCCTCGGAGTTCGGCGCGGTCAGGCGGTAGGGGTTCTCGCCTCCTCGATGACCTCCCAGGCGACCCCGGGCTTGTCGAGGGGTGGGCTTCTCGGGTTCTCGGGTTCTCGGGTTCTCGGGTTCTGGGGTTCTGGGGTTCTGAAGTTCTGGGATTGAGGTGGACGTGGCCACGAAGAGCGCGGCGGGACTGGAGCCGATCGATCGGCTCGAAGAGAAGATCAAGACGCTGGTGAGCCTGATCGGACGGCTCAAGAACGAGCAGGCGAGGGTCAGCGACGAGAACGCGAAGCTGCAGCACGAGGTCGAGGCGCTCAAGGCCCGGCTGGCCGACGCCGAAGGCAATTCCGCCGAGGCCGTGACGCTGCGCGAGGAACGGGACCTGATCCGGGCCCGTGTCACGGAGATGCTGCAGCAGCTGGATGGCCTCAACCTCTAGCCGATTGCGGCCGCTCCGCCTCCGGAGCCACGCCTGAGGGCACCATGCGGGATCTCAAAGTCGTCACCGTCGAGATTCACGGCCAGCAATACCCGATCAAGACCAGCCTGGACGCCACCTACGTGCAGCAGCTCGCGGCGCACGTGGACTCGCGGCTTCACAAGGCCGCCCTCGCCGCACCATCGGCCGACACGGTGGCGTTGGCCATCCTCACGGCGCTCAACATCACCGACGAGTACTTCCGGGCGCGCGAGCAGCAGGCCGTGGACTCCGGCACCCTGGCCGAGCGGACCGCTGCCCTCGAACGGATCGTGGACCAGGCCCTGGCCCTGGCCGACTGATCGCTCCCCGCACCGGCCGACCGTGCACAGAAGCTCTCTGCGGCGGCCTCGATGATGCAGACCCTGCCGGTCCTGCTGGCCCTCCTGGCCGCCGCCGTCGGGTTCGCGCAGCCTGCGCCGATTCGGGTCCTGTTCGTCGGCAACAGCCTGACCTACGCCAACGACCTTCCGGGCATCGTCTCGGCCATCGCGAGCGCGGAGGGGCACACCGTCATCTGCGAGATGGTCGCGTTCCCGGACGTGAGCCTCGAAGACCACTGGCGACGCGGCGAGGCCCGCGCGGCGATTGCACGGGGCGGCTGGCACACGGTGATCCTCCAGCAGGGGCCCTCGGCCCTGATGGAGTCCCGGGCGTTGCTCGTCGAGTACGCGAAGCGCTTCGATCGCGAGATCCGGAGGAGCGGGGCCTCGACGGCCCTCTACATGGTGTGGCCCTCGCGGCAGCGCCGTGGCGACTTTCCCGGCACGAGCTCGTCGTATGCGGCAGCGGCGCGTGCGGTGGGCGGCCTGCTCCTGCCCGTCGGCGATGCCTGGCGCGAGGCCTGGCGCATCGACTCAGGGCTTGCCCTCTACGGGCCCGATGAGTTCCACCCGTCGAAGCTCGGCAGCGCCCTCGCCGCCATCGTCATCGTCGAGGGACTGACGGGCCGCGCGGTGCGTGCGCTCCCACCCGACGTGCCCGCGACGGCGTCCGAGGCGGCGGCTCTGGTCGCAGCCGCCGGGGCCGTTCGAGCTCGCCCGCGGATTTTCGCTCGATTTTTGCTCCCGGCCGGCCAAGCCTTGACCCGGCCCGCCCCGGGCCCTAAGATCTAGCCAGTCCTGCGTTGTTCGTGATGGTTTTCCGGAGGCTTGTCTGAGCCAACGTTAAAACCAAGCGAGTTGCGACAGCCGCGTGGTGTGCACGCCTCCGTGGAGAGGAAGCCTGAAGCGCGGTTCTTACAGCGGCTCCACCTGCTCTTGCAGGTTCAGCAACCCTCCCCACACGGCAAGGCGGGACACCCTTTCGTGACGGTATCGGATCTGGGCGAACACGCCCTGCTGGCGCGCATCCTGGCGCGCCTTCCCCGGCCCGGGGCCCAAATCCTGGTCGGGCCGGGCGACGATGCCGCGGTGATCGAGCCGGGGCGCCATCATCGGCTCGTGGTCACCACCGACGCGCTGGTCGAGGACGTACATTTCTCCCGCGCGTGGTGCCGGCCCGCCGATATCGGGCACAAGGCCCTGGCCGTGAACTTGAGCGACCTGGCCGCCATGGGGGCGACCCCGCGGTGGGCGTTGCTCTCGCTGGCCCTGCCCGATGCCCTTCCCGTGGAAGATGTCGAGCACCTGGCCGAAGGCCTCGCCACCCTGGCGCGGGCGCATGGCGTTTCGGTGGCGGGCGGGAACATCACGCGGAGCCCGGCGGGCCTGGTGGTGGACGTGACGGTCGGCGGCGAGGTGGCGTCGCGCCGATGGCTGACGCGCAGTGGCGGCCACGCGGGCGATGAGCTGTGGGTCAGCGGCACGGTCGGCGCCGCGCGCGCCGGGCTGGAGATGCTGCTGGCGGGCGACGCGGGGGAGGCTGGCTGCATCGCGCGGCACGTGCGCCCCGAAGCCCGCGTGCGGCTGGGCATCGCGGTGGCGAAGGCGCAGGCGGCGCGGGCGGCCATGGACCTGAGCGATGGCCTGGCCGACGCGGTGCGCCAGGTCGCGGCGGCGAGCGGATGCGGCGCCCTCGTCTCGGGTGACGCGGTGCCGGTGGATCCGGGGGCGCGACGGTGGTGGGAGCGGCGCGGCACCGACGCGCTCGTGAGCGCAGTGGCGGGCGGCGAGGACTATGAGTTGCTGCTCGCGGTGCCGCCGCGCTGGGGAGGCCGGTTGAGGAACGTCCGACGGCACGTGGCCACGCCTCCGCTCACGCGGATTGGCGTGCTCACGCGCGACGGCGGGCTCTGGCTCGAGCGCGACGGCCATCGCGACGCGTGGCCCGAGGGCTTCGAGCATTTCCGGGGGTGACGCAGATGCAGATCTCACAGTCCATCGTGCTGCGCACGCTCGCGACCCTCGCCATTGCGCTGGTCTACGTGTTCCTGTACGAGGCCACGATCCGCGACTCCCGCTACGCAGCGCGCCATGCCACGATCGCCGAAGCCACGACCCTGCCGCAGGCCGGGGCGCAACTGGCCTTCACCGCCACGGCGTACTGCAAGGGCGAGACGACGGCGTCGGGCGTGATCGTGCGCACGGGAATTGCGGCGGCGGATCCCGCGCTGCTGCCCGTCGGCACGGTCGTGCGGGTGGACATGCCGAACCAGCGCTATAGCGGCATCTGGACGATCATGGACACGGGTCCGGCCGTGCAGGGACGCGTCATCGACCTCTACCTGTGGAGCTGCCACGAGGCGCTGGCCTTCGGCCGGCGGCCGGTGCGATTGACGGTGCTGCGCCTCGGGTGGAATCCGCAGATGAGCGCGCCGGGACTGGTCGATCGCGTGTTCCGCGAGCGGGAGGCGGAGAAGGCCGCGTCACCCGCGCCACCTGTGCTTCCCGCGGATGGATCCGCAGCGAAACAGTGATGGATTCCCGGGTGGCCGGGTTACACACTTACACACCTGACGCGCCGTAAACGCTGCTATTATCGCGCCTTATGCATGCGCTTTACGTCGTTGTCCCCGTCCTGTGCATCCTGGCGATCGCCTACCGCTACTACAGCGCGTTCATCGCCACGCGCATCTGGATGCTGGACGATGCGCGTGTCACGCCCGCTCACACGAACTACGACGGCGCAAACTACTACCCCACGTCCCGCTGGGTCCTCTTCGGCCATCACTTCGCGGCCATCACCGGCGCCGGGCCGCTCGTCGGGCCGATGCTGGCGGCGCAGTTCGGCTACGCCCCGGGCCTGATCTGGCTGGTGGCCGGCGTGGTGCTCGCCGGGGCCGTCCACGACTCGATGATCCTGTGGGCATCCACGCGGCGGGGCGGGCGGTCCCTGGCCGACATCGTGAAGGAGGAGATCAGTCCCTCGGCCGGCATCGTCGCGTCGATCGCGATCCTCTTCATCCTCGTCATCGCGATCGCCGGCCTGGGCATCAACGTCGTCAATGCGCTGGCGGACAGCGTCTGGGGCACCTTCACCATCGCCATGACGATCCCGCTCGGGATCTTCATGGGCTTCTGGATGTACGTCTGGCGCAAGGGCCGCATCATCGAGGCGACGATCATCGGGGTCATCGGCCTGCTGCTGGCGCTCGTCGGCGGCGAGCCGCTGAACCACTCGGAAGGATGGTTCGCCAGCCTCTTCGACCTGTCGCGCACCGAGATCGTGATTGCGCTCTGCGTCTACGGGTTCGCGGCCTCGGTGCTGCCGGTGTGGCTGCTGCTGTCCCCGCGCGGGTACCTGAGCTCGTTCACGAAGATCGGCACCATCTTCTTCCTGGCCCTCGGTGTCATCTGGGTGAACCCCGAGTTCAAGATGCCGGCCCTGTCGGAGTACGTGGACGGCGGCGGCCCCATCATCCCTGGCCCGCTCTTCCCGTTCTGCTTCATCACCATCGCCTGCGGCGCCATCTCGGGCTTCCACGCGCTGATCAGCTCGGGCACGACCTCGAAGATGATCGACAAGGAGAGCGACATCCGCCCGATCGGCTACGGGGCCATGCTCATCGAGTGCCTGGTCGGCCTGATGGCGCTCGTCGCCGCCAGCGCCATGGAGCCGGGTGACTACTTCGCCATCAACGTGCAGCCCGCCCAGTACGCCGACATGACCTTCCAGGGCGTGCAGATGGCGCCGGTGCACCTGGCCGAGATCGAGGCGTCCGTCGGCGAGACGGTGATGGGCCGCACGGGCGGCGCGGTCTCGCTGGCGGTGGGCATGGCGCAGATCTTCTCCGCGATGCCGGGCATGCAGGGCCTGCTCGCCTACTGGTATCACTTCGCCATCATGTTCGAGGCGCTCTTCATCCTGACCACCATCGACTCGGGCACGCGCGTGGGGCGGTTCCTGCTGCAGGAGTTCCTCGGCAAGGCGTTCCCGAAGTTCGGCGAGAAGGAGTGGATGCCGGGCGCCATGTTCGCGACGGGGCTGCTCGTGCTCGGCTGGGGCTATTTCATCTACACGGGCGAGATCAACACGATCTGGCCCATGTTCGGCGTGGCGAACCAGCTGCTGGCGTCGGTGGCGCTGGCCGTGGCGACGACCATCCTCATCAACACGGGCAAGGCGAGGTATACCTGGGTGACGCTGATGCCGCTGGCGTTCCTCGCCACCAACACCCTCTACGGCGGGTTCCTGAACGTGCGCGACAACTTCTGGCCGCTCGCGGTCGGCCCCGACCCGGACACGCACATCCAGGGCTGGGTGCTGACGATTTGCACCATCGCGATGATGCTGTGCGCCGTCATCATCCTCGGGCAGGCCGTCGCGAAGTGGGTCAGCGTGCTGGGGAACGGGCGGCAGCTGGCGGTGGAGGAGAGGTAGCTGCGCTGTGCCCATTGACGATTGCCGATTGCTGATTGAGCGATTCACCGGGCGATTGGCGATTGGGGCATTGAGCATTCGGATTGGGTGATTGGGGGATTGGGTGAATGGGTGATTGGGTGATCGAGTGATTGACGTGTACAAGTCGAGAGCCTTCTGACAGTCGCGTCCGCTCGCTCCG